>JAILPG010000098.1 GCA_024699595.1 Lachnospiraceae bacterium | reverse complement strand
TCCTCGTATATCCAAGGAGACAGCCGAATACAGCAAGCGCCGTATGCAGCGGATTTAAGCAGGTACATACCTTCATCCTCTCGACCTTGTCAACGGTCTCCTTATCCGTAAAGATGAATCCGGCCTTCTCAAGAGCGGGCCTGCCGTTAGGGAACTTATCCTCTATCACGAGATACTCGCACTCCTCCGCATTTACAAACGGTGCGACGTAGGTATTCTTTGACGTGATGACATTCTCAAGTCCTTCGATATCATCCTTCTTAAGCAGCTCCTCGACTGTCGGATCAGGTCTCGGAGTGATCTTGTCTATCATGCTCCAGGGGAAGGATACCAGACTTTCGTCATTGATATAATCAACAAAGCCCTTGTCGGCCTTTCCGTTTTCTGCCCATTTATCCGCAAACGCGCTTACAGCCGCATAGAGCTTGTCGCCGTTATGCGAACAGTTGTCGGTGCTTACCATGGCTATCGGCTTTTTCCCGCTTAGGTATCTTTCATACAGAAGGGAGGTGACCTTTCCGATATAGCTTGCGGGTCTTTCGGGACCGTTTTGCATATCATCCGAAACAGCCTTTAAGAGCTCACCCTTTCCATCGACAAGACTGTAGCCCTTTTCGGTGATCGTGAAGGTCGTAAACTGCAGTGAATCGCTCTTAAATATCTCCTTAAGCCTTGAATATTCCTTATCATTATCAGAATCCAGGATGCAGCTTTCCGCGATGCTTGCAACCACGGTCTTATCAACGTTTCCGTCAGCCTTTAGGGTTACAAGTATGGATAGATCGTCGTGCGGGCGGTACATTTTTTCTATGATCTCATAATCAAAGCCCTCTACAACGGTAATGCCCCTGTCGATGACCCCGTCGTTAAGAAGCTTCTGAGCGGCAGCCGCCTGAAAAGCCCTGAAGATGTTGCCCGCTCCAAAATGCACCCAAAGCGGTGCATCCTTGGTCTTTTTAATCATCTCTTCCCTGTTAAAATGCGGAAGCTCATAACCCTTCTCTTCCCAGATCTTTACATCCTTTATTCCATCCTGAGTTAATCTCATCTCATGTCCTTTCCCGTACCCGTTCCTGATCTTTATTTGTAAAAATAGGCCACTACGCTCTATCTCTTCTGCGACTTATCGATCGCTTCCCAGAGGCCGTTTAAATAGGTGGCTCCAAGTGCGCGGTCATAGAGACCGTAACCCGGCATTGCCACTTCATCCCATATCATCCTGCCGTGATCCGGACGGATCGGGCCGTCAAAGCCTATATCGTAAAGAGCCTTCATGATCTCATACATATCAAATGTGCCGTCCGATGACAGATGTGCGGATTCCTCGAAATCAGTGGGCGAGTTGAACTTAAGATTTCTCACATGCGCAAAGTGGATACGCCCCTTAAGTGAGCGGATCATGCCCGGCAGATCGTTTTTCAGGTTCGTCCCGTAGGATCCCGAACAGAAGGTAACTCCGTTATGCACGTCATCGACCATCTTCATCATCCTGTGGATGTTCTCCTGATTTATGATGATCCTCGGAAGCCCGAACACGCTCCAGGCGGGATCATCGGGATGTATTGCCATCTTAATGTCATATTTATTGCAGACCGGCATTATCCTCTCGAGGAAATACTTAAGGTTTGCAAAGAGCTTCTCATCATCGACATCTTTGTACTTCTCAAAAAGCTCCTTGACCTTAGCCATACGCTCAGGCTCCCATCCCGGCATTACGGTACCGTTCATGTCGCCTGCGATCGAGTCAAACATCTTCTCGGGATCGAGAGCATCCACTGCTTCCTGCGTATAGGCCATCACAGTGGATCCGTCGGGTCTTAACCTTGCAAGCTCAGTCCTTGTCCAGTCAAACACCGGCATGAAGTTGTAGCATACCATGTGGATGTCTTCTTCACCAAGATTCTCAAGGGTCTTAATGTAGTTATCGATATACATGTCCCTGTCGTCATCGCCGATCTTTATCGAATCATGTATGTTCACGCTCTCGATACCGGAAATATGAAGCCCTGATGCTTCAACGGTATCCTTAAGCGCCTTTATCCTGTCTCTTTCCCACAGCTCTCCCGGCATCGTGTCATAGAGAGTGGTTATCACGCCCGTGACTCCGGGGATCTGTCTTATCTGTTTTAATGTAACGGTATCGAAGCCTTCTCCGAACCATCTGAAGGTCATTTCCATCCTTCGTCCTCCTCTAGATGCAGGCCTTTACTGCCTGTTCTTTCCGGTCATTTTTCTGCAAAAATCAATAAAATCCTTACGTGTATCTGAAAGTATCCGGTTAGTCAGGATATATCCGTGATCCGCACCCGTATAGACTATTACGAGCGTCGGCTTTACGGTCACGTTTATGATATCCTTCCACGGATGTTTCTCATGCTTTTTATCTGCCGTTATCTCAAGCCCCTTCTCGGTAAAAACAAGCTCCATTTCACCGTCTGCTTGTCCGTCTGCTGAGTTTCGCATTTTTAACTGGTTTCTGCAGCTTACATAGATGAGCAGGGGCTGGATAACGGTAAAGAGAGAGAAAAAAATGATCATCAAAAGTCTGAACCACATCGCAGCTTTTTTCCACATGGTAAAAATAAGCACTATGGATGACAGTATACAGACTATATTTACAACGGCGGTATAGGATGCATAAGCATAATACATCCTGACCTGCCATATATCAGATGCCCTGACTTTGAAACGGTACGAAAATTCCATTAAGATCTCCGTTCTGTTTGTTACCGGTACTCTTATCCTGCACCGGATCATGCCTGCACAAAACAGGCCTGTTTATATATCCTTATCTGAGCAGATTCGGAAGCGCCATACTGATACCGGGTATAAAGGTTATCAGAAGCAGTGCGATTATCATGCAAAGATAGAACGGAAGGGTAGCCTTTACGACCTTTTCCATCGGAAGCTTTGATACGGCAGAGCCTATAAAGAGCACGGCTCCGACGGGCGGTGTCAGAAGTCCTATTCCGCAGTTTAAGATCATGATGATACCAAACTGTATCGGATTTATGCCTATTGCCGTAGCAACCGGAAGTAAGATCGGTGTCGCGATCAGGATGATAGGAGCCATATCCATGATGCATCCGAGCACGAGCAGTATAAGGTCAAGAAGCAGCGCTATCACATAGGGATTGCTGCTTACGCCGATGATCGCTTTTGTGGCAAGATCCGGAACATGCAGTCTTGTAAGACAGTTTCCGAATACAGCAGATGTTGCTATGAGGATAAGCACGATGGAAAGAGTGTTCACGCACTCGTCAAGTGCCTTCCAGACACCCTTCCAGGTGATCCCCCTGTATATGAACACCGAAACTATCAGGCTGTAGATAACAGCTATTGCGGCAGATTCAGTTGCCGTAAATGCGCCGCCTACTACGCCGACTACAACGATGATGATGGCTGCCAGAGCCCAGAAGGAAATACCAAACTGCTTAAGAAAAGTCTTAAGGGAAAACTTTGATCCCTTGGGATAATTTCTTTTCTTTGAAATGATATATGATCCCACCATCAGTGAAAAAGCAAGGAGGGCTCCAGGAATATATCCCGCAAGGAAAAGAGATCCAACGGATACTCCGCCTGCTGCCATGGCATAGATGACCATGTTATGGGACGGCGGAACCAAAAGTCCTTCACAGGATGATGTGATGGTAACTGCCGTTGAAAAGTCCTTGTCATAACCCTGATCCGCCATCATGGGGATGAGGATCGATCCCAGTGAAGCCGTATCTGCAGCTGCAGAACCTGATATTCCGCCAAAGAAATATGAAGCCACAATGTTAACCATTGCCATTCCGCCGGTCATCCATCCGACGCATGCATCAGCCAGAGCTATGAGTTTTTCGGAAATACCTCCCTTTCCCATCAGCACACCCATGGTGATAAAGAACGGAACTGCCATCAGCGAAAATGAACTTATACCCTTTACCATGAACTGACAGAGAGTTGAAAGGGGATTTCCCTCCACCAAAAGACATAATACCGAGGAAAGAGCTACCGCATAGGCGATGGGGAATCTTAAGAGGATCATGACAAAAAAGCTTATCAGTAAAACCGCTATCGCTGTGGAATTGATCGCCATTATTTGTTTTCCTCCTTTTCCCCGGAAATCTCTTCCGGTTTTTTCTCTTCTTCCTTTACAAACAGAGATTTTATGTGGTTATACACCGCCTCGATCTCGAAAATAAGCATCGCGCCGCCTGCAAGTGCCACCGGGAAATACATCCAGAATCTCGAAAGCCACGGCATGCTCTCATAAACACCTCTGCTTCCGATCTGCTGTGCATATTTCCATCCCTGGACCATCATTATCACAGCCAGTATAAGGACCGCAAAGTCTGCGATTATATCAAGCACCTTTAACAGCTTCTTCGGAAGATACCGGTCAAAGGCCGTCATCCTGATATGTGCTCCGCGTCTGATGGCAAGCGCCGCCGAAAGAACGGCCATATAAGACATCAGCGTCAGCACTACCTGCTCCGTCCATGACGGATCCTTGATGAATGGTATGTAGCGGCCGGCCACCTGGAACGCTACCACCAGGATGTCCGCTATCAGCAGGACCTTGCAGATAACTGCGACCACGTTATATACCGCATCATATACAGGCTTGATCTTATCGATTTTTTTAAATACAGCCGGCATAAATATGCTCCTTTCAAAAATCAAGGGCACAGAGCAAGGCACTGTGCCCTTAAAGTTTCACAAAATCGGTGTACTATTGATGATACCAAAATCGCTTTCGTTTCTATGAAACTCCCGCGATTTTGCAAATATTCGGAATCCGCTAATTTGCCTGCTATGCATGCAAATTGCTGCTTCCTCATATTTGTTCGGCCTCCAAGATCACATATCTCCCTGAGCAAGCTCAGTCGATATGTGACCTTTTGATGCCTGTATCATTTACTTCGCCATGTCTAAGATCTGCTGATAAAGTTCAGCCTGATCCTTGGTGTTCTCCTCGATAACTGCCTTGCAGGCTTCCTGCCAGGGAGTCTTGTCGGTTACTTCAACGATGTTGCAGCCATCAGCCTTGAGTTCTTCAAGAACCTTGTTCTCAGCTTCTTCAGAGATCTGACGGCAGTATTCTGATGCGATCTTTCCAGCTTCCATCATAGCTTCCTGCTGTGCCTCTGTAAGAGAGTTCCATGCCTCGTCAGTGATGATAACCTGAACTGCACCAAGTGTATGTCCGTCAAGGATCATGTTGTTTGCAACTTCATTGAAAGCATTTGACTTGTAGTTTGCGATGGGCTGCTCAGCTGCATCAACAACACCTGTCTGAAGTGCTGAATAAAGCTCGCCGAAAGCTACAACTGTAGGTGAACTTCCAAGTCCCTCTACCATACCGTTCATAACAGGGTCATTTGAAACTCTGATCTTAAGTCCTGCAAGATCATCAATGCTCTCGAAGGGCTTAACTCCGAAGAAATGACGGAAACCTTCCTCGCCGTAGAAGAGACCTCTGATACCTGAACCTTTTTCTGAAGGCTCATTTAAGAATTCCTGTGCAAGGTCTGATGTTGCAAATGTCCAGAAGTGCTCTCTGTTTGCAAAAGTATAAGGTATAGATAAGAGCTTGCTCTTCTCTCCGCCGTAGCTTGTAAGAGCAAAAGCTGATATTCTTGACATCTGGATCGTTCCGCCGCCGCCGAGCATTGTATCGAGTACGTCGTTCTCTGATCCTAAAACACCTGAAGCCTGAAGGTCGATGGTGATGGAGCCGCCTGAAAGCTTCTCAACTTCTTCCTTGAACTTGGAATCCATCTGTCCAACGATGGTATCAAGAGGGTTAACCTCTGCCATTACGAGGGTAACTGCGGGATCGCCTGCTGCAGCTGCATCAGCCGTGGGCTCCTCTGTCTGTTCCTCGGCAACATCGGCAGTCTCTTCTTTAACTTCTTCTGTCGTTGTTTCCTCTGCAGGCTGTGCTGCATCCGGAGTAGCGGGTGCGCTGAGGCCGCAGGCCATGAGTGAAAGTGCCATTGTTCCTGCAAGAAGCAGGGAAGCAATTTTCTTAATGTTCATACTTTAATATCCTCCCAATAATTTTGTTTTCAGATTGCTCTGACATGTTAGTTGATATGGTTATTCTACCACGCTGACATGTTAGTGTAAACTCTTAAAAACCAACAATGTAAAAAGTTTTTTTTTGTTGATAATGCACAAAGATGCCAAAATCCCGCTATCCGTCCTCAAACATCTCGGGAAACAGGTTCTTCATGTCGATCATATCCTTTATGACATGGCTTATGTGTTCCTCGATAAATTCCCTGTATCTCTCCCTGTCACGCTTCTCTGCCAGTTCTATAAGGATCAGGTGGTCTTTTATCGTCCTGTCCTTATTTGTGTTCTCTAAATCTATCAGAAGTCTGACTCTGCGGTAATTCGGCAGGGTATTGGCTATTATGTCTGCAGCAAGACTCTTCCCGGCTGCAAGGTAGGTGATCCGGTGAAATTCATCATCCCTCTGTATGTATTCATAAGCACTCTCATGGTCTCTGGGGGTCATTCCAAGGGTTTCGAGTCTCCTGACACATTCTCTCATCCGTTTAATGTCATTCTCTGTAACGCCGTCAAAGAAATCATCCACCATTCCCATCTCAAGAGTCTTTCTGACGAACCACTCCTGCTTTATCCTGCCCTCTTTTATTTTGGAGATCTCCGATTTGGACTGGGGATAAATATCTACCATGCCCTCATCCTGCAGACGCACAAGCGCCTCTCTTGCCGGTGTCCTGCTGACTCCGTACCTTGCCGCTATCTTGCTGGCGGAAACAGGCTCCCCCGGCTTTAATGCAAGGGTCATGATATCCTTTTTCAACCTTTCATAGGTTATCTGGTTTAATGAAATATCCATATGCTTTTCCTTTCGGAATATCGGATTTCCTGATGATCACAGAAAATCATCACGCTTTGGAGTGAATATGTCCAGGAGTTTTACCTCTGTAAGGCAGTCAATACCGTGAGGGACATCCGGGGCAACGATATATGAATCTCCGGCGCTTAGTGTAACATCCTCTTTTCCCTCCTCATGAAACACTAAGCTTCCCTCTATCACGTAGCCTATCTGCTCGTGCGGATGAGAATGCATCGCGCCCTTTGCGCCCTTCTCAAACAAAAGCTCCACGTTCATGATGTTATCGCTGTAGGCAAGCACCTTTCTCCTGGTACCTCCGCCAAGATCCTTATATTCCTTATCACTGTTTTTTACAAACATGCTGATACCTCCGAACATATTTCAACTAACATGTTACTTGAATGATAACATGTTTTTCTTCTCATGGCTACCCCCAACTTGCCCAAACCTTTCATTGCTACTTCTCAGGTGGAACGCATTGATGAGATATTCCGCTTAAAAAAAATCCACCCGGGCGCGTATCATTGGCGCCGCAGGTGGAATTATCCCGTCTACAAAGTCACGCCGTCCTTAAAGACTGCGATCTCGCGATAGCCCCCCTCCTCACTCTTAGTCTTCTTACCCGAGGCGATATCGATCACAAAGTCAAGAAGCCTCTCTCCTGCCTCGTCGATCGTCTCCTCTCCGTCGGCAATGGTTCCTGCGTTAAAATCTATCCAGCCACCCTTCTTTTCAAACAGCGGGGTGTTGGTGGAGATCTTCACAGTCGGCGCAGGCGCGCCAAAGGGGGTCCCCCTTCCCGTGGTAAACAGTATCATATGAGCGCCGGCAGCCGTAAGATCTGTGGTGCTGACCATGTCGTTGCCGGGGCCCGATAAAAGGCTCAGCCCTTTCTTGGTCACGCTCTGTGCATAATCAAGCACGTCGACGATCTCCGCAGACCCGCCCTTCTGCACACAGCCGCAGGACTTATCCTCAAGAGTCGTTATCCCGCCCTGCTTGTTGCCGGGCGAGGGATTCTCATAAACAACCTGACCGTGAGACACAAAATAATCCTTGAAATCATCAACCATCTTAACCGCCTTGTTGAATACATCTGCATTCTTGCAGCGGTTAAACAGAATGGATTCCGCGCCGAACATTTCCGGCACCTCGGTAAGTACGGTCGAGCCGCCCATTGCGATGAGCCTGTCCGAAAAACGTCCCACGGCAGGATTTGCCGTGATGCCTGACAGACCGTCGGAGCCTCCGCACTTCATGCCGACTATAAGCTCTGAGGCAGGTATCTCCTCTCTTTCAAAGCTTCCCGCATAATCAGAAAGCTCTTTTAACAGCCTGCTTCCCTCAGAAAGCTCATCCGAAACCTCCTGGCAGGTCAAGAACTTGACTCTTTTCTCATTCCATTCTTTAAGCTCGTCCTTAAACTGCTCCGTCGTAAGGTTTTCACAGCCAAGCGAGAGCACTAACACACCGCCCGCGTTAGGATGCCGGACAAGCGCCGCAAGCAGTTTTTTCGTGGTCTCGTGATCATCACCCATCTGCGAGCATCCATAAGGATGGGGAAAAGCAAAGATCCCGTCAATGCTTCCCTTTACAAGATCCCCGTTACTCTTTGCAAGTCTTTCCGCGATGGAATTGACACAGCCCACTGTAGGTATTATCCATATCTCATTTCTGATCCCAACTCTGCCGTCAGCCCTTCTGTATCCCATAAAGGTCTTCTGCGAAACCGCCGGCAGCTCATAAGATACGTGATCATACGTATATTTGGAGTCCTCAGACAGAGCTGTCCTTACATTATGTGTGTGGACCCATGAGCCGGCCTTGATATCTTCCTTAGCGATGCCTATCTCATTTCCGTACTTGATCACCGGATCCCCGGCAAGAATATCAACAAGCGCGATCTTGTGACCCCGCATGACATCTTCGGAAGTAAATAAATCGCACCCTGAAATATCGATCTTCTCACCTTTTTTTATATCCGAAAGAGCCACGGCAACATTGTCTGCCGGGTGGATCTTTATATAATTCATTATTCAATCCTCTCACACCTTCTATAAAGATGATACTCCGCATTGCCTCATACACTTTCTTCTAAGCAATAATCTCCCTCATCGCCTCATACATGCCCTTCTCTTCGATAAGGCCGAGATATCCGTTAACCTCCGATGCAAAGCCCGGAAGGTTCTTAAGCGTATCATCCCACATCTTCTCATTGTTAACGACAGCCTCGCATACCTCGGAAAGTCCTGCATCCTTAAGTGCATAGAAGGCCTCAAGTACCCATTCATCATCCTTTATCTCAAAGGTGTCACTTCCCCTCTTTCCGATCAGGCACTTGTCGCCCTTCTCCTGTCCGAGATGGTAAAAATAAAGAAAAGCCGCAAACGAGAAGGTAAGGACCTTCGGAAGCTTATTGTATTTGTTGTGGTATTCGACCACGGTGGGCATTACCCTTGCCTTCCACTTGGACTGTGAATTAAGAGAGATAGATAACAGCTGATGATCGATGAAGGGGTTTGCGAACCTGTCAGATACCGCTTTGGCAAATTCCTTAAGATCATCCTCGGGAAGGGAATCGCTGAGTACAGGGATGATCTCTTCATACAGAGCCTTGTTCATAAAGCCCCTTATCACTTCATCCTTCATGCAGTCCCTGACTATATCCTGTCCCGAAACATAAGCCGCCATTATCATCGAGGTATGGGCTCCGTTTAAGATGCGGACCTTTCTCTTCTTGTAGGGATCCACGTTGTCAACGACCATTATCGGAAGCCCTGCCTTCTCAAACGGGAGTGCATCCTTAACGGCCTGCGGTCCTTCGATGACCCATGCGCCGAACACCTCGCCTGTGTCCAATAAATTGTCCACATATCCAAGTTCATTGCAGATATCAGCTGCTTCAGCCCTGGGATATCCGGGTACAATCCTGTCAACAAGAGTCGAGCAGAAAATAATCTCCTCACTGACCCACTTTTTAAAATCTTTGGAAAGACCCCAGAGATCGATATACTGATCCACGCACTTTCTAAGCTCATCACCGTTTCTGTCAATGAGCTCACATGAAAGTATGATCAGGCCGTCAAGCTCATGCTTGTATCTCTCATACAAAAACTGTGTGAGCTTTCCCGGAAAGCTTGCGGCCGGCCTGTCTGATGCCTTACATGATGGGTCAAAAGCAATGCCTGCCTCCGTCGTATTGCTCACGATGAACTTAAGCTCTCTGTTCTTTGCACACCCGATGAAATCATCAAACTCTTCATACGGGTTAATGCATCCGGATACGCAGGAAATAACACGCTTACGATTAACCTTCTGCCCGTTTTCCTGTCCCCTAAGAAACAGAGTGTAAAGACCCTCCTGCTCATTGATCATACCGGCAAGACCCTTGTCAATTGGCTGTACCAGCATGACCTTTCCGTTAAAGCCTGCCTTTTCGTTCATCATGTCAAAGAAGTAATCAACGAAAGCCCTGAGGAAATTGCCCTCGCCAAACTGCAGTACCTTGACCGGTGCATCCTCAAGAATGTAGCCGTCGTAGCCCGAGTTCTTCAGAACCTTATAATTTAATGTGTCCATTTTATGACTCCTTTTCAAATTCCAAAATATCTCTTCGCATTATAGTAGGATATCCCCTCAACGATCTTCTTAAGCGCGTGCTCGTCGTTTGGATACTCTCCGTTCTCTACCCAGTTTCCTATGAGGTTGCACATGATCCTTCTGAAATAATCATGTCTCGTATATGAGAGGAAGGACCTCGAATCCGTGAGCATGCCAATGAAGTTGCCAAGAAGCCCCAAGTTTGCAAGAGACTTCATCTGCTCTTCCATGCCTGACTTGGAATCATTGAACCACCATGCCGGGCCGTGCTGTATCTTACCCGGGACCTCATCGGACTGGAAGCATCCGAGGATCGTGCCTATCTGCTCGTTGTCCGCGGGATTTAATGAAAAAATTATCGTCTTTGGAAGCTCGCCCGTCTTATCAAGATATGATAAGAGCTCAGCAATATAGCCGCCGCAGGTATTCTGAGCGATCATGTCAAATCCGGTATCCGGACCCTCAAGCTTAAACATCCTCTCATTCATGTTCCTGAGGCACGAATAGTGAAGCTCCATCGCGATGCCACGCTTATGATATTCCTTGGCTATCTCACAAAGGACCTTGGTCTGGTAGATCTCTGCTTCCTCCAAAGATATCTCCTTACCGCTCATAACCTTTTTAAAGGCCTCGTCAGCAACAGATATATCTCCATTCCTGAAGGGAACATAGTCAAGTCCGTGATCCGATGCCACGCAGCCATGCTCGGCAAAGAAGCGGATCCTGTCCTTAAGAGCATCGATCACATCCTGTGCACTCTCAAGACTGTCCTTTCCGACAGCTTTTGCAAGCTTTCCTATGTAATCGGCAAACCCGGCCTTTGTGATGTTTATCGCCTTATCCGGCCTGAAGGAAGGGCGTACCATGAACTTGACGCCCTCATCCTTTGCGATCTTTTCATGCCACTCAAGAGAATCAATGGGATCATCCGTCGTACCCACATAGGCGACATTACTCTGTTCTATGAGCCCTCTTACCGAAAGCTTCGGATCGTTCTTCAGCATGTCATTGCATTTGTTGTAGATCTCCTCAGCGTTCTGCGTATTAAGCGGCTCCGTTATCCCAAAGTATTTTTTAAGCTCGAGATTGCACCAGTGGTACATCGGATTTCCTATCGCCATCTCAAGTGTTGCCGCAAAAGCCTTGAAACGCGTAAGCCCGTCGCCGTACTCCGTTACGATGCTCTCTGAAAGCCCGTTTGATCTCATGAGACGCCACTTGTAATGATCGCCGAAATAGTGGCCGTCCGCTTCTTTTCCTCCAAACCATACCTGACAGATATTGTCAAACCTCCTGTCCTCGTAGATCTCCTGAGGAGAGATATGGCAGTGGTAATCGATTATCGGAAGGCTCTCCGAATAGTCGTGAAACAGATGCTTTGCAGTATCTGTCTGTAATATAAAATCCTTATCCATAAAAGCTTTCATGGAAAAAACTCCTTTCTGTCATATGCCAGGATCAGCGAAGATCCCTGTTGTCAACATCGTCCATGTCATCAAAATCCTGATTTTCACCGACCATACCCCAGATAAAGGTATAGGCCTGTGAGCCTGCACCCATGTGGATCGACCAGCTCGGGCTGATGATCGCCTGCTCGTTTCTCATGACAACATGGCGGGTCTCGGTGGGCTCACCCATGAAGTGCATTACAAAAGCATTCTCGGGAATACCGAAATACAGATATACCTCCATCCTGCGGTCATGCGTATGGCAGGGCATCGTATTCCAAATGCTTCCGGGCTTAAGCTCGGTCATACCCATCTCCAGCTGGCAGCTCTCCACCTGTCCGGGAAGGATGTATTTGTTGATCACTCTGTGGTTGGAATCCTCGAGGCAGCCAAGCTCCTTCTTATTCTCATCCTTGATGATCACAACATCATCCGCGGGTGTTCCCTCTCTCTTAATGAGCACCGTCTTGCAGGTCCTGTGAGCGGGTGCCGAATTGATGTAGAACTTTGCAGGATTCCCCGGATCCTCTGATGCGAAGGAAACGTCTCTGCTTCCCATGCCTATATACATAGCTTCCTTGTAGCCAACCTCATATTTTTTCCCGTCGATCTCGATAACGCCGGTGCCGCCGATGTTTATAACGCCCATTTCCCTTCTCTCAAGGAAATATGTAGCCCTCAGCTCATCACCTGCGGTAAGCTTGAGCACTCCTTTAACCGGAACCGCCGAGCCCGTGATGATCCTGTCGATATGGCTGTAGACCATCTTGATCTCATCGGCCTTAAACAGATCGTCGATAAGAAACTCCTTTCTGAGTCTTTCCGTGTCATAAAATTTTGCATCCTTGGGTGATGCCGCTGTTCTTACTTCCATGTCATTCCTCCTTGGTCATTGATGATATGATCTATATGATGTCAGGTATCTAATATATCCGCTCCTGACTTATGATACGAACTGCTCTCTTTCTTTAGTTATCCCGCAATTCTGCATCCATACAATAAAGATAACCCCCATGTCTGCATCTTACATAGTGGCAAAATTGTCGTTTACATTGTTAATGTTGTCATTGTTGTAAAAAATATTTGATTTTTCCCGGTCATAAATCTATGATTGTATTGACGCATTCCTGCAAAGCATTACGGAAAGGGCCGGATGCAACAGCCCGCCGCAATGTGCAAAAAATGTGCAAAAGAAGTGCAATAGCTCCACAGAGGGGCATCAGATATCATAACAGGAGGAAGAAAAAATGGCTGGTATTATGGACAAATTCCGTCTGGACGGAAAAGTAGCATGGATCACGGGAGCTTCATACGGACTGGGGCTTGCCTATGCGGAAGCATTTGCAGAGGCAGGCGCAAAGATAGTCTTTAATGACATTAACGAAGAGCTTGTACAGCGCGGACTTAATGAGTATAAGAAGCTTGGCATCGAGGTATACGGCGCCGTATGCGACGTGACCAAGGAAGATCAGGTACTCGCATTTGTAAAGGATGTTGAGGAAAAAGTCGGGACCATCGACATACTCGTAAACAACGCAGGTATCATAAAGAGGATACCGATGACAGAAATGACCGTGGAACAGTGGAACCAGGTAATAGACGTTGACCTTACGGGGCCGTTCATCTGCTCCAAAGCAGTGCTCCCCGCCATGATCAAAAAGGGCGCCGGCAAGATAATCAATGCCTGCTCCATGATGAGCGAGCTCGGGCGCGAGACCGTATCCGCATATGCGGCAGCAAAGGGTGGACTCAAGATGCTCACGAGAAATATCTGTTCAGAGTACGGCCAGTACAACATACAGTGCAACGCCATAGGGCCGGGCTACATAGCCACTCCCCAGACCGCACCCCTTCGGGAAAAAGGAGCCGACGGATCGATGCATCCCTTCGACCGCTTCATCCGTTCCAAGACTCCCGCACAGCGCTGGGGCAAGACCGATGATCTCAAGGGACTTGCGATCTTCCTTGCATCCGAGGCATCAGACTTCATTAATGGCCAGGTCATCTACATAGACGGAGGAATCCTCGCATACATCGGACAGGATCCCGGAAACCTCGACGAGAGCAAGTTTGCGGCTGAAGAGGAAGACGATACCATCAAGGTAAACGACTGAGCACACTGAAGCTTTGATACCCCGCCTTTTCTCTGGCGGGGTATTAATTAGCATTTTCAAAAGATCTGATCACCTATTGTCCGGGAAAAATATGCCTGTAAGCACGGGAGCACTCCATGAAAAAAGATCTCACCACGAAATATGATGACAGGCAGTATATGGAAGCCGAGGATTTCGAGCTTTTCTACTACTGCGATACCAAACCTCACCACAGGACCATCCTGCATACCCATCCGTATTATGAGTTCTATTTTTTCATGGAAGGACATGCGGAAATGATAGTCGGAGACAACCATTACATCCCATCCTGCGGGGATATAATAATCGTCCAGCCCGGAATGCCGCATGGCGTAAAAGTCAGGGATTTTGACATCCCCTACAGGAGGTTCGTCCTCTGGATAAGCGAGGCGTTCTATTCCGGGCTCCAAAGCTCTTCCGATGATTACAGCTATGTGGCGGAAAACGCCGTAAGATACGACAGGCACAGGATACACACGGAGCAGATCGTATTTAACAGCATACTGGCAAAGCTTTTTTCCATGGTCGAAGAGATGAAGGGAAGCCGCTTCGGGAAAAAGACAAGACTTGATCTGAGCCTTTCAGATCTTGTCTTTTCCATAAACAGGATCTCCCACGAGCAGCAGGAAGAGGTGCCTGTATCCTCAGAGACGCTCTACCAGAGCATCTGCAGCTATATAGAGCAGCATATAGACGAGGATCTGTCGCTTGACAATATCGCGGGACATTTTTTCCTGAGCAAGTTCTATATCTCACACGTGTTCAAGGAAAACATTGGCATATCGATCCATCAGTACATAAAAAAGAAGAGACTGCAGCTATGCCATGATGCAATAGTCGGCAATCTCCCCATAACCGAGGTCTGTCAGACCTACGGGTTTGATGATTATTCAAGTTTCTACCGTGCCTTCAAGAAGGAATACGATATCTCACCAAAGGAGCTTCGGAGGAGGTCCCTCCAAAGCCCCAAATGAATCTGTATTTTTATTGTTAACGTGCCTGTGCGCCAATCAACCTTTACGGGAACTCCCGCATCCAGTACCTTTGCCAGTAGTGCGCAGGTACCGGAATTAAGATCCGGATACTTCAATATTGTTTTT
Source organism: Lachnospiraceae bacterium (assembly GCA_024699595.1). The sequence goes on along the minus strand of JAILPG010000098.1, from coordinate 1,586 downwards.
GCGTAAAGCTTCTTCAAGCTCTTTAATGCGCGCTTCAGCTGCGTCTGCACGTTCCTTCTCGGCATCTGCTCGTTCCTCTGCTGCGTCTGCACGTTCCTTTTCGCGCTGTGTATTGGCCTGTTCCTGTTCCCTTCCTTGGCGCACCCCGAAATTATGGCTGCTTAACATATCACGGTCATAACGCTCCCTTGCCTCGAGATAAAGCTTTACAGCCTCATCCTCTGATACAGCAAAAATCGATGTAGCGACTTCTTTAATGTTTTCATATTCCTCTGCCAGCATCTTTAACTCCTCCCAGGTCGTTGCCTTAAATGCCTTAGCCCATACATCAAGCCCGTCTGCGATATCATCCTCCGTTGCATTATCTACATGCCTTAAATTTAACACATTTATCCCGAATTTTGTAGTATACAGGCGATGATTATTTACATTACCCAGGCGATATTTTGAATAGAATTCATGATCCTCATCATGTTCAAACAGATCAAAGTCAATGATCCCGATATGCAGACAGGGCTTCACCTTATCATAATCCTCACCCGCCTTAAGGTTGTCAAAATTCCTGCACAGATAAGTAAGCGATCTTTCCGGCCAGCTTCCCGTATTCGCCACCTGCATTTCCAGATTTATAAGCTGTGCATCATTAAGGATAAGCCTGATATCCAGGATTATTTCCTTATCACTTATATCCTCCCCTGGCATTATCGGATTTGTAATCTCCACCTTTTCGATTTCCTCCTGTTTCAGATGAAGAAGACTACCGATAAGTCCTCTCAGTACCTTTTCGTTTCTCTGTAATACGATGTGAAACATTCCATCATTGGTAAACTTATACTGAAGCATACCGGTCGCTTTCATATAGGCCGGTTCCTCCGTTTCGTTCACAGTATTCAATTGTTTTTCATTTTCCATAAGCATTCTTCCTCCTGTTGTTTTTGTGTTTTTTATGCTTTGTTCTTGTAATGGTATAGGTATCTGTGGCGAAATGAAGTCGCCGGATCTGTGCGCATATGCGCAATAGTGATATTAGATATGCCATTTACAATTTGAGTGCGAATATTTTCGCGCGATCAGTATAACACAGATATATGTGTACAGCAATTATTTGTAAAAGAACGACAGTATAGTCAGGAAAAATAATTGAAATCCCGAGTTAAGCTTAAAGGGGTATAGACAAACCAGGCCTATACCCCTTTTTTCTAGAATTATACATCTATAAAAAATAACGTTAGAATATCTTAATTATACACTGAGAAAACGGATCTTACCGCCACAGACAGTCTTATGACCAGACTTATGATCTTTTTTACCGTGACTGTGCGCCAAATGTGCTCTTAAGCTCTTCGGCCGTGCAGATCCCGTCTGATGCAAGTGCTGCAAGTTTTGCCTTATCAAATGCAAAGATTGTCGTTCTATAGTTTACACCGCCTAAGGTATAGTCAACCTTTACGGGATCTCCCGTTTTCTCTTCCGTATACTTCGATCTGCGTAAGGGCAGGGAAGGGGCTTGGATCGTCGGCCTTTATAAGCTCATCAAGCGACAGCCACGTGATCCCCTTCTTATCGATGTGTTCAAACACCTGGGC
>JAILPG010000161.1 GCA_024699595.1 Lachnospiraceae bacterium | reverse complement strand
GAAGGAGCAGGGGCAGACAACGGATATTATTTCTGCGATTGCGGAAGTGCAAGATATTAAGAGTCTGATCTATGTTGTTCGCGGACAGCAGGTTATGTTGGATAGTGATCTTGCTATGCTCTATCAGGTGGAGACAAAGGTTTTCAACCAGGCGGTAAGCAGGAATATTGAGCGATTTCCGGAGAATTTCAGATTTCAGCTGACGAAAGAGGAATATGATGTTTTGAGGTCACAAATTGTGACCTCAAACGGAAGAGGAGGTAGGAGATATAGACCATATGTGTTCACGGAACAGGGAATAGCTATGCTATCAGGTGTCCTGCGGAGCGATGTGGCTGTTCAGATGTCGATTCGCATAATGAACACATTTGTTGAAATGCGTCGCTTTATAGCCAACAATGCACTTCTATTCGAGAAAGTTAGTGGAATAGAACTGAAGCAGCTGGAATACCAGAAAAGCACGGATGAGAAGTTTGACAAGGTGTTTATGTACATTGAAGATCATGCAGAATCGGAGCAGAAGATATTCTTTGATGGTCAGATTTATGATGCGTTCAGCCTGATTACATCCATCATCCAGAAAGCCGCTAGTGAGATCATTCTGATTGACGGATATGTCGATGTGGATACATTGAACATCCTGGTGAAGAAGAATACAGGGGTCGATGTGAAGATATATACTTATGCGAGCGCACAGCTTACGAATAGAGATGCGGCTAATTTCAATGTACAGTATCCGACATTAACAGTGAAGAAGACGCAGGTATTTCATGACAGGTTTATCATCTTGGATGGGAAAACAGCTTATCATATAGGGGCATCAATTAAGGACGCAGGAAAGAAGTGTTTCGGTATTTCCTTAATAGATGATCCGGGGATAGTGGAAGATTTGTTGAACCGGCTGAAAACGGTTTAAAAAAGGAACGATAACTCGGGGTGAGCTGATATAGAATCAGAGGATGTGATTTGGTATAATTTAAAGAGAATACCATTTTGGAGGTAAACTTATGGGGTTTCTGAAAAATGCACTTGCTTCTTGGTCTGGATCAATGACTTTTGATGATCCGGATGAAGGTGTAGATTATAAATCGTTAAATTATAATGAGCGCTCGGAATACTTAAAGGACGTAAACGGCGACGATATTAATATGTATGTTGCCTATTTAGAAGGTGCAATGAAAAAATCTAAGATGATTAACGGAAATGAGTGGATGGATTCTGTTAATAACAACCTTCTATGGATGTTTACATGCAATTATATAAGATTTTACGATGGAACTCTTAAAGATTGCTGGTTTTTTTTTAAATATCACTATCGCGACTACAGGGATAATCCCAATAATGTATTTAGGCTTTTTTCAAAGTATGTTAGAGAAAATAAAAGCCTTGATCAAATGTTTAGCGAAAATTTGCTTAAATATTTTCCGGATTTACAGGAACAATTCGAGAATAGAAGCCATTCATATTCAGAAGATGAGGATCCTTCATATTACGATAACAGATTTGGCCCTTTTACTGATGAAGAACTGGCAGATTATTACGGATACGAATCAGTAAGTGATTATTATGCTGATATGTAAATGTGTGCTAAGTTGGCGCTGATAGGGCAGGAAAAAAGATACCTACAAATGACTTTGATAAACGATAAGAACCCGTCGTATCTTTTGATCGAAGTGGGTAAAGACACTCTTCGATACGAGCATATATTCATGTAAGCAATACAAAAACAGAGATAAGGAGGGAATAGCAGAAATATGATACACAAAGGCTTTAAGATGAAGTTATATCCGGGATGTGAGGAGGAATATGAGAGAAGGCACAACCTCCTCTGGGATGAGATGAAGGAATCCATCCATAAGCATGGAGGTCATAATTATTCGATCTATCTCGACAGAGAGACACTCACCCTCTACGGTTATATAGAAATAGAGGATGAAGAACTCTGGGCAAAACAGGCCGATGATCCGATAAACAGAAAATGGTGGGATTTCATGGCGGATATAATGGAGACCAATCCCGACAATTCACCGGTAAGCGTTGATCTGCATCCGGTGTTTCATCTGGAGTGAAGGATTGCCATTTGCAGCTAACCGCACTAAACATACGGATTTTACGCTGCAAAGGCAGGAGCATCATAGAAGCGATTCATCATATACAGCGCGGACTCCGCCGATAAATTTGGGGCGTACCCTTGCGGCAGTGATATGGGCCTCGCCGAGCACGTTATTCTTGAGCCTTACGGGGACAGCCACCTTTTTTAAATGCATACCGATAAAAGTATCTCCGATGTCGATTCCGGCATCGGCTTTTATTTCCTCTAATGCTACGGGATCCTTAAAGGTCTTGTAGGCGGTCGTAGCAAATGAACCGCCGGCCTTGGGCTGTGGCACGACATTTACGATGTCTGCAGACAAAGCGGCTTCTCTTTCGATGATCAGTGCTCTGTTAAGATGCTCACAGCACTGGGCTGCCAAAAAGACTCCATGTTTTTTGGTAACACTGTATATACCTGCAAATACGGCTTCAGCCGCTTCGAGGTTTGAGTTGCTGCCGATCTTGCTTCCGAGTATTTCTGAGGTGGAACAGCCGACAACAAGTATCTGTCCCGTTTTTAACCCGGCAGTATCTATCAGTTCTTCTGTGAGCGCTTCCGCCTGTTTAGTCAGTTCTTCGTACATATCTGCTCCTTAGGATCTGGTTTCTCCAAACTGTTTCCTTTTCTGTATTACATCATACACCGGCGTATTGATTCCGTGTATTTTTCATTATTTATAGTTTATCTTTGCGTCTTTTCAAGTTGTGTCATAAACAACTTCCTGAGTCCAAATTTATATGCAAGTATCATGGCGATCACCGATCCGAGCACGGCCTGAGCGATCTCATAAGGAAGCTTTATCATGGCATATTCAAAGGTGCTGTAGACATATATTTTTCCCAAAGTATAGCCGGTCACCATGATGACAGATCCTACTGCCATTGCGATACCTGATGCAAGCACGGGTTTATGTTTCAGGATCCTGTGGGAGATAAGCGATATAGCCACAGCCTGCAGTCCGTGTGTTACAAGGGATACAAACATCGGGAGGGGATAGAACAGCAGGTCGCCGATGAATGAGCCTATGCCGCCTACCACGAAGGCCTCCAGCGGATTAAGCAGTATGGCTGCAAGGCAGATGACCGCATCGCACAGATACAGATGGCCCCCGGGAACCGGGATCCCTATTGATGACATAACGATGTTTGCTGCCATGAAGATGGCACTGATAGTTATCCTGATTGTCGGAACATATTTTTCATTAACCATGTGTCTCTCCCTGACAAGCTGTCCTGCATTGACCAATTGTTTTTCCATGACTGTGTCTCCTGGTGTACCCATATACTATTCTGATGCCACGCATGGCTTCGCAGCAAGCTGCTCCCGCCATGTTTCACAACCTTTTAACCCTGGCATCAGCATTTACAAATTCTGAAATGTAGGTTATCATTGTTTTGAACATATAAAAATGACCAGAAAGGAAGTTTTTTATATAACCAGATGAACTACCGGATAGATAAAGGATCAAAAACACCCGCATATCTGCAGCTCTACAGGTATTTAAGGAATGATATCGTAAAGGGCATATATCCCTATGGTGACAAGCTCCCGTCCAAGCGTACCATGGCAGAGGAAAC
>JAILPG010000154.1 GCA_024699595.1 Lachnospiraceae bacterium | reverse complement strand
TCGTGATCAGCAGATACCAGACGGCACTTGCAAGGCATACGGACGAATAACATCCGCAGACGATGCCCGCCATAAGAGGCAGTGCAAATTCCCTGATCGAGGATACGCCGAATATGAAGAGCACTAATACCATGATAAAGGTTGTTAATGAAGTAAAGATACTTCTCGACAGAGTCTGGTTCACGCACCTGTTAACCAGAGGCTCAAGCTCTTCATTCTTTTCTCTGTTCTTAAGAGCTTCCCTTATCCTGTCAAAGATAACAACCGTTGCGTTTATTGAATAACCTACTATCGTAAGCATACATGCGATAAAGGTCGAACCTACCGATATTCTTGCAAATGCATAGAAGGCAAGTACTACGAGCACGTCATGCACAAGGGCGATGACCGAGCTTGCACCAAACCTGAGATCCTTAAATCTAAACCAGATATATAACAGCATGCAGACGATGGAAACAACAACTGCTATTATTGCATCAGCCTGCATTTCCGAAGAAATGGTCGAGGAAATGGTCTCTGCAGTGATCTTGTCAGCATTTACATCAAATTCATCGATCATTTTAGTTGCAAGAGCTTTTCCTTCTTCCGGAGTCAGTGTCCTGGTCTTAAAAATAACCTCATTGGTATCCCTGATCTTCTGCACCTGAACGTTTGCATCCCCGGTAATATCCTCAATCAGGGGCACTACCTTCGAATCTATGTCTGCAAGGCTTAAGTCTTCATTGAAAGCAACATTTGTTGAGGTACCGCCTAAGAACTCAAGCGAGAAGTTGAGGCCGCCTCTTCCTATACCTGCGTTTACTCCCATGCATATGAAGCCTGCAAGGATGACGGCAAGTGATGCTCCGATGAAGATATTCCTCTTTCCGAGGAAATCAATGGTCTTCTGGCTCTTGGCCTTTCCAAAGTATTTTTTATCCTTGAGACCGAGCTCGATAAGCGCATTGATTATTGCCTTGGTAACAACAAGTGCCGTAAACATCGAAACAACGATACCTATGGCAAGCGTTGCGGCAAAGCCCTTTATAGAACCGGTACCGAGTATCGCAAGCACGATAGCTGCGATAAGTGTTGTAACGTTACCGTCTATGATGGCTGAAAGTGCTTTTTCATATCCTGTCTTTACTGCTGCCTTAACAGTCTTTCCTTCGGCTATCTCCTCCCTGATACGGGCAAAGGTGATAACGTTTGCATCAACAGCCATACCGATCGAAAGGATGATACCTGCCATACCCGGAAGGGTAAGGGTAACATCAAAGAGCACCAAAAGTATCATTACGAGTACTATGTAGAGACACAGCGCAAGAGCAGCTGCAAGACCGGGTACCAGATATACTGCTATCATGAATATAGCAACGAGTACGAAGCCTATGATACCGGCCTTGATACTTGTTGAGATCGCATCATTACCAAGCTGTGCACCGACAACGTTAGAACGTAATACCTCGAGCTCAACCTTAAGTCCTCCGATACGGATCGTTGAGGCAAGATTTTCTGCTTCCTCAAAATCATCCATTCCGGTTATCTGAGCCTGTCCGCCCGTGATCGCACTCTGTACGGTAGGTACCGAAACAGCTTCTCCGTCGTAATAGATCATGATGCTGTCGTGATTCTTAACTGCCTCAGTCGTAGCATCCGCAAACTTCTGTGTTCCGTCTGCATTAAGAGTCAGCTGTACTATGTATTCGACATTTCCCATGTCATTCTTATAGGAAGCTGCCTGCGCGGTCGTGATATCCGTTCCCGTAAGGACAACAGATCCGTCCTTATCTAGATCCTCTATGGACTTTGCCAGAACATAATGAGGCTTTCCGTTCTCGTTATATCCCTCCATCTGGTAGTTAGGCTCTCCATCGGGTGAAAATTCCTTTATAAAATACAGGGAACCGGGCTTTCCGAGATCCTCAAGAACTGCATACTCATCCTCGACTCCGGGGATCTCAATGTTTATCCTGTCGCTTCCCTCTCTGTACACCTGCGACTCCGTGCTGTAGCCCTCTACTCTCTTCTGGAGCTTGTACACGGTATCGCTCATATCGGCATTGGAGGGTGATTCCTCACCAACAGCCTGATATGTTACACTGACACCTCCTGCCAGATCCAGTCCCAGCTTAATGTTTGAAGCTGCACCGGTCTTTTCGGTTCCGAGCCCGAATATGACCATCAGTCCCAGTA
>JAILPG010000090.1 GCA_024699595.1 Lachnospiraceae bacterium | reverse complement strand
ACATCCACGGAAAAAGGCTTCATAGTATGGATCTCTTCGCCTTTTCTGGCATATAACATATCGCCTGCACCCTGTGTGATGATCGTAAGACCATCCGTATTCTCTTTCATAAGCTTCAGGATATCTGCCGCAGGCATTCCTGCATAATGTTCGGACGTGCATTCCTTAGATACCACGTTAACGGATGCGTCCCTGTGAAGAATGCTGTCATGTCTTGAATCGATCGTTACATAGGGGATGCCGTTCTTTTTACATAGCTCAGCTGCCCTTAGCGTTTCATCGAAAAAAAACGGATCGATCGCAGCTGCTTTACAGCTCTTTATATCCTCTTCATTAGGGATGCTCCACCATCTTTTTCCCGAAGCAAACAGCGTCTGAAATCTTCCCATCGGAGACCTTACAAGTCCCGCGATCACGACATAATCCATTACACCGGGATCATCCTTAAGAAAATGAAGCGGAGACAGATCCACTTGTTTATCCGTATAAAAATCTCTCAACATCGGTGCAACCTCAGTACCTATAAAGGTTCCGTCCATCTTCGCGGAGACGCCCAGTGAGTCAAGCACCGTTGCACAGGTACCCGTCTCTCCTCCGGGCAAAAAATACTGCTCCTTTATCTCTGAATACTCATCAGGCTGCAAGAATCCATCCCTTAATAAAAACGAATGAGTGCCAAGCACCTGGCCGAATAAATAAACGTCCGCTTTATTACCCATATATCAATCCCCTTTTGGCCCCCGTCCCGGGGTCCATTCTTCATTTATATATTGATTGTATCATATCATAATCTGCTCTGTTAATCAGTACATCATATTTGAAGAGGATTCGGATTACCGTCAAATGTGAAAAATGTATTTGACAACATAACCGCAAAAGAGTATAGTCAATACATCGAAAGTGCCTGTTCGATTATTTTTATTATATAAAAATGGTCGACGGCACTTTTTTTCTCACCAGGTGTTTTTGCTCTGATGGCGATGACCGCACAAGGAACAAATGCAGTTAACACCCGGTTTTGTACAGGAAAAATAGATTGTCCGGGCGAAAGCTCAGACGGATATTCGCAGATCACCGACAGCTAGTCAGGTTTACTTCGATAACGGACTTGGGGTCCGGCTGTCGCGGGTTCGAATCCCGCCAGGCCTTAGGGCCTGTAGCTCAGTGGAAGAGCGCCGAGAAATCTGACGATACGCCGGTGATGCACAGCTAGTGCCGCTTACTTCACCCATAAGCTCTGATCTTAATAAGCGGTACGATTACGTGAATCTGATAGCTAGCCGGATTTACTTCACAAATTTGAATGGTAATCAAAAAATAATCCGGCGATATCATCAGATGAAAGGAAGAGAAAGATGAAGGAAATATTGAAAAAGTATCTGTTTGAAAAGCATCTGTTTGTAAACGACTGGGAAAAAACAGAAGAAAATACCTTTGAGGTGCTCTTTTCGCTTGCAAATCTTTTTAACATAAGGATAGACTCCGGGGAAAAGCTTGCCCAGAGGGAGATGATCGGATTTGCAGCGGAAATGCTCGGAGAGAACGTACCCGAGCCGTTTTATAAAGGATTCCCGGATTCGGTAAGAAAGCTGTCCCCGGACGAGCTTTTGTTTGACCAGCTTTTTCACTACGTGATAACCTACGGCTTCGGAGATTTTTCGGAAGCGGGACATTCCCTGTTTGAGGAAAATTTTGACAGGATAGCCTTTAAGGAAAATGCGGAAATAAAGACTTTTTCCATAATCACACAAGAGGAAGCAAAGGGAAGGCTTTCAGACTATGTCGATGATCTTCTGTCGGGTACGAGGCCTCTTAGCAATGAGCAGTATGATCTCGTAAAGGAATTCATATGTGAGTATAAATATCAGGTAAAAAAAGTGGCATCGAAAAACACCTGCATAAGGCTGCTTATCGACACTAGAAACCTGTCTTTAACGGACTTCATGCAGCTCTCCGATGTGATAAAGCTTGTGGATGAGCTTAATTACGCTGTATATGGAAATGATAACGTAAAGAAATTAAACCTTAAAAACCAGGACAGAAAGTTAATATCTTCTGTCATAAACAGGCTGTTTAAGCAGGGCCGTGCCGATATAAGGACCTGTTATGAGAAAAAGAGCATATGGAGCGGACTGCTTCATCATATTCACTATGCTCCCAAGACAAAGGAACAGACTGAATTTGTATATGCCATGAGAGGGCCTTTTAACGAATCCGTCTTCTCTGAATTTGAGCGCAACATGGCCGAAAAAAATATAAAGGCTGCCGTAGATGCGCTGAAGGCCGGCAAGGGATCGGCTGCGGTACTCAGGAACCTTAACTACATAGTCAGCAGATGTGAGACAGAGGAAGATCTTAAATATGTCACGGACCACATAGAAACGAGAAATGTGCTCGTGCTCTTGCAGCTTTTGATGATGTATGCCTGCTACAGAGGTGATAAAGGCAATAGAACGTTTAAGTTCGTAAAGCACAACAAGCTGCGCGTTCATGAAGAGACGCCTCTTGAATACCAGAAGAAGAGAACGGATCTGTCCGAAAAACAGGTCACATTTCTTGCGGATAAGATAATGGATAACTTAAGGAAAACCCTTAAGAACAGGCTTGGGAAGGTATATATCGATCCCGATATGGTAAACTATGCTCTTCCCATACAGGAAAGCACATCACAGGGCGGATACGGGTCACTGACACGCGGCTCAAGGATCCAACTTGATGTTGAAAAAAAGAAACTGCGTGCTTTTACCTACTGGGAAAAAGTAAATGATATCGACCTCTCGGTGTTTGGAGTGGATAAGGCCGGTAACCGTATGGAGTTCTCATGGAGGACAATGTCACGGAGAAATTCCAATGCCATAACCTTCTCGGGAGACCAGACAAGCGGCTATGACGGAGGCTCGGAATACTTTGATATCGATATAAATGCATTCAAAAGTATGTATCCGAAGATGCGTTACCTCATCTTATGTGATAACGTGTATTCCCGTGTTACCTTTGACAAATGCTACTGTAAGGCAGGATACATGATAAGGGATATAGAGGACTCCGGAGAAGTATATGAGCCTAAAACAGTTCAATCGGCCTTTAAGATCGACTGTAACAGCACCTTTGCGTACCTCTATGGATTTGACTTTGAGACAAATGAACTGATCTGGCTTAACATGGCAAGGGACAGCTATGCGGCAGTTGCCGGGATCACGGAGATGAACTTTTTACTTGATTACTTTGCTGTCACGGATGTCATAAACGTGTATTCATTCTTTGAGATGATGGCAACTGAGCTTACGGACGACATATCCGAAGCAGAGATCATCGTTACTGACAAGGATACAGAAGCAGAAATCTGTGCAAAAGCAAAGGAAGCCGCTGAGGCAGCCGGAAA
>JAILPG010000072.1 GCA_024699595.1 Lachnospiraceae bacterium | reverse complement strand
AGTTCCTTGCTCATTTCAAGGAAAGCATTTATATACTCATTTGTTCCCTTCTCAAAAAACGCTCTCTGACCTTCCCTGATGGCACCCGGAGTAGCAGACAGTGCGGTAAGGATCGGGATGTCTTTTGTCTTTTCATCCTTGAAATGAGCAAGGAACTTCATCCCATCTATGCTAGCATACATATCGGGTACGATCCCCTCATGCAAAAGGACCGGCATTGCAGAATCAACGGAAATAATAAGCGCCTTACCGACCGCCGCCTTTAGGTCGCCTATGTTCTTACTGAGTGAAGGTCCCGAGGATACCACGATAACAGGAATGTCCTTCGAAAGCTTTTCCTTAAGCGATACAAGTGATCTTGAATCAAGATACTTATGGATATTGTCGAAAATATTGTTATAAAAGGCCTGCCCAAACTTTACATTGGCATCCATGGATCCGTTTACAGCCTCTTTATTGATCTTAATGGCGTTGTTGTAGACGTTCAGATCTCCCTTGAAAAACAGAGTGTAATTCGGATATATGCAGTTCCTGACGTTCTTTATGTTCTTATAATTGATGATCCTGTCAAGCACCTCACCGAAAGGTTCATCTGATAATTCTCTTATGTAGAGACTGATGTCTTCATTTTCAATAATGTCGGTCATGTCCATGTTTTCAAGAACTGTCTTAAGGATCGACATATCGGGCTCGTAGACTATGATCTTTACATCCTGATCAGGCTTTTTTTCCTTAATGAGTTTTCTTACAAACATGCCGTTTCCGAGTCCGAAGACCGTAAAGACATTAAAGAGTTCGTCATTCTTAAGATGTGAATACCATACATTTAATATACCTTCGCTTTCATAGAGCGAATCAAGCTGATACTGCATGCCATTAAGAACCGCATACAGTACGTTTCTGTCCTCCACTAATGCTACACCCGATCCAAGGGAATATCCCTTTCCGGGGTCCGCGCTTATCTTTTCAGCATAGGACGGATATGCTTTCTTCAGGCTTTCAAGATTTCTATCGTAGATTGCTGACATGTGCACCTCCCTAGATCATTCTCATGTATAATAAGAAATTTTCCTTCGTTTCGTTTTTCAGTACATCGATCGTAAAAAAAGAATCGTCGGATCTGAAAGCTTGCTGTATCCTGTCAAACTGCGCGATCCAGTAATCCTTGTCGCTCCTTACGTCCGCATGCTCGGGCTTGTCATACAGACCGAGCATCGCGCTGATAACGGTCTGAAAATCGATCACAAGACTGTCTCTGTAGCTGTAAGCGATCTCTCTTTTATCACAGATGAGCATATCGCAATAGTCGTCGATATTGCCTATCATCATCTGCATGCCTTCCTTAAGCTTTGCCATATTCTTTCTCCTCCTACACTGTATAGTTCATACTCATCACAGGCTTTTTTGCCCTCATGAAATGATACATTGTGGTTCCATTGTTTCCGTAGAAAGCGTCACAGAGCCTTACCATGAACCCATCATCCTCTCCGTCATCAAAGATGCCGTAATCCTCGCTTATGAACTTATCGATGAGCTTCTTATACTCTTCATAGAGCCCTGCATCAAACTCTACAAGATGTTTATCTATATTTACATCGGGATGATAGTACATCATCACCGTATCAGTGTTTTCCTTAAAGAGTGAGAAGATGCTTTCCAGCTTTTTGATCGCAACATCTCTATTCTCTATCAGGCCGCTGATGCTTATGTATACAAGTATCAACTTCTTCCTGTTTCCGTTCTTATCGCTTAGGGCTTCTATCCATTCAGGAGCAAGCTCCTCATCCTCCACATGAGGATACTCAGGGATCTCCTCTCTCGTCCTTCCGCCCGAGACGATCTTTCTCTCCCAAATGCTTCTTGTATTCTCTCCTGCCCATTTAGTCAGGGATTCTATATATCTTTGCCGCATGTTCTCGGACTGCACTATCACTTCATCAGCTCTTGCTACACCCGGAGTATTTATGCAGAATTCCATCATTTTCTTTGCTTTTTCATCATCATCTCCGTATTCATCCGTTATAATACAGGATAC
>JAILPG010000060.1 GCA_024699595.1 Lachnospiraceae bacterium | reverse complement strand
CGGAAACACAGTCAGAGACCACTCAGGAAAATACGGATCTGTCCGGTAAGCCTTCCTGGTATAAGGATCTTTCGACCTTTCATCTGTTCCATGATGATAATGCTCCAAGGATAGTCGATGCTGCCGATCTTTTTACCGATGAAGAAGAAAAGACCATGTCAGCACGCCTGTGGGAGATCAGGGATGAGCTTGATAAGGATATAGTAGTCTATACGGATATGTCTGATTACGGCCTTGGAAGGGATATCTGCGCTGCGGATTACTATGAGATGAACGGTTACGGAAGAGGCGACGGATACGAGGGCGCCGTTCTGTTTATCTGCATGGATCCATATAACAGAGGCTTTTATACCAGCTGCATGGGAGAAGAGACCATGGGGCTGTTTACGGAGGACATAGCCAATGCGATAGATGATGAGCTTTATGCCTACATGAAGACGGCAGACTATGCAAAGGGTGTCGCCGGATGGATAGAGAACTTCAGGCTGATGTACCTAAAGGGCAATCCGTTTGCGCCCGACTGGCTTATAAACCCTCCTGCGGAAAGATTTCATGATGCGCAGGCTCCGAGGATCGATGATACGGCAATGTATCTGGAACAGTCGGAGATAGCGGATCTTACAAAGCATGCGGCAGAGATATCCGAAAAATACGGAATCGATGTCGTGATACATACCGCTCCGGTGTCCGCTGCGATCGGACTGACGGTTGACGAGTATGCAAAGAAATACTTTGAATATAACGGCTATGGTTTCGGTGATGATTACGACGGCCTGGCCCTTGTGATATTAAGGAACGAAGATTACAACACCAAGCTGTCCTGCCTGTACGGATCGGGCAAGGCTCGGGAAATGCTTGAAGGTAAGAACTATTCAAGACTTCTTGGAAATCTTAATGACAACGTGGGTTCAGACAGAAGGTTCTATAAGGGCTTTGATCATTATCTCGACCAGGCTGAGCATCTGTTTAAGACCGGCCGTGTACCCAGGACACCCTGGTACTGGTCGCTTGCTGCGATCCTCGGACTCATAGGAGGCAGCGCTACAGGAGGCGGCATGCTGTCACATGCAAAGAGCAAGATGGCAACGCCGGCGCTTCAGACTAACGCGGATATGTATCTTGACCAGAATACGATAATCATACAGGGAAAAGACAGATATTTAAGAAAATATTCAAGCAGGCAGTATTCGCCGGTAGAGAGGAGCAGCTCCTCATCCTCCGGCTCATCCTCCTCGGGCCGCTCGTCCTATTCATCGAGCTACTCAAGCTCCAGCGGTCACACACATTCCGGCTCAGGCAGGAGCTTCTAGGCGGAGGCGGTTGTGGATCATAAGGCACGATTTATCAGGATATGTTGTTTTCTGCTGCTTACAGGTTTATTCATCCATGTAAGTGCTTTGGAAGTGTATGCTGATACGGGTCCTAAGCGGTCCATAACCGTACATGTGGAAAACGGTCCTTCGGATTATTATGTAGCGCTTCTTCAATGTCCAAAGGGAACGACAGGACGTGAAAGTGAGCTTTTTCTGGAAACTGTGGATGATCTGTCAGTTCAGGATTATCTGAAAGACTTTTGTAGCTTTTTGGGCGGCAACAAGTTAAGACGTTGATTGTCTAAAGTCAGAGGGCTTCAGTCCATATTGGACTGAAGCCCCTTATTGCAATTATTTTCCACAGAAATGCGAGATAGCTTTACAGGTAAACTCAGCAGTACCTTTTCCTCCCATCTTATCGATGTTCTCGGTGAACTCCCCGCCGGAAGCGTACATCTTACCAAGCCCGAAAAGCACTTCATCAGAGCATTTATAAAAATGATCCGTGATATATGCCTGAAGCTTCTTTACCTGCTCCTGTACTTCTGCGGACGCAGGATCCTTATGCTTCATGGCGCCGAACTCTTCAAAGACTTTCATAAAGTCTGCCATAATGCTTTCTTCGACCTGCTTACTACGGCCTTTGCTCTTTTCAGCAAATTCCTTATATTCCGCCGTGGTTCCCCACTGTTCTTTCGCCCGCTTTGCATATTCATCGAGCTTACTTGAATCAAATGCTGTAAAATCCAAATGTCTAACTCCTTTCGTTTTTAAGCCACGGCACATGGTGATCAGATTCTCGATGTGTTCCTTCCGAAGTTCCAGAAGTTCAATCTGCTGCTCCAGTGCCTTCTTTTTATCAAAATCAGATCTGGTAACGATATCCTTTATATCTTTAAGCGGAAACTCCAGCTCACGAAACAGCAAGATCTGTTGCAGTCTCTCCAGGGCCATATCGTCATACAGTCTGTACCCGGACTCGGTATACTCCGCCGGTTTCAGGAGTCCTATCTTATCGTAATACTGTAGAGTGCGTATACTCACTCCGGTCAGTTTACTTACTTCATTTACTGTCATCATGGCTATCATCTCCTTCACGTGTAAGTACATCATAAACTATTACGTAACGTCATAGTCAAGCAAAAAAAAATAAGAGGCCGGGATTTTCTCTCGACCTCCGAATTATCTTCCGAGATAACTCATTATCCTACTTTGTTCACAAGACTTCCGATCCCTTGTAGCTCACAACGGATCTCATCACCGCTTTTCAGATATATTGGCGGCTTCATTCCCATCGCGACTCCACCCGGGGTTCCGGTTGCGATAATGGTTCCCGCCTTGATGAGCATTCCTTGTGACAACTCGGATATGGCCTCCTCCGCAGAAGTTATCATATATTTCGTATTGCTTTCTTGTCTCTTTTCATCATTCACATAGCAACAGATATT
>JAILPG010000044.1 GCA_024699595.1 Lachnospiraceae bacterium | reverse complement strand
GACTGGTATGTGGAGGGCGTGAGCGTTGAAAAATAAAGAGCTGTTTGAAAAGATCGCGTTCCTCGCGGCAGCAGTACTTGTTGTGGTCGGTATCGTAGTGATGATCAACAACTTCCGTCCCGACAAGTCGGACAAAGCCGTATCGGTGGGAGCGGTGCTCATCGGAACTGCTGATGACAACGGATGGAATGAAAGCCATTACGAAGGGATACAAAAAGCCTGCGAGGCCAATTCCTGCAGGATGTTTTCAAAGCTTAACGTTCCCGAGGAGGAAGAAGCGCTTAAGAGCGCAGTAGCAGAGCTTGCGGATTCAGGATGTTCCTGCATATTTCTTACAAGCTACGGATACGGTGAGTACCTGGACTCCATAGCCAAAGAATATCCGAAGATAGCGTTTTACTGCATATCGGGAGAAGGGGAAGCGGACAACTGTACAACATATTTTGCACGGATGTATCAGGTAAGGTATCTTGCCGGTATCGTTGCAGGCTCAGAAACCGAGACAGGTATACTGGGATATGTCACGGCAATGCCGATTCCGGAGACTATCCGTTCGATCGATGCATATACACTCGGAGCACGCAAAGCCAATCCCTCTGCAAAGGTCATGGTCGTGTATACGGGCAGCTGGGATGATCAGGATGCAGAGGAACAGGCTGTAGTATCGCTTAAGGAAGCGGGAGCCGATGTGATAACATATCATGAGGACAGGTCTTACGCCCTGGATCTGGCGGATGAGATGGGACTGTTTACCACAGGATATGATTATGTAAGCAAAGAGTATTCGGATAAGTTTTTGACAGCTGCTGTCATTAACTGGGATATGCTGTATACGGGAGTATTACGTGATTATCTGAGCGGACGGGCCAATTTTTCCAATGATTACTGGCTGGGACTTCCCGAAGGCGCGGTTTCTCTTTATCCGTATTCGGACAGGGTAAGCGGGGAGACAAAGGATCTTGTCGCAGCCGAAGAAAAGCGGATCATGACCTCAAGAGATGTATTCTCGGGAGAGATATATGACATTTCCGGAATTCAAAGATGCGGAGAAAATGAAAGGATCAGCGATGATGAGCTGTTTAATCATATCGACTGGTATGTGGAAGGCGTAGAGATATATGAATAGGGGATCTATTTCCGGGAAATACAGAACTATCATAGTTTTGTCACTTTTTGCACTCGCACTGGCGGTGGTAGGGATCGTTTTAAGAAGCCGTATTGCCATGCTGATCGATTCCTACACAAAAAGGCAGTCTGAGAAACAGACGAGGGTCTGTGCACTTCTCATGGAGGAAAAGCTTAATACGGAACTTGAGAATCTCGGATATATAGCCTCGAATCTGGAAATGTCGCTTGACGACATGGATGATCTGATGCCCCGCATATACGATGATCCCGGCATTAAGCAGGGTCTTCTCAGCATTGACGGGGATGCGCTTTATGGGGAAAGCCTCGATGCCAGAGAGTATGATGGGATCCAGTCTTCGTTTCGTGGAAATAAAGCCATAACCTATGTTGAAGATGAGGGACTTTTGTTTACCTGCCCGGTATTTAACGGTTCCAATATCCGTTACGTATTGTACCGCCTGTGTCCTTCGGATGTGCTTGAGGAGTATTTTGCGACGGACATATATGATGATATGGGAAAGATCTGTGCCACTACAAGAGACGGTAAGATCGTTATCCCTTTTTACAACTGCAGTGGAGAGGATCTTGCCTGGTACGAAAGCGAAGACATTCAGAAAATGTATACTTCAATGCATAGGGAAATGGAGGTTTCCGTTGCCGTGGCCAATATCTTTTCCACCGACCGCGGGGAAATGGTGCTGTTTGAATCCGAGATACCGGGGACCGATTTCCTGGTATCGGGATTTGTGCCGAGATCTGTTGCATCCGAAGGTATAGGAAGCATTACTCTGTTAGTCGTGTGGGTGTTCGGGCTCCTGATGCTTCTTGTAATGATAGGTGCCTTTTATCTCTCAAGGGCGATCAGAAAGGCCCGTGAAAGTGACGAACTCAGAGAAGCCAAGGCTCTGGCCGAGGAAGCATCAAGAGCCAAGGGTGATTTCCTTGCCAATATGTCGCA
>JAILPG010000023.1 GCA_024699595.1 Lachnospiraceae bacterium | reverse complement strand
CCATCTTGGTATAATATAGTAGACACCAAAGATATTTCGAACGGAACAAATTCCTTAATCATAAATTCAGAATAATATCGGAACCCATTATGAAAAAAGCTCTTATCATGGCCGGAGTCATCCTGACGGTGCTCATCACCTCAATGATCGTCACCAGCCTTGTAATAAATACGGAGAGCCAGGATATGACTGCGGAGATGCCCTCCGCCACTCTTCCGGTGCTCTACACGGCAATAAACAGCCAGAAAATAAATATCACACATGGATACACCTCTGAAATGGACGGCAGCTATTTAAGAGGCTGCATCACTCCCCTTGACGAAGAAAGGGGAATAAGGCTCGTGATCGACACCTTCGGTACCCTTGTATCCACTGTCGGTTACGAGGTAAGGACCATGGATATGACAAGACTCATAGAAGACCAGATCTATGAGGATTATGAATATCAGGGAACCCAGATGCATGCCTACATCCATATCAAGGATCTCATCCTCCCCGATACAGAGTACATGCTTATCGTAAAGCTGACGCTTCCCGGAAATATCACGGCAAAGTATTATGTAAGATTTATTGAAAAAGAGGATCTTAATCTGCCCGCAAAGCTTGATTTTGTAAAGGATTTTTCCGCAAAGACCTTTGATAAGGAAGCCGCAGCAGATCTTAAGAAATACATGGAATCAAATTCCGAAGGAGACAATTCAAGCTTCGGATATGTTAACATCCATTCCAATTTCAAACAGCTCACCTGGGGTGATCTGGCTCCGAGCGTAAGCTGTGAAAAACAGCTGAAGCTCTTGGATGCTGATGAGCTTAACGCGTGTATGGAGCTTGATTACAGAGTGGTAGCTCATGACCGTGAATACTATGTCAAAGAGTTCTTCAGGATCAGAGAAGGTACCGACAGGATGCATCTTATGGAATATGAGAGGACCATGGACCAGGTGACCGACAAAGAGGCCGAGACGCTTCTCGTAAACGGAAAGATCATTCACGGAATAATAAACAGCCCCGTGGAGTACAAGGAAAACGACGAGGGCAACATTTTCTGCTTTGTGCAGGGAAACAGGCTCTACAGCTACAACTCATCAAACAACAACTTTGCAAGGATATTCTCCTTCTGGGATGAGGATAATGATGACGTAAGGACCAGATTTGACGAACACGGGATCAAGATACTGACCATGGATGAATCGGGAAATCTCACCTTTTTGGTCTACGGCTACATGAACAGAGGCGTTCACGAAGGAGAGGAAGGGATAGCTCTCTATTTCTACGACAGCGTGATAAATGCCAATGAGGAGCAGCTGTTTATCCCATACAAAAAATCCTATTCGCTCTTAAAACATGATATAGATGCGCTCTCCTATATTAATTACAGAGGGATCTTTTATCTGTATCTTGACGGCAGCGTCTACCAGATCTCCATGGAGGACGGGAGTTACAAACGTCTGGTTGATGAGCTTGATGAGATCAGGTTCGTATCAAGCGCAGATAACAGCGTCATCGCCTGGCAGCCCGAGGAAAACATATATAATTACAACTCCCTAAGGATCATGAATCTTGACAGAAACGAGCCTGTGGACATAGGCAGTTCCCCTTCAGAGGTCCTGATCCCTCTTGGCTACATGGGGCATGATTTTGTATTCGGAAAAGTCATGTCTACGGACATATCAACCGATGAAACAGGGACTCTTGTCTTACCCATGCATTCACTTTGTATCTTAAGTTCCTCCGGCGAACTGCTAAAGGAATACAAGGAAGACGGCTACTATATCACCGATGCGGAATTCATCGACAATATAATCAATCTTAAGAGAAAATACAGAGACGAAGAAGGAAAGCTTAGAGATGCCGAGGATGACCAGATCATAAGCAATATGGAGACCTCAGGTTCCAAGAACAGATACCGTTATGTGATCACGGATGAGATGGAGACCACCTATCAGACAGAGATCTATAAATCCACATCCGAAGAGGCCGTAAGGATAACCACTCCGAATGAAGTTCTCTACGAAGGCGACCTGTCGCTCGTCCTCAATGACGAAGACACGATAAGCAGATATTATGTATATGCAAAGGGTGAGGTCGACGCAATATACACCTCCGAGGCCGACGCCATCAAACGGGCCGAGAGCATATTCGGAAATGTGGTTGACAAGAAATGCTCCTATATATGGCAGGCCGGAAACAGGAAAGAAAAGACAAGGATAGAAGAGATAAATGAAGAGCGGCTGGCAGACGAGACCATGAGCTCAAGGACCATCTGTATGGATGAGATGCTAAAAAAAGCAGGTGTATATAAAGACACGGATCTGCTTACATCGCAGGGAAATATCCTAAGCATACTGAAAGAAAACATACAGGACAGAACGGTACTCGATCTGTCGGGCTGCAGCCTGAAATCCGTGCTCTATTATGTGTCGATAGGCTCTCCGGTACTTGCTGTTGTTGACGATCTTAACACCGTTCTTATAATAGGCTATGACAGCAAGAATACCATCATATTTAATCCTGTCGACGGCACGATAAAGAAGCATGGAATGAATGATTCCGCGGCATGGTTTGAGGCAAACGGGAACAGTTTCATAAGTTATACCGTCGCGGCAGAGTAGACGAAACACGGAAAAAAGGATTCGCAAGTCACAATTGTGGATCTGCTTTTCATAAATAAACATTAAGAAGGAAGGTGATCATAAATGGATGAAAGGATCAGGAAACTTGCACATAACCTCGTGAATTATTCGTGCAAGGTAAAACAGGGGGACAAGGTATATATCCACTATATAGGTGAAGCAACAGAAGATCTTGCCTGCGCCCTCATCGATGAGACCTACGCGGCAGGAGGACTTCCCTTCCCGCACTTTAC
>JAILPG010000009.1 GCA_024699595.1 Lachnospiraceae bacterium | reverse complement strand
TATTGAGGCAAAGGGTGACCTGTCCATATTTAAGAAGGGATATGACGCACTTAACAGGGGCGACAGGTATAAGAGGGAAATAGTGAGCGAGCTCTGTGTCGTCGGAGACGGAAAGGTCATACCCCCCGAGATAGTCTACTATGTTATCAACAGATGGTGGGGAATGGGACTGATAAAGACTGAAAGCGGGAAAGTATGATATGACTGAGCATGAATTATCACTGACGAGAAAAAGCATAAATGAAATGTCAGTCGAGGATGCTGAAAGAATCACGGATGAGGTAGCATATGCAAAGAGGATGATCGATATCATAAGCCTTATTCCCGGCTCTGTAGAAGAGTATCTTAATGACAGGCAGGCTTTTATTGATAAATATGACATTAAGCTGAGTACAGAGGATACGGATTTTCTTTGTTGTCCAAAGGATCCCGAGGAGAAGCTTGCCATATTGGCAGATCCGAATCGGATATCGGAAATGCCGGAAAGCTTTTTCAGGTACAGGCAGTTTATCGGCAACAAGATCGCGATCAGGGATATGATGATAAAAAAACTCTGTGTCCCGGATAACGAGGCCATGAAGAAGTGGAGAGCCAGGCAGATCCGCCGCTGCGATGGAGTGCTCGGAGGACTCAATGAATCCTTTGTACACACCATAGTAACCTATGAACTTGCAACAGGCTGTTCCGTAGGCTGCAAATTCTGCGGGCTTTCTGCGGGACCGCTTAAAAAGGTATTTTTCTACACACCGGAAAACAAAAAGCTTTTTAATGACGTATTAAAAAGCTGTCATAAGATCTTGGGAGATGCCGCCGGTCACGGGATGATGTATTTTGCAACTGAGCCTTTGGATAATCCCGATTACGAAAAGTTCGAAGATGATTTTTATGAGGAATTCCATACGATCCCCCAGATAACGACGGCAGCAGCCGACAGGAACATTGAGAGGACCAGATATTTTATTTCAGGGATCACGAAGGGAAAAGGCTTTATCCACAGATTTACGATAAGATCTCTTGAAATGGCAAAAAAGATATTTGAAAGCTTCTCGCCGCATGAGCTTCTGATGGTAGAGTTACTGCCCCAGTTTCCCGAAGCTCCTGCCTTTGTACCCTATGTAAAAGCCGGGCGTGAGACTGAGGATTCCGACATTAAAAAGGCGGACGGAGACCCCGGGACTATCTGCTGTGTAGACGGTTTCTGCATCAATTTTCCCGATAAGAGATTCAGACTTATAAGTCCCGCAAGAGCTGATGAGAGATTTCCCAAGGGCATATATGAGTCTGAATGGGTGGAATTTGACGACGGAGCGGATTTTGAGGATAAGCTTGTAAGATACATTAAGGATAACCTTGAGCAGGATATTCCCAAAGATAAGAAGCTTAAGATGTATGATTATCTGTCGGTCGGTGAATATAAGGGGAAAAAAAGCATCATAAGCAGATTCGGAGAGGCGATCCCTCTTAGGGAGCCTTATATGATAAGGATCGCGGAGCTTGTAAAGGAAGGCGTGCATACCCGTAAAGAGATAGTGGACATGATCGTTTATGAGAAACTGACATCGCCCGAGAATGCCTACTGGTATTTAAACCGTCTCTGGGATGCGGGATGCATAACGGAGAAAATATTCGAATGATCTGAAGAAATTCAAAAAAATTGGTTACAAACTGACAAAAATGCGGTAAAATGGTACTCGGAGCAGGTTTTTTATATTCAGGAGGTTAATATGGCTGAAAATTATGAACTTACGGAACAACAGAAGAAGGAGCTTCAGGAAGCTATAGACGATCAGATGAACAGGATGGGTGAGGTCTTCTCACAGTGCTGGGAGTCTGATGAGTTCAAGCAGGCATTTATGAAGGATCCCAAGGCAATCTTCAAGGAGTACGGAGTTAACTTTAACCCTGACAAGGAATACGTGATCATTGATTCACCTAAGAAATCCATTGTTCATGTACTTCCTCACGACGGTATCAAGCCGGCGGTTGAAGGCTTCAATCAGATCCTTTCAAAAAAGGTTGAGGACCTTTCCGATGAGGATGGTAAGCAGATACTTCTTGACGGATGGAAATATGAGATCTATCAGAACACACCTGATAAGTTCTATATTGTAATCCCTCACAGTCCGGAGGATCTCTCTCCCGAAGAGCTTGAGATGGTTAACGGCGGATGCTTCTTTGCGGCATTCATCTTTGTGGCTGAGGCACTGGTGATCGGAACTACAGCAGTAGTAGCAGCCGAGGCTCTGGCAGTTGCGGTTGGTGTTGTTGCGATAGCAGTAGCGGCAGCGGCAGCAGCGGCGGGTGTTATCATAGCGGGAGGCTGGGCAGTCATCCTTACGGTTACCGAAGCTGTTACGGCAAATATGGCATTTTCCGGATACTTTATCACGGCTGATGCTTCTGCGATCAATACCTCGTCAACAGTTACGGTAGCGCCCAGATAAGTATTTAATATGAAGGGATGCAGTAATAAGGGAAACAAAAATATGAAGGGTAATATCGGAAGAACCGCTGCAAAAGCGGCGGTTCTTTTAAGTTTGGCTTTATTGACAGGGTCGCTGTGTTCATGCGGCCTTGTCTCTTTTTTTGACAA
>JAILPG010000025.1 GCA_024699595.1 Lachnospiraceae bacterium | reverse complement strand
GAAAAGAGTACTATATGCGGACAATGCCAGATAAGCCTTGATGTCGGAAGGCTCTTTGTATGAAATGACAGCTTTAATCTTTCATTTACGGGAACACCGATGGTGGTATCGCTTCTCTGACCGTTTATCTGGATATTTGGTATATCTCCCTCAGGACCGTCAATGTAGCTTATCTCCTCGGCTATTCTCTGTATATGATCAGCAGTTATCTCTTTTTCCGTCTGCAGGATACCCACATCGCTCAAATGACAGTATCTGCCCGTAAGGCCTATATAGACATAACGCGAGCTGTCAGGCAGCGCTATCGTTACCCACAGGGTCTTTTCTCCGTCATCTATTGTTATAAGGACATGATCATTATACTTGGATGCTTCAATATCATATACGGTATCTTTTCTTCCTGTAAGGGTCTTTCCCGATCCTGCCCTGTCGCCCCGCTCTGATCCGGTAGTTTCCGTTTTGATCTTTCTGACTCCCGTATCATTAGTCCTTCCGTCAAAGAAGATCTCGCAGTATTCATAATAGTTTAAATCCCTGACAGTCTTCTCTCTCCTGTGTAAACGTCCGTCCAGCGAATCAAACAGAATGATCGCAGGCATCATTTCTGTTGCGGACTTCTCGTCAAGAGGACCGCATTTTAAATGTATCTTCGTGATCTTTTCGGTGACCTGTATCCCGTCGGATACGTTGCTCTTATATTCTTCACAGTACAGCTCGTTATAACCGGCAAGCTCTTTTACGACGTTTTTTTCTCTGAGACTGTATTCTGCGTCAGTGTCTATTATTTTTTTCATAATGCCGGCGATAACAGGATCAAACTGCGTACCGGCTCCTTTTACGATCTCCTCCCTCACAAGCTGCTGGGGCAGCGCGTCCCTGTAGCTTCTTTCGGAAGTCATGGCATCATATGCATCTGCGACAGAGATGATCCTTGCTATCTCCGGGATATCCTCTCCCTTGAGGCCGTCGGGATAGCCCTTTCCGTCATAGCGCTCATGATGATAATGGGCTCCTATGCTCAGATAAGGATATTCGCTGATGCTTGAGAGTATCTGGTTGCCGTAGATCGGATGTTTCTTCATGATCTCATACTCATCCGGCGTAAGCTTTCCCTTTTTGTTGATGATCCCGTCCTCGATGCCGATCTTTCCCACATCATGCAAAAGAGCCGTATAATAGATCCTGTAGCATTCCTCACTGCTCTTTCCAAGCATCCTTGCGATATTCTCCGAATATCCGGCTACTCTTAAGGAATGCCCTCTTGAATAAGTATCCTTTGCATCAACAGCGTTTACGAGTGCGGTCGCGGTCTGTTCAAAGAGGTGCTGCGAAAGCCTCTGCTGCTGTGTCAGGTTTTCCACTTCGATCTGCTGATAAGCTGAGATCTTCTTTTTACGACGGTAGATGATTATGATGGCTATGATCGTGATCAGGGTTCCAAAGATCCCCGGAAGGCTTGCCAGATTCGGCTGCATTGATACATTTCTCGCATATACCGGGATCTGCATTATCAGTATGGCTAACGAGGCGATAAATCCGAGCCTGTCATAAAACACGGTCAGGAATATGATAAGTATATTTGCGATCGAGGACAGCACTCCGGCAAAAGCGGAAAACGGCAGTATCTTGCCGCCCACCATCATGGTCCGGTCAGATCTGGATACCCATGCCACAGTGAATATTGCCGCAAAATATAAAACTATCATAATAACAAAAACGCTTGTGGGCGCCTTTGTGTGCTTTGCAGCGATATCCTTCATGATATCATCCACTGATAAGATACCGTGATCCGGCTGATTTTTCTTCATATCTTTTTATATCCTTATCTTATTTTTCTCAGTTGATAAGCTGGAATACAGTAAAGCCCGTATATATGGCAAGCAACAGTATTCCCTGCCATCTTTCAAGCTTCCCTTTTATAAGGGCGGGGATCGTAAGAATGATCATTACGGAAAGCATCACGGGAGTATCGATCACAAGTGATGCATTCCTTGCCTGCCCTGCTATGTTTATGACCTTGCCTGCCGGAAGGTCGAAGGGCTCAAGTGTCATTGAAAGGCCTGATACGAGTACTATATTAAAAAGATTCGCTCCGCAGATATTTCCGAGCGAGAGCGCTCCGTGCCCTTTTGCAAGGGATGTGATCGCGGTCACAAGCTCGGGAAGCGAAGTACCAAGTGCCACAAAGGTAAGTGCTATGACAGATTCCGGAACTCCAAGTCCCTGTGCGATAAGAGTGCCGTTGTCAACAAGGAGGTCCGCTCCTATGGCTATAAGCGCCGCTCCGACCACAAGCAGTACCACAAGCATCCAGATAGGCTTTTCCCCTGCTTCCTTGCCGGATTCTTTTTCCTCTGAAGCTTTCGATACGGAATCCGATGGCACTGCATCTTCTGCAGCTTCCGCATTCTCTGCCATTTCCAAAGCCGCATCAGATGACGCCGCGACTTCCGTATTCCCGGACGCATACGCCCCTCCTGCTGCTCCCGCTGCCGATAACGCCTGCCTTACAAGCAGCACGG
Source organism: Lachnospiraceae bacterium (assembly GCA_024699595.1). Next base: position 16,507 of record JAILPG010000025.1, on the reverse strand, counting down.
TATATACCACGAATATCGCAAGCAGCACAAGTCCCACCGGGCGCGAAAATCTGCCCGTGGTATATGCTGTCGTTACATATATGGCTGCGCTCAGGAAAAAAAAGATAACCGGCGTCCTGAGCGATTTTTTCTCTACTGTTGATGGCTTAATGGCTACGGTAAGTGCAGCTATCAGAGCCGTATTGCATATTATCGAGCCGATGGCGTTTCCGTATGCGATTTCGCCGTGACCGGAAAGTGCGGAATTGGATGATACCATGACCTCCGGAAGTGTGGTGCCTATGGATACGACAGTTGCACCTATCAAAAGATCGGGCACCCCGAATCTCTCCGCTATCCCCGATGCGCCGTCAACAAACCAGTCGCCGCCTTTTATAAGAAACACGAGTCCTAACGCAAACAATAATACCGGTACAAGCATTTTCCCATCTCCTCATATATTTGTCTTTACATTATTTTATAAAATATTATCACATTCATATCCAAATATCCAACAAACAATCCTTGCGGGAAATGCACTTTTTTGGTAATATTCTATACAGACAGAGCGGTCACAGAACATCCGCAGAAGGATGCCCTGCATACCGCAGATTCAAAGACACAAGGAGGATTACAAAGATGAAATACAGATGTACCGTATGCGGACATATCTATGATGAGGAAAAAGAAGGCGTAAAGTTTGCTGATCTTCCGGCAGACTGGACCTGCCCCACCTGCAAGCAGCCCAAGGATAAATTCGTTCCCGTTGAGGGTGAGATGAGCTGGGCAAGCGAGCATGTGATCGGAATAGCAAAGGATGTTCCCGCTGAGATCAAGGATGGCCTTCGTGCCAACTTTGAAGGCGAGTGCACCGAGGTGGGCATGTATCTTGCAATGTCAAGAGCAGCTTTCAGAGAGGGATATCCCGAAGTCGGACTTTATTATGAAAAAGCAGCCTGGGAAGAGGCAGAGCATGCTGCAAAGTTTGCTGAGCTCTTAGGTGAAGTCGTAAGCTCCTCCACAAAGGAAAACCTTACCGTAAGAGTAGAGGCCGAAAACGGCGCTACGGCAGGAAAGACCGAGCTTGCAAAGAAGGCTAAGGAATTAAATCTCGATGCTATCCATGATACCGTTCATGAGATGGCCCGCGACGAGGCAAGGCACGGCAAAGCTTTCGCAGGACTTCTTAAGAGATATTTCGGATAACCGGCAAAACAGATATACATGGCTTAAGAGATTTTCAGAAGGTGCAGGTTTATGCTACTGCACCTTCTTTTTCACAGAAAAAGAAAACCGCCCGGCATGATAACAGGGAGAGCGCAAATGGCATCAGGTATCAGCCTTCTCTATCCCGAGGGATATGAATCAAAAACAGCACAGTGCATGAAGAATTATGACTTTCTCCACTCTCTGCAGATAGATGACATGATCGTCATCAAAAAAACAGGGTACAGGGGAGTAAAGGACATTGACCTGAAGAGCCTCTGTTCCATCGATACAGAAGTCCTTAAGTACAGGCTCGACGTGGTAGGCGACCTCGTGGAAAACGACAGGCTCTTTGAGATCTTTAACAGGGCCCTGGTCCTAATCTATGACATAAATGACATGAAACGGGCGATCAATGTCGACTTTACGACCGAATCGGCCCTTACCTGCATCAGGCATCTTGAAATGTATCAGGAGATCGTGGATCTGTTTGCGGAAGGGTTTAAGGATACGGAAGTTTCCTCTGTCGGGATGAAACGGTTTAAGGATCATATTCTGTCAATATATAACGGCGATGACTATAAAAACCTCTGTCTGGAGCTCTCCGCGATGGAGACGCGCTTTGGAAACATAAGGAGCATCACTGTCGGCGTAAACGTTGATTCCTATCTGCAGCCGAAAGAGGCAGGCATCCTTTCGATAAACGAAGAGGAATTCAAGGAAGGAACCATCATTGACAGGCTTATAAAAAAGAACAATGCAGACCCGAAAATGTTCATGTCGGGGATCTTTCCCCTTATAAAGGGTCTAAGCCCCGACGAGAACAAGGCCTTTAACCATTCGGTCTCCTCTGCGCTCAACAGGATCTATTCAAAGGCGATCCGCGATTTCGAGCCTCTGGTCAACAAATACTTTAATACGAGCACCGCGGATTTTGTAAGCATACTTGATGATATAAGGTTCCTTACGGCGGGGGTGAGCTTTATCAGGCAGATGAAGGAGCTCGGCTTTGATATGTGCAAGCCCGAAGTAAGGCCTGTGGATCAGAAAAAATGTGACCTTACCGGCGTCTACAATCCCATCCTTGCAAGGAGAAAGATCGAGGAAGTGATCGTTTTAAATGATTTTTCCTATGATGAAAACGGCAGATTCTATCTGGTGACAGGTCCGAACCACGGCGGCAAATCGATCTTTGCCTATTCCGTCGGCATGGCGCAGGCCCTCTTTCAGCTTGGATTGTTCGTGCCCGCAAAGAGCGCGGCTATCAGTCCGGTGACAGGGATCTTCACTCATTTTCCCGCATCGGATGAGAACAATTACGGAAAAGGCAGGCTTGAGAGCGAATGCGAACGGCTCAGCGGGATCCTAAAGAACATTTCGGATACCGATGTCCTGTTCATGGATGAGTCATTTTCAAGCACCAGCGGGCTTGAGGGCGGCTATATCGCCTCCGAGGTGTTAAGTGCGATCGGCGTCATCGGCTGCGGAGGGATATACGTAACCCATATCCACGAGCTTGCCGCAAAATGCGACGAATACAACTCCCATGAGGGAAACCGCGGAAAGATCGACAATCTGGTGGCGGTGATGGAGGATAAGCAGAGCGGGAAAAGAAGCTACCGCGTGATAAGGACCACTCCCGACGGCCTCTCCTACGCCAAGGATATCGCAAGAAAATACGGCCTCGACTATGAAGGGATCATAGGAAACGGACCATAATACGCAGAGACTCCGCCGTAAAGACGGGGAAACGGATCATTTTACATCTTAAGATGATTGGATGTATAATAATATGTTGTGATATGCTAATTACAAAACCGTATAAAAGGGCTTAAAGCCCTGACATTTTGTATCTGTAAAACGTTATGTATCAATAAATAAACAAGAAAGGAACAAGGCAACATGAAAAAACGTATCATCTGCGCCCTTGCGGGAATCATGGTCCTTACAATGATCGCAGGACCCGTATCGGATGCCATAGACGGTGTGCCCAAGGTAGGAACCACTGTTTTAGCAGCCTCAACTGCTGCAAAGGGCAACAAAGACAACAGGAAAAAGAAGGATGCAGACACTACGATCGATTTTGAATCAGAGGAAGATATCAATGACTTCTTAAAGGGTGACTGGAGACTTATCGATCCTTTATGCGACGAGGAATACGGTACACTGACTCTTGACGGTACAGGCGGCTGCAGCTTTATACTCGACTGCGAGGACGAGCCTGCAGAGGGCGATTTTTATGTTTATCAGAATCAAAGATATGACACTGAGATCGATGACTACGTTCAGGAAGAAGAGTACAGAACCTTTAACATCGGCTTTTCGGATATCCCCACCGGATACAGAATACCCACGGAAAATGAGACAGGCTGGGAGCCCATGGAGCGTGAGATCTCAGGCGGACTGTTCTACATCGCAAGGGGCAACGGATATGACTACTTAAGCTTATCGTGGCTTGGAAACGGTGACAGCTTCATCTTTACAAACATTTTCCAGAATAAGGAAAGACTTGAAGAAGAGCTTGAAGAGACCGGCTGCAACAAGTTACAGGAGAGATGGGTATTCGTAAGGGAGAACGACGGCCTTTCGGATATGGAGCTTCGTGAAGATGACGACTTCTATGCCTATTTATGGCAGACCGAGGAGGACAACAGATACTTTTTACAGCCCGTTGAACCCGTAATGTATGAGACCGAAGAGGAATACACGGGCAGGCGTTTGCTTGGCGGATACTTCCTTGAAAATGAAGATATCAGCGTTTCGGAATACTATTTTGCAGAAGACTGTGACGAATCCCTGGTGCTTGACAACAACAGGCTGCACAACGGATATCCCGCAAAGATCTATCACGTAACGACAGATGAGGATTCAAAGATATCCTCTGTCGAAGATGTGAACGAAACCTTCTACGGAGAATATGATTTCGGAAACCTTGAACAGGAATTTGAGTGCGACGGAACTTCCTTTACGATAAACGGCTTCACCACGGAGCTTAAGGATATGGATACCATTGCAAATGCGGTAATGGACATATATCAGGTTGGTGACTATATTATCACCGAATGCCATATCAACCCGCATGTCGGCCTGTATTATCTGACAAACATCTACACCAACATGATCGTGAAAGAGATCGAAGGTGCAAACCTTACCTGGATCGATGATGATATAACCACGGCTGTTTACAGCGTGTGGGACAGCCTTTATGACTTTGAAGGCAACCTGATCGGATCCGTCGATGGCGATGAGATCGATGAGGTAGAAATTAACTCATCCGGAACCAAGGTCAAGGTAACGGATTTTGACGGAAATAAATACACCTTTGATATCGAGCCCGATGTAGACGAGGCTATGTACCGTTATGCGGAATTTGCATATCATCCCACTGCCGAAAAGTGGAACAGGTTCATGGAGCTCGTTCCCGATGATGCCCTTGCACTCGTGATCGAGAATCCCCCTGAGAATATCCTGCGTCTGCTTCCCTACGTGCAGCCGAATTCGGACGAATTCCCCGAATATGTATATGTGGTCGCTCTCGATAACGGAATGGTTGTCCGTTTTGACCAGGGTGAGATCGATTTTGATACCGATGATCTTGAGTTCGTACCCGAAAAGACTCTTGAAGAGCACAGACTGGAAAAAACAGAGGTAACCGGCATTTCAATGGTTATCCCCGAAGGACCTCCGAGCGTATGCATATATGCAGCCAACTGGCTTGAGGGCGGAACACTTCCCATAGCCATGTTAAACGGCCAGTATGTACAGTATTCGACCTTCATAACTGCCGAGATGTCTCGCGAAGAGATCGATGAAGCAAAACCCGGCACCACGGTAAAGAGGGGTGCTGACAGCCTGGATTATAAGGGAAAAGACTTAGCCGAAGGTTTTACCGAAGCTGATCTTATCGATGCCTACGAAGAGATCCTTGAAGCCTATAAAGAGGTACAGGAAGAAGGCTACTCAACCGAGGAGCTCGATGAAATGGGCTTCTATTCAGCCCTTATGGACCAGGGATGGCCTTCTGCATCTTCCGATGATGCCGTTACCTATCAGGTAATGGACATTAACGGAGACGATGTAGTGGAGCTTCTGATAAGCTATTACGGGTCCGTGATAGACATTTATGCGCTTAATACATTAAATCCCGACGGACCGACTGTAGAGCCCGCTTATTACTGCCCTTACAGAGGACAGATAACACTCTACGAAGACGGCTACCTTGAGGAAGTATTCTCAGGCACGGCCTCATCGGGATCTGTCATCTGGTACAAGTTCGATGCGGACATGGGTACCTATTTCCCCGTTGCAGAATCTCTCTTCTCTGCTACCAAGAAAGATCCGGATCATCATGAGTTCTATTCATTCAGCTATTCGGATAAAAAGGACAGAGACAGGATGATCGAGACCTATTCAGAAAACGGAAGCATCCCGGTATGGGCATGGGAATGGAACGACGAGATCACAGAGAATGAGTATCTGTCTATGGGAAGCAAAGCTCCCAGCATGAAGATCCTTGATGTTCTCCCGCTTTCCGATTTTGACGGACTCGGAGTAGGCTGAGCGGATATGGCGCTTTATAATGCTGTTTAAGATGGCAGCATTTGTGTCAGACTTTCGTAAATCGCCGGATTGTGATATAACTTGATATGAAACCCCTCCCCCGTTTTTGAGGGAGGGGTTTTTTGCAAATACAGCACAGGAAAAAAATGACGAAAAAATGTACAAAAACGAAGATTTTTTCATAAACTGCCATGGAACCGACATTCATTCAACACTTGACTATCCCGCGGATCAGAAGGAAAAGATGCCCGTAATGGTACTTATCTCCGGGTTTACGGGATATATCGAAGAGGATCATATCATTGCCATAAAAGATGCGGCAAATGAAGCGGGATATGTCGTTTTGCGCTCCGAGCTCTACGGACACGGAAAGAGCGGCGGAGATTTCTATGATCACAACCTCTTATTATGGACTGCCGAAACAATGTGCATAATAAGATATGCAATGAATCTTCCCTTTGCAGGCGATGTGGTACTTGCAGGCCACTCCCAGGGCGGTCTTACAGCCGTGCTTGCAGGCGGGATAATGTCAGATCTTATAAAGGCCCTTATACCGCTCTCTCCGGCCCTCTGCATCCCCTATGATGCAAAAAGAGGAAGCATCCTCGGCAATGAATTTGACCCGGAGGATCTCCCCGAAAAACTTGTCTCTCCCGACGGCTGGGAGCTTGGCACGGACTATGTCAGGGTCGCAAGACTCATCGATACCGACAAAACGGTAAAAAGCTACAAAGGCCCGGTACTCGTGGTACACGGTGCCGAAGATGAGGTCGTTCCGTTTAGGTTTGCAGAGGAGCTTGCGGAAAAATATGAAAACGGCAGGCTTATATCCATAGAAAATGCGGACCACTGCTTTACCGGACATTTTGATGAGCTTAAGAAAGTCATAAGGGATTATCTGACAGAGATCCTTAACAGCTAAACACCCAGGAAACGTCGTTCCCCGGTGGTGCATCGAAATCTTCGGAAATACGGTTCATTGTTTATATGGAAAAACAGGATATTTCATCTCAATTTGAAAAAATGACAAATACGCCGGTTCCGCGGCTCATTTTCACTCTTGCTATCCCAAGCATCATCTCAATGCTCGTCAACAACATCTATAACCTTGTGGACACGGCATTTGTCGGAAGGCTTGGGACAAGCGCCAGCGGGGCTGTCGGTATCGTATTCGGCTTCATGGCCGTGATCCAGGCCTTTGGCTTTATGTTTGGGCAGGGCTCGGGAAGCATTCTCTCAAGGGCTTTAGGCTCTAAAGATACGGAGACCGCTTCCACCAGTGCCTCTTCGGGCTTTTTCGGGTCCACCTTCTTCGGGATCGTGATAATGATCATCGGCTTCATCTGGCTCGACGATATAGTGATGATCCTCGGAAGTACAGATACGATCGCTCCTTTTGCCAAAGTATACATTTCATATATCCTTGCTGCCGCTCCTTTTATGTGCGGGAGTCTGGCTCTGAATACCTATTTACGCTACGAGGGCAAGGCTTTTCTTGGCATGGTCGGATTAATGTCGGGAGCTGTCTTAAATATGATCGGCGATCCGATCTTTATGTTCGGTCTTAAGATGGGGATCCACGGTGCGGGTCTTTCCACCGCGATCAGTCAGGTGATGAGCTTTCTGATCCTCCTTGGGATCTTTTTATCAGGCCGGACATCCACGAAGCTCAGCCTGAAAAAAGCTCTTAATGCGGGAATTTCGTTCTATTTTAACATTTTTGCAACAGGATCTCCGAGTCTGCTCCGTCAGGGACTTAACAGCCTTGCCACGGTGATACTGAACAAGCAGTGCGCAGTATACGGGGATGCAGCTGTTGCGGGAATGAGCATTGTCTCAAGGATAATCTTCTTTGCCTTTTCCATTGCTCTCGGCGTCGGACAGGGCTTTCAGCCTGTATGTGCGTTCAATTACGGAGCAGGCAGATATTCACGTATCAAAAAGGGATTCACTTTCACCTGCATGCTCGCAGAAGGCATCATTCTCATCGGATGTACGTTACTGCTCATCTTCTCGGGCAGTCTTATCGCCATATTCAGGGATGACCCCGAGGTCGTATATGTGGGCACCAGAGCTTTGAGGCTTCAGGCCCTTGCTCATCTGCTGCTGCCCATAACCATGATCACCGAGATGATGTACCAAAGCAGCGGCCTTAAGAGAGGCGCCGCCCTGTTATCCGCGATCCGAAGCGGCCTCATATTCATACCGCTACTAATGATCCTCTCAAAGATCAGAGGTCTTGCGGGCATTCAGGAAGCTCAGCCTTTGTCCATAGCAATAGCTTTCCCTATAGGCTTCCTGTTCTTATCTGCCTACTACAAAATGCTGCCGTCTAAGGACAAGCCTGCGCAGACAGGTGAAAACTGACCACTACGGTCTGTTCTATGTCATTGCTTACAGCAGGCATAGATGCTGCATTCATTTCGCGGTAAAAAACAGTATCTCAACCTCTCCTTCCCTGACGCTTTCCACTCTCCCCTTTAGAGGGGTGTCCTCAAGCCATTTCAGGGCTTTTGAGTCTGTTATTATCCTCGGAACAGTCCTTATCTCACCGTTTTTTTCCACCGTTCCGTTATTTTCGATAAAAATGCTGCAGAGCTCATTTTCATTATCTATTCCCTTGAGGATATATCTGGCAGACAGGGTCCTTGTCTTACCCTTTTCTTCTATCTGGGTATCCACTCCGCCGTTTATGATCTCTCCTTTGAAAAAATCGCTGTCCATCTTCCCGTGAAACAGGATCATCGTTGCCTCCGCCCTGTCACCCTTCACGGTATTAACCTCATCGAGATACACATTTATCTTAAATAAAAGCTTATCATCCATTTTCTGTCTTCTCCTTTGCCCGGTGGCTGTCTGTATGCTAACGGTTAGTATTTCTGAAACGCATATCCAAACGTTTTCTTAGCCTTGCCTGATTATAGTATATCCGGTTTACGTTGTCATCCGGGGCATTTTTTACTATAATCTTAAGGAACGGCACTCTGTGCCTGTAAATTTTGTGCAGGAAAAGCTCTAATAAGCCTTTCCTGTAAAATAAGCAGATCATCACGAGGATATGATATGACGATCAGGTGTCCAAACTGCGGGGCGGAAATTGATGCACAAAGCACCAAATGCCCGTACTGCGGATATATCAATGAAAAGGGCGCAGAAAAAAAGTATATGGATAACCTCTATGAGGTGAAAAAGAACCTTGACGGTATCGATGAAGAGGCGGCAAGCGGATATAAGGAGAGTTACCGCAAGGTATCAAAGATGATAGTGATCACCTTTGCGATCCTGATCGCAGCAACAGCCGTCATCCTTGTGATCTATAACATCCACGAGAAAAGATCTCTTCAGAGAGACCTTGACTCGGGAAACAAGACCTTAGAGGAAATGACCTGGAAACAGGAAGCCTATAAAGAATTTGACGAGCTGTATGAGGCCGGAAAGTACGAGGAGCTGTGCGAGACCTTTTTTGACTCCTACGAAAGCGGTCATTCGGTATACAGCTATGATCACTACACTTTTGTAGAGCTTTACAACGATTACCTGCGTACCAGAACGGAGCTTGAGAACGTGGAGAAGTACGGGTGGGATGATTATGCGTCAGGCATCGTCTTCTACTACTGCTGCACTTTTTACTTTACTAAAGAAGAACGGACGGAAACCTTTTACGGGCTTAAAAAAGAGGATCTTGAAAACCTTGAACCGGTATTTGACTATATGAAGGATGTGCTTAATAACAGGCTTATGATAAGCGATGAAGAACTGGAAGCTCTGAGCGACAAACTCTTAAACAGATTCAATCACCTTGAATACGATGCCTGCACAAAATATGCCAGGGAGCATAAAGATACATTCAGATAGACTGACCGCAATGTCGAAAGCTAAAGGATCCCGGAAAAGATGTATCGGCAGAAAACGCAGACAACAGTCATAAAAAGGATATGAGGATAAATATATGAAATGCGAACACTGTGGCAACAATCTGGGCCTTGAGGATCTTGTATGTCCTTACTGCGGCACGGAAAACAAAATGGCAAAGCAGCACAACACTGACATGAAAAGATTCAGTGCCGACTATGCCTCGACAAAACAGGACGTGATCTCAAACAGCAGGCGCTTCAATGCTTTTACGGTAAGGATCACGATAATCGCGGTACTTGTGACCCTTATCGCGGTTATGGTCATCGCACTCTGCAATTCCTATGACATAAGGTCTGCAAGACAGGAAAAAATAATAGCCGCAAATGAAAATAAATACAGAGACGATCTCGATAAGCTGATAGATGAGAGGGATTATCTCGGTCTCAGCTACTACAGCCGGATAAACAACATAAGATATTCCGATTCACTTGAAGATCTGTACATGATATTCACGGTTTCTTCCGTTTATGAATCTTTCATGCATGATATGTACTATCTCTTCGATGATGACTCGTACATGGATGATGAAGAAGCCTTTGAACGGATCGCGGAATCAATGGACAGGATATATTCCTACAGGGACCCAAACTCCGAATATGAGAAAAATAAGTATTACACGGACGGGCGGGTCTATGATTACATCTATGATCTGTCCGTGCACATGGAAACACTGATAAAAGGATATTTTAACTTAAGCGATGAAGATATTGAGAGCTTTGACGAACTTAGCAACGCAAAGAAGCAGATACTATTAGAGGACGGTTACCATAAGGACCGTTTGTAAACGTACTGCCTAAGCAGATGCAGATAAGGCCTGCGTTTCCCGGATGGTCTGCAGGTATGAAAAACGATGATAAAACCTGTAATTGAAAGGATTATGATATGTCAGATAAGAAAAATGTGATCTCAAGCATATTTATAGTGATCTTAACGGTAGTGCTGTTCATAATGGTCATGGCGCTCTTTTTTACGACTCAGCCACAGAAACACGGCTATTATACGGTGGTCCCCTCCCATAACATGCTCTACAACATTGAACGCGGAAACTATGACTCCGTTCTCGAGGACAGATACTTAAACGCGGGATTAGGTGTGGATCCGGAAAAAAATGATGCCTACGAGGTACCTTACGCCGCAGCGGACTATTACGAGGCAGCCTTTAACTATTACGGATATGCAGGTGCGGGAGAATCCGAAGCAGCCGCACAGTATGAATATGTCATGGATCTTTCAAGAAAAAAGCTTGGGCAGTATGAGTATATCGCCGATCAGATCGATGCTTTCCTTACACGGAGTGAAGAGGAAGAATAAAAAGCAGAAAGAATTAATGATCAGGCAGAATGTTGAGCGGAAACGTATCAATCTTGACAATATTGCCATATGACCATAAAATCATACATATAATGATGTAAAGAACAAAAGCTTTTCAAGCCGTTTGAAGCTTTTTATCATTAACGAAAATGATATGACCGTAGCGGTAGGAATGGTTACATCTCAGAGGTATGCACGCAGCATAATATCCGGCGAAAGCCGGTCTCCATTTCTTAATATTCACGGTCATAATTGAAAGATCAGGGTTGGTAGACGCCGACCCTTTTTTTACAGGAGGAAACGGGTCAGACGCAGGCTTACAGTCAGACCTGTATATCAGAAAAAAACACAGGAGGTGACCTTCTATGAAATTTACAAAAGCAGTTAAGGAAAAAAGAAGCGACGAAAAAACAAAAAGAGTCATGAATTTCATGGGCGGAAACTCCTATGAGGTAAATCCCATCGACACGTTAAAGCTTGTAACGGCAAGCTCCATTTTCGGCGAGCCCCAGTATTACAGGGACGGCGAATTTGCGGATAAAACCATTGTTAGAGAAGCCGCATACACCGTCGACCCTTTAATGACCGAATACGTGGTACTCTCCGCCGACAGCTACGGAGGGATCACGACCTCTCATCTCATGGAAAGAGTGATAGATGAGGCACTTGACTATGATTTTGGCGCAACGCTTGAATGGGCCGCGACGCTCAGAAGAGAATACTATATGCGCCTGAATCCGCAGATCATCATGGTTCGGGCCGCTCTTTCGAAGAAAAGAAGCGAATATATAGAGAAAAACAAAAACGGATTTGCCGATGCATCATCCCGTGTACTGATGAGAGCCGATGACGTGATCTCACAGTTCACCTATTATCTGTACAAGACCGACACCAAAAGGGGAATTCCCGCGATACTTAAGAGAAGCTGGGCAAGATACATCGAGAGCCTGTCAAGATACGAGCTGTTCAAATACAAAAACAGAGGTCTTGGGCTTATAGATGTGATAAGGATCTGTCACGCAAACAACGCCGATATCGACGAGCTCATGCAGACGGGGACCATTGCCATGCCCGAAGAGGACAAGACCTGGGAGACCCTGAAAGCATCGGGAAAGACCTGGAGCGAGGTATTGGATATACTCGGACGTCTGCCGCACATGGCACTGCTTCGCAATCTCCGCGGCATATTCAGCGAGATCGATGACGTCGAAAAGACAAAGGAGATACTTGAAGATCTTAAGGGCGGCGTATTAAAAGGCAAACAGTTTCCTTTCAGATACCTTGCGGCCAAAAAAGCTGTGGAACAGGCTCCCGGCAAGGTCCACCATCTGGTAATGATAACAGATGCACTGGAGGAATGTCTTGACATCTCATGTCAGAATCTGCCGATGCTCAAAGGCAACAACGCCTTTTTATCAGATAATTCCGGAAGTGCGTGGGGCACCTGCAATTCCGAGTATGGCAGAGTGACCATAGCGGAGATCGACAACTTAAGCGCCGTAATAGGAGCAGCCAATTCAGAGACCGGTACGGTCATTAAGTTCGGTGACAAGATGATAAAACACGAGATATCAAAGAGAAACGGTATCCTCTCTCAGGCCCAGTTCATCTCAAAGACCGGAAGCGGCGATGTGGGCGGCTCTACCGAAAACGGAGTATGGCTGTTCTTTGACGAGGCAATAAATAAAAAGATCGTCTATGACAATATCTTTATCTACAGCGATATGCAGGCCGGTCACGGAGGCCTCTACGGAACGGATAAGGGCAAAAAGCAATACCGTGAGGCAGGATTTGCCGTAGGGCACAGAGGCGATTATATAGATGTTGCAAAGCTTATTGCATACTACCGGGGCAAAGTGAATCCGGAAGTCAACGTATTCTGCATCCAGACCGCAGGATACAACAATGTGGTGGTTCCGGAAAACGGCTACAGGACAAGCCTGTTATACGGCTGGACGGGAAAAGAACTCGTATATGCCGATATGATAAATAAAGTATGGGATGAAAAAAGGAGATCACAGACATGAAAAAAACTCTCGCACTTTCAGTACTGACATTAAGCCTGTTAGCTGCCTCTATCGCACCCGCACAGGATGTGTATGCTAAAGCACAGGCAGAAAAAGACACAGTCTTAGACACAGAAGCCTTCAAATCCTCTGTTAAGGACAGGCTCTTTAAGAAAACAAAGAAAAATGAATGGCTTTCAGATCAGGATTATGTGCTTGACGATCCGGCACCCGAAAATCTCAAGGAGTTAAAAGAAGCCGTGGATGTGACCGATCCGAGAAGCGTTGCAGCCTATTATGTATGGTCCGTAAATATGCTTACTAAGAACTATGATGACGGAATGGCAATGATGAAATATCTGTTTGCCGACATCGAACCCAATGGAAGAGGATATACAGAAGGCGGCGTATCCGGGAAAACAGGCTGGGCCAGCTTTTTTAACGACCGTCTGAAGGATAAGAACTACTCCTGGCTTCCTCAGGCCTATTTTGAAGGCGGCAGCCGTAAGAACAACTTCGAGCCCGACACGCCTGTAACGATCGAGCTCTACTACAACAATACCAACACGGAAACGATCAATGAGCAGACTTTTGACTCACTCGGTCGACTGAACATAGTATACTGGGTAAAGAGTCATGCAGCAGGAAATCAGGTCAACATCACTCTGAGCCGCTTTGAAGGGACCGACAGATGGTACGTGACAAGCGGCACTTCCTCTACCGCACTCTTCTATCAGCAGTGATCAAACCGGTCAATAATATCCGGTCCCGAACAGTATCTGATCCATAAGCATTGCGTTCTTTATGGAAAACTCCGGACTCACATGAGGTTTCTCTCCGTTTTCAATGCAGGCTCCGAGCTGTTTTATCTCAAGCATGTAATTGTGATCCGTACTTACCTTACGCTGTGTAACGGTATCTCCTGCCGTGACAGTATAGGAAAGCTCTCCTGCCTGATTATACTCAACCTCCGAGCGTATCGTGCCCTTTGAACCGTGGATATAGAGCCTGTCCATTCTGGCATTTGTCCCAGCAGGAAAGATCATCCCCACGTTGAAGGCAGCTCTTAAGCCGTTCTTAAACCTCATGATCGCAGATGTGAACACATCTACGCCTTTATCGCTGAACTCCGCATCCGCCCTCACATAATCGGGCTCGGAATCGGTTAAGGATAAGATCATTGTCGTGCAGTAGCAGCCGAGGTCATATATAGCTCCGCCGCCCATCTCCTTGTAAAGCCTGATATCCTCCTCATACCCCTGCGTAAGGAAGGCCGTCTCGATATAATCAACATCTCCTATTATCCCGCTCCTAACATCTTCCTTTAGGGAAGCCATGTACTGTCCGTGAAGATAGGCATAGGCTTCCATTAAAATAACATTGTTATTCTTTGCAGCGTCAAACATCTCCTTTGCATCATTTGCATTAAGCGCCATGGGTTTTTCGCAGAGCACGTGCTTGCCCGCATTTAATGCTTTTAGCACCCATTCCTTATGCAGATGGTTTGGAAGAGGGATGTATACCGCCTCTACTAAAGGATCTTCAAGCAGTCTGTCATATCCTTCATAGGCTTTGGCAAAGCCAAACTCTTCCTTATAACGCTCTGCCTTTCTAAGATCCCTTCCTGCTATCGCATACAGTTCACAGTTATCCACTTTTTTCATTCCCGGGATCGTACATCCCCTTGCTATGTTTGCGGTTCCCAAAACGCCCCATTTTACTGCCATACCTTATCTCCTTTCCGTATGTATGATACGCTTTTAGATCCATCGGCGCATGAACTACCGTCTTATACCGGATTTTAAACTTTACTCTTACACCATATTATATGAACAGCACAGATCTTACTTCTTAAATAATGTCATACTTCTGCTCATATTGTGTTCCGGATCCCAATATCATTTCTCAGGGCTGGCTTCGCATGGCCTTTCTGAAGTCTCTCGGCGCAATGCCCTTTATCTTTTTAAAGCTTCTGTTAAAAGAAGAGATACTCAAAAAACCGCATTCAAAGGCTATGTCTATGAGCTTTTTTGACGGATCCGCAAACATCGATTCGGCAACCCTTATCCTCTCTCTGGTCAGATAATCTACAAAGGTCATATTTGTGTAGCTTTTGAACAGATGGGAAAAATAGGATTTGCTGACTCCTATCCTCTTTGCGATATCGTTAAGTGTCATTTCCGATCTGCAGTTCTGCGATATATACAGGCAGGCCTCCGCCATGAGTCTTGAGGATCTGTAGTAAGTATCCTCATCGCCTTCGGCCTCGTCCTTCATTTCATTTAAGCATTTTTCCCCGTACAGCGAAAAGAACTGTAAAAGCAGCGAATAATTGTAGGCCTCTTCAAACATTATATCCGAAGGTTTACTGTTTACGATCTCCTTTAAGAGCTGGATCATACGGCCGGTCTTTGCATCATTTATGTCATAACTGCAGAATGCTGCCTTAGATAAGAAGGGCTTTATCCGGTTGAGATCGTTGACAACGGTAATGAGCTCCATCGGAAACTGTATTATAAAGAAGGAGTCCGGTGCGACATTATTAACACTGTGCAGATCGCCCGGATAGGAAATAATGAAATCATTGGGATGCATTTCATATTTTCTAAAATTAAGCTCTACCTCATTGCCCTCTCTTAGGCTTAAGAGTATCTCGGTAAAGGGATGCCAGTGTGTAAGCCCGGTATAGCCCTCTCCGATCATCATGGAAGTATTTATCACCCGTCCTGCCGAAAAATCCAGATCTTCAAAATGGCTGTCAAGAAGCATGTTCCACCTCGCTTTGCACTTAATTTCAATGGAGATTCCCGCAGTTTTAAAACATCTGCGGCGGTGCTGTGTACCTTTTTACATTGTCATCATATCATATAATATAACACTTTGAAGCTCTTTATAAGAATATCTGCACAGTTTTTACCCAAATTGCATAAATCATCAAAAAACAAAAGCAAAATATGCGCAGTTTTTGTATAGTATATTCGTATCGTTTTTTTGACATCAGGCTTATCATTGGTTCATAAAAGGAATTTTTTTCAAAAACCGGTTTTGAAAACAGAAGATCGAATTGGAGAAGGAGGAAATATAATGGCAGGAGTACTTGGCACCAGCCTGCTCGCTCAGGTGGGATTTATTGTAAAAGATGTTGAGACCACCAAAAGGGCCTGGGCGGAATTCCTGGGCGTTGAGGTTCCCGAGACGCAGCCTATAGGGGATTACAGTATCACACAGACGGTCTATAAGGGCGAACCCGCTCCGGAGGCATATTGCTACATGGCCTTCTTTGATGTGGGTCCCGGACTGCAGCTTGAGCTGATACAGCCTAACGAAAAGCCCTCGACCTGGAGGAGCTTTCTCGAGGAAAAAGGCGAAGGCATCCACCACGTGGCTTTTCAGGTACAGGATTCCAAAGAGAAGGTAAAGAGTGCCGAAGCAGCAGGACTTAAGCTTGTGCAGCACGGAACCTACGGTGACGGAAGCGGCGAGTACAACTACCTCGAGGCACCCGACCTTAAGTGCATCGTGGAGCTTTT
>JAILPG010000262.1 GCA_024699595.1 Lachnospiraceae bacterium | reverse complement strand
GCTCAAAAAGCATAACTGTGAATGTTTCATCCTATAACCTTACCGGATCGGGTATTGGGGATTTTTATTTGAATATTATTAACAGGCATCCGGAATTTTTCTTTTTGAAAAACAGCATAACCTACAGCGGAACGGACAGTGTTACCTATGAGACTGATACGGAGAATTACGGTACTGCCGCGATAACAGCCTTTAAAAATAAAGCAGACTTTATCCTTGGAGGGATAGCAGCAGACTGGAGTCCGCTGCAGAAGCTTATATATCTGCATAATTATATCGTCCAGCATACTGATTATGCATTTAAGAGCGATGGTACAACTCCTGATGATAAATACAATGCCTATAACTGTCTGGTGGAAAAAAGGGCTGTGTGCCAGGGGTACAGCCTGGCTTTTAAATATCTTGCGGAACGTGCAGGGATAGAATGTGATTATATATCCAGCAAGAATTTAAATCACGGCTGGAACATGGTCAGTCTTGGAGGTAAGAATTATTACATCGACTGTACATGGGATGATCCCGTTGGATGTCCTGCCTTTTTTTGCGTATATAAGAATTTTCTGAAAAGTAAAGCGGCTTTTTCTGTCGAACATGATAAGACCGACTGGGTTAACACAAACAAAGAGAGTGTATATTCCCTGGAAACAGGAAGCGATTATGATACGGGCAAACCATGGAATGATATGGAATGTGCGTTTCCGTTAACCGGAAATATTGGATTTTATTATGAATATGATGGCTCAAAGACAAGCTTCGGAAAATATGATTTCAGTACCATGATGTCTTCAAAGATCATAGAAAAGACTTTTTCCTGGAGTGCAGGGGGCGGCTACTTCTATACGGGTTATTTCGGAGGTCTTGGTGCAGTCGGTTCGGATATGGTGATAGCCGGGCCTGATGAAATATTTATTATTGGTCAGGACGGCAGCCAAAAGGCGAAGATCTCTCTTACGGATGCACAAAAGGCTAAAGGGGATATTTATTCCATGATGGCTGATGATGAAGGAGTGCACTATGCTCTTGGTTCGGGTCCCAATGCGGCTTCCAGCTACATAGGACTTTTAGATGAGTATAAGAGCGGAAGAGAGATCCCTGATCCCGGCCCCACACCCATGCCCTCAGGGGATACTTCTGTTGAAAAGATAGAAAAAGATAACAAACTTGAAGAAGTAGCGGCTGGAGAAAAACAGGGTGGTCTGGATCCGGTGCCTTTAGTTACGGTGTCAACCTCCACACTTCTGATGGTAAAGGGCCAGAAATTTGCCCTGAGTGAGAACGACTGGAAATCAGGCAACTCAAAAATAGTAACGGTCAAAAAGGGTGCGGTAACGGCGAAGAAGGCGGGAGAAACAGTCCTTACGCGTAAGGATCGGACCATTAGGGTTACTGTCGTAAAGCCTTCCGTTGACAAAAAGCTTTCCCTTGTGGCAGGCTTCGGCAAAAAGATCACCTTAAACAACAGCAATGGCTTAAAGACTGTGTGGGTAAGCTCTGCGCCTGATATAGCTTCGGTTCTTACGGACGGAACCGTCTATGGCATTGCAAAGGGTAATGCAACCATTACCGCATATATCAATGGTGTGGGCTTTAATACCAAGGTCACGGTAAAGGATGCGGATACTTCAAAAAGGGATTTCAGCAAGACGGTGGAACTCGTACCCATGCAGAGCGTAAACATAAAGATCGCCGGCTTTTCGCCTAAAAAAGCAACTTGGAGCTCGGACCGCAAGGCTGTATCATCCAATAAGCAGGCAAAGAATGTGGTCTATGATAATGGTATCGTACGTATCACAAAGAGCGGAAAGATGACCGCCATCGGGGCAGGAGAGACTACTCTTACCGGTAAGGTCGAAGGAAAGGGCGATGTGAAGATCAAGGTACATGTGGCTGATACAACGGTAAAGACCTTACATGTGAACCTAAATAGCAGCAAGCCCCTTAAAATGTACAAAACAAGCGGTATACTTCCCTGGACGGTTTCAGGATCTGATATAGTGACTCTTAATCCCAAAAAGAATAAGGTCCTGGCAGGACAAAAGACAGGTGAGACATATCTTAAAGCGAAATATGAGGGCTTTGAATACAAGGTAAAAATATATATTGAGGATCCCTCCCTGATCACCGAGGGAGTTACGGGAAAGCATCCCAAGTATGCTCTTTTAACCTCCCCGGGAAAGACTACTGCCTTAAAAACACGTCAGGTATATCAAAATCTGCTTTTTAAGAGCAGTAATAATAATGTGGCCTATGTAGACGGTGCAGGCATTCTCTATGCCCGCGATAAGGGGACGGCGAATGTTATCACAAAGATTAACGGAAAGACAGTAAAAATAAAGGTTAAGGTACAATAGTATATACATCTGCTTGACTTTATATCCCTCAGGTGTTAGTATTCTATGGTATGCCGCATGAGGCCGGTTTAAATCCCTTACGGGTACCGTTTTCAGCGAGTTTAGAGTAAGGAGGTGCCATATGTACGCGATCATTGCAACGGGCGGAAGACAGTACAAGGTCAGCGAGGGCGACATCATCAAGGTGCAGAAGCTCGCAGGCGAGGTTAAGGATTCCGTAAAGTTTGATGAGGTTCTTGCGATCGGCGGCGATTCCCTTAAGGTCGGAAACGACGTTAAGAACGCATCCGTAGAAGCTTCTATTTTGGAGCAGGGACGCGATAAGAAGGTTGTGGTCTACAGGTATAAGCCCAAGTCGGGTTACCACAAGAAAAACGGCCACAGACAGCCTTTCACAAGGGTTAAGATCGAGAAGATCAACGCCTGATCATCATTAAGATGATAAGAATTTCGGTTTATCGGAATGATTCCGGTAAGATAAAGGGCTTTAAGGTTTCGGGTCACGCATTATTCGACGATCCGGGCCGGGATATAGTTTGTTCAGCGGTTTCCGTACTGGTCATAAATACCGTTAATTCCATCGAGAAGTTCCTTCCCGCTGAGCTTTTTCGCGTAGACAGTGACGAAAAGACGGGATGTATAGAATGCTTTATCAAAGAGCCTGTATCTGATGAAGCCGGGATACTGTTAAAAGCCATGGTATTCGGGATAGAGAATATCCGGGATACCTACGGAAGTGAATTTGTTACTATTGATCGATCATAAAGGAGGAAAAGGTCATGCTTAAGCTTAACCTTCAGTTCTTCGCTCATAAAAAGGGAGTGGGATCCACAAAGAACGGCCGTGACAGCGAAGCCAAGCGCCTCGGTGCCAAGAGAGCCGACGGGCAGTTCGTAAAGGCCGGAAATATTCTCTACAGACAGAGAGGCACCCATATCCATCCCGGAGTTAATGTGGGAAGAGGCGGA
>JAILPG010000250.1 GCA_024699595.1 Lachnospiraceae bacterium | reverse complement strand
TAAGAACCCTTTTTTTACCAAAATATCGGTTTGTTCCAGAAAAAGCTTTTTGTCCTTAAGATCAAATCTTCCGAGTTTTACGATATTATCTACATACGCTTCTATCTGCCTCCTGCCCAGCGGCAAAATATCAAAAACCTCCACATCCTTTTCCGGAATGAATCCTCTGTTTCTGGACGTGATACATATTTTGTTATTTGGATTTTGATTTTTAAAATATGCAATTATCCGTTTATGCAGTTCCTCCCTCTTCCGCTTTTCCACTTCATCCAGCGCATCCAATAAGATCAGGCATCTTCCCGTTTTTATATAATATTCAATCATCTCAACAGGGAAGTGCTTTTCATCCATCAGTGTCTCTTTCACCATACTGTCCTGCAGAAAGCGCACTACCGATACAGGCTGTTCTCCCTCGGCATAAAATGCTTTCAAGTCTCCATAGATGACCAGATACTCCTGGCTGTTTAATATATTCATATCAGAATAGTCATTGATCAGCTTTTTTAAGAATAAGGACTTGCCATATCCGGCTCCTCCTGTTACATATACGATTCCGTTATCATCAAAAATATGCTTCCAGTCATCAAGGGAATCCTCCTTTTCATTTTCCAACTCAATATGGAAAAATTTTGAAACTGTCTGCCGGATCACCCAACGCTTTTCTTCTTCCTCTTTCCCGAACGTATGCCGGCGCAAAGATGGCGGCACATAAAAATCCGCAAAATCAATTGTATCCAGCAGATATACATGTGCGCGCGAATAATTCGCCTTAAGTATCTTATGATATTCTTTCACATAATCTTCGTATTCATTTTTCACCGGCACAATATCGCACTTCATCATGCGCTTTATTATTTCTGCCATTTCACCAAATTTTGACAAGAGGTGCTCCTGCATCAAATCCATTTTCTCATTCACAAAGAACACAGCCGTCTTATCCTCATCCTTCATGAGGGTTACAAAATAATCTTCGGAAATTATAAAGAAATCATTGAAAAATTGATATGCAAGCGTCTTTGACGGTTTTGAAACTTCGTCACTGTATTGCTCGAATAAATAATTTACCAGGAAATCAATCACATCTTTTTCCAAAATGATATGATTATTCTTCTTTACCTCGCATATATTCCCCTCTCGCTTTCCTGTTATTTTATATATAGTATAATGTTCAATCGTATCCTTAAAAACCGGAGCCCGCAGGAACTCCTGAAACACTCCCGACATATACAAATCCCCATACTTATCGTCAAGCTTTGCCCGCATCAGCTCTTCTATTTTTTGGATAGAATGTTCCGCATTTTTGCAAGTAACTTTTCCAAGGCAAACCTTACTGATATCATAAATGATGGACGCCAATATACTGCAACCCACATTTGAAAAAATAACCTCCATCCTGTCTGTTCCTCCCGCTTTTATAATATCCTGCATTTTTGCCGGATCTTCCTTTTTCCCCGGTACTCTTTTATATACTTGAAAGTATACCTGATCTCATACCTGTTTTCAACGTAAACGTCAAAAGGAAAATTGCCTAAGCCATAAGACTTAAGCAATTTCCCTTTTATTGGAGTGTCTTGCATCCTCCTGTCAAACCAGAAATATTAAATCTCTTTTTTCTTCCTTTTCGAAAGGATCAGTGTGAATGCACCGATTACCACCGCTTCAATAAGCATTACTAACAGATAGTCATTCTTCTCACCGGTCTTGGGCGAGATCATTTCCGTATTTTTCGGAAGCTCTGCCTCTGCCTGTACATAGGATGTACCCCCTTTTCCAGTCTCCGGTACAAAATCAGGATCGGTTGTATAAGAAATCGAGTACGTTGAGAAGTATCTTGAGTAGATGTAAATGATACCTTTTCCATCCGTATAGAAAGTGCCATCCTCAAATCCGCTTACAGGTTTCTCAGTGAGTTTCTTGAATCGAACCACAGTGCCTTCATGATCTCTGATGACGATGGGATTGTATTTTCCTGTAAGGTCAAAGCTTACTGCAATTTCCAGTACTCTCTGTACATCTGCAACTGCTACTGCGGCTTCGCCGTTAACACTCTTGGTAACCTTCACATCCAGATATTCTCTGAAAAGTTTCACAGAATCAACGCCTTTATAGTAGCTTCCGCAGATTGCTTTAAATGCTTCTACTATCCTGTTATCTACTACTTTTTCATCCTCGGGTTTCACAGCCAATACTACCTGAATGATATCTTCATCCTGCTGTTCTGTGAACTCAGAAAGGTTATCACATTTCACTGCTGAAGTTCCTGCATTCTTTGGCATCTCAGAAGCATCGAATACAACATCTGTTGATTTCTTTACTGCCTTCAAAGGAATGATGATCTGATAGTCGCCATAGTTGGAACTGCGGATATTCAGTGTTAATGTTCCGGTTTCTCCAGCAATACTGTCATCAATTATGTTGTAAACAAGATGATTTTCAACAACTCCACCGAAAGTGAGATTTTTACTCAGATCATCGGCAATAGAACTGCCAATGAACTCTGCTCCATCGACCAGGTAATCTGCCAGATTCAATGTCAATCCGTTCTCAGGCTCAATTGAAATTTCCAATTCTTCCTTGATCTCAACATTTTCTACAGGCGCTTTGTTAATGGTTACAACGTAGCTGCCATAAGTCGGGCGATATCCGGGTTTGGTGATCATGTAGTAAATTGTGTATTCTCCTGCATCTGTAAACTCCGGTACCTTAGCAGAATACTCTGCATCGGGGCTCAATGAGTATAATACGGTTGCATCATTAGGTTTCGCAGTAACCGGGAAGGAGTGAGGCTGTCCATCATAGGTATAGCTGCTCTCAGGATTTCCGGATACTTCCACAGTGTTCACAGTTTTCACTCTGATTCCACTGGAGGGAATAGATGCGGGTGCATTACTTGTTGCAGGTTTAAAACTTCTGATAATGTAATTCTTGCTGGGTTCCAGATCTGTAAACTTCACAACACCGTTTTCATCGGGTGCTACCCAACTCTGTCCGGGAATTTCATTACCGTATTCATCGTAAATGCGGTATTTCTGTACCATTCTTTCTTCATTCTCCGGATCCACGTATAAGGTTACGGAATTATCTGTCGTTACAATGACATCTTTTCCAAGTTCAGAAGGTTTGCTGACATAAGTATTATCATCATCTGTTCCATCTGTATTTACATTCACTGCATTCTGGCGACCTTCTACATCCGCCACATAAGGCTCTGACCGATGTCCGGGTCTGTTGACTTCAATCTGTTTGCCAATCAGATCATAGTCTTCTCCGTCATCATCGGTTCCAACCAGATCGATCTTACCATTCTCATCAGATGTAACTGTAATGGTATCTGTGGTTCCATCACCATTGTCGATCTCAATCTCGTACTCCGTATTGGGTTTAAGATCTTCGATCTTCTCATCTTCATAATTGATAGCAGCGGTAATTACATTAGGTCCGGACCTCAAAGGAATAGTGATCTGATAATCCCTGAAGTTGGTGCTCGCAATTGTCAGGGTCAAGGTTCCTGTAGTGTCTTCCTGGCTTTCACCAGCCACATCATAAACCAGGTTGTTTCCATTCAAGGTATCTACAGCTACTTTACCGTTCAGATCGCCGGTCACTACGCTTTCTTTCAAGGTTGCGCCATCTACCAGATAATCAGAAAGATCAATGATCATACCTTCAGTGACTTCTGTAGGGACAGCTTCTTCCTGTACGATGAATTCACCTTCCACAGACTGTTTGTTGACTGTTACTACATAGCTTCCGTATGTGGTACGGCAGCCATCCTTAGTTGCTTTGTAATATACGGTGTATT
>JAILPG010000008.1 GCA_024699595.1 Lachnospiraceae bacterium | reverse complement strand
CAGGGCGTGGGCGCCGTAGAAAGTACAAGGGGGCAAATTGGAAACAATATATTCAATTAAGGGAGTAGCTGCAAAAATCTACTCCCGCTATGAAAATTACATATTGCCGGTATTTAAGTTCATACTGACGCTGATAACGTTACTGTTCGTAAACAGCAACATAGGATTTATGAACAAGCTCAAGAATCCGGCCATTGTGCTGATAGTGGCTCTCCTGGGTTCTTTTCTTCCGATGAATGCATCAGTGATACTTATCACACTGATCATTACTGCCCACCTTTATGAATTATCCCTTGAATGTGCGGTGATAGCTCTGTTCGTATTTATGATCATGTTTATCATCTATTTCAGGTTTTCGCCGGATGATTCGGCAGCGGTGCTCTTAACACCCATCTGCTTTTTCTTAAAGATACCGTATGTCATTCCTGTGATAATGGGACTTGCAGGCTCACCTCTTTCATGCATCTCTGTTGCCTGCGGAGTAGTGACCTACTATATCATTGATTATGCCAAGACAAATGCTTCTTCGATAGGTACCGGAAGCTCTTTTGAGCTGACCAATGCGATCTCCGGATTTAAGACAGTGATAAACGGGATGTTAAAGAATGACGAGATGATCCTGATGATAGCTGTTCTTGCACTGACAACCGTGGTCATATACATAGTGAAGCGGTTAGAGGTCAATCATGCATGGAAGATCGCCATTGTCGGAGGATCGATCATAGAGATCATAATACTGATCGGAGGGAATGCGGTGCTTGACACCTCTGTTTCAGTGGGATTTGCACTGATCTCAGTGATACTTTCGATAATCATCGGCCTGATAATGGAATTCTTCATGTTCAATGTGAATTATTCCAAGGCGGAAAACGTCCAGTTTCAGGATGATGAGTATTATTACTATGTAAGAGCTTTGCCAAAGGTATATGTAGATGATGAACCCGATGAGGATTGACTGACAGATGTCACAGGTGATAGATAATTTAGTCTCTTTTTCAGAAAGATATCGTACTCTTTTTACCGTTCCGAAGATAATGTGGACGGATATTGTGGAGATTGTCATTATTGCCTTTCTGATCTACCGTGTGCTTGCGTGGATAAAAGACACGAGAGCCTGGTCGTTAATGAAAGGCCTGTCAATAATCCTTGTTTTTATTCTTATAGCTGCGCTTTTCAGCATGACCACGATTCTGTGGATTGTCAAAAATATTTTCTCCGTCGCCATAATGGCTGTCGTTGTCGTCTTTCAGCCCGAGCTCAGAAAAGCTCTTGAGCATCTCGGGCGGACAAAGATGTTCTCTTCGATACTTCCGTTTGATTCAGGCAGGATAATGGGTGAGCTTTTCAGTGATCATACGATCACCGAGATCGTTCGTGCCAGCTACGAGATGGGAAGAGCAAGAACGGGTGCACTCATAGTTATCGAAAATAACGATTCCCTTTCGGATTATGAGAAAACCGGTATCGTGCTCGATTCGGAGGTATCCAGCCAGCTGTTGATCAATATTTTTGAACACAATACCCCGCTTCATGACGGGGCTGTTATCATACGCGGAAACAGGATAACCACTGCCACCTGCTATCTGCCTCTGTCTGACAATATGCAGCTTTCCAAGGAGCTTGGAACAAGGCACAGGGCAGGTGTAGGAATTTCCGAAGCAACAGATTCACTGACCATAATAGTATCGGAGGAAACAGGCAGAGTATCGGTCGCACAGGCCGGTGTACTGACTTCCAACATTAATGCGGAAGAGCTCACGAAGAGACTTGAGCTTCTGCAGAACAAGGTTGTGGAGGAAAAGAAGTTCAAACTGTGGAAAGGAAGGTCTAAGGATGAAAAAGAGTCTGACAAGTAATCTGGGCCTTAAGCTTCTGTCGGTTTTGGCTTCGGTCGTTCTGTGGCTTATAGTGGTCAATGTTGATGATCCGACGATCTCAAGGACATATACCGGTATTTCGGTGGAGATGGTAAATGCCGGCGTCATAACGGATGAGGGAAAGACTTACGAGGTACTTGACGGCACGGATTCCATCTCGGTTGTCGTTACCGCAAAGCGTTCTGTGATAGAGGAGATGAGCAAGGACTTCATCAAGGCAACCGCTGACATGAAGGATCTTTCCTTTATGAACACTGTTCCGATAGAGGTAAGATCCATAAGATATTCCGACAGGATAGATGCGATCTCTCCGATAACAAAGAATCTGCGTGTAGAGATAGAGGAAATGCAGAAGAAGCAGTTAAGGATCGGAGTGGAGATATCGGGTGAACCAAACAGCGGTTTTGTTACCGGAACAGCCAAACCGGCGGTCAATATAGTTTCCGTATCGGGACCTGTTTCCATTGTATCCGGTCTTTCATATGCTATGGCCAATGTGGATGTGACCGGGATGAGCAGCAACATATCAACAAGCTCGGCGATCTATCTATATGATGAGAAAAATGAGCCTGTTACGGATAAAAGGCTGGAACTCAGCATTAAGGAAGTACATGTGGATGTTGACATTCTGTCTACCAAGGTAGTTCCGTTAAGCTATGGACAGATCTCGGGAACACCCGCCGACGGATATATCTCATCGGGACTGATAAGCTGTGATCCCGATTCTATCAGGATCGCGGGAAGCAATAATACATTAAACAACGTTTCGAGCGTAGAGATCCCTTCGGAGGTACTGACGATCTCAGGTGCAGCAGGTAATGTCACTCATGAGATCGATATAGCAAAGTATATTCCAAGCGGAGTGATCTTAGCTGATCCTGATTTTGACGGGATCGTGACGGTTACTCTCTATGTTGAACAGGTTGTGACAAGGGAGATAATGATCCCTACGGTCAATGTTTCCGTGACAAATATTCCTGAGGGTTATTCGGCTGTACTGGTTGATGCCTCGGGAGTGATAACGGCAAAGATCGCAGGTCTTAAGGCTGCGACCGATAATATAGATATCGCATCCGTAAAGGGAGTCATAGATGCAGGTACCATGGTGCCCGGAACAGGACAGGAAGGGATCCCCGGGGTTGTTTATGACGGAGAAGTCACCTTTACGATGCCAAGAGGCATCTCTGTAACGGAGCCCGTGCATATGCAGGTCATCTTAAATCCGATAGCTCCGCTTACGGATCAGACCGAGATCATTCCCGGAGCGGAAAATGCTGCCACTGAAGTGACTGAACCTGCGGCAGACGAAACAGTGAACTGAGATTTTGTTAAAAATATATAAAAAAAACCAAATAAACATCAATTTACTTGTGATAATTGATAATGGATGCTATAATCAATAATAGTATTCATGGCGGACTGAACTAAATGATGTTCGCTATAGGTTTCAGGCGGAGGAATTAGAAACAATGGTTAGCCGGAAGGTCGTGATCAAGAACCCGACTGGTTTGCATTTGAGACCTGCAGGCATTCTTTGCAAGGAGGCAATGCAGTATAAATCGCTGATAACGTTTAATTTTCATGACAATACAGCGAATGCGAAAAGTGTCTTAAGTGTATTGGGGGCATGCGTCAAATGCGGGGATGAAGTCGAATTCGTCTGTGAAGGCGATGATGAGGAAGAAGCACTTGATGCACTCATAGCCGCAATAGAGAGCGGACTTGGAGAATAAGCCGGATTCCCGGCTTATTTTCTTTATGGAGATATTGTGATATGATGATGCCAGGGTCAAAAGGTCATGCGGCTTTTATGCTTGCATAAAAAGCCGCATGATCTTGGGACCCGCCCGAACATGAGGAAGTAGCGAGATGCTTGATTTATCAAGCATTGAAGCGGATTCCGAATGATCGGAGTATGGCGGGAGAAGTTTGCTTCGTAGCCATGCGTGGGCATCATCATAAGATGCTTATGTCAAACCTCAGGAGGTTGAAAATGCTTAATTATAAAAGATATGTTAAGAATCCCGTGCTTGCTTACCCTGAGAGGCAGTGGCCGGATAAGGAGATCGAAAAGGCTCCGATATGGTGCAGCGTTGACTTAAGGGACGGAAATCAGGCACTCATAGATCCGATGTTCGTGGAGGAAAAGATCGAATTCTTGGAGCTGTTGGTAAGGCTGCGTGTCTAGGAGATAGAGATCGGTGTTCTGTCTG
>JAILPG010000017.1 GCA_024699595.1 Lachnospiraceae bacterium | reverse complement strand
CAAAAAGACATAAGCCGTAGAACCGGTCTGTCCCAGCAGGCAGTCAGCCGAATGGAGAAAGGAGCAAGTGGTACGATTGAGACAATTATCAGATACCTGCATTCAATGGGGTATTCTCTCTCGATCAGAAAAAATGTTTAGCTTCGTTTTTTTCATCGCGGGACTTCGTCCAACAGCCAATGAAAAAGACCCGAACCTGAATGCAAGCATTCGTTCGGGTCTTTTCCATGTCTGAGTCCTCAGAACTTTCGCGCAGCTCGTAGCGGAATCGAACCGCTGTTTCCGCCGTGAGAGGGCGGCGTCTTAACCGCTTGACCAACGAGCCGTACTTTGACATGATATATTACTTTCTTAAGAATTGCAAGGGGTTTTGTGAATTTTCTTGACTTTATGATTCTTTAAGTATAATTTAGTATCAGTATGTTTGGCGTTACAAACGAGGGAGAGGCTTGTGAACGACGTTATTCTGAAGCTTGACGGGATCAGTAAGTCCTATGCGGGACAACGGATCATTAACGGGTTGAATCTTGAGATCAAAAAGAACGAATTTGTGACGATCCTCGGGCCATCGGGCTGTGGCAAATCCACGACCTTAAGGATAATCGGCGGCTTTGAAAGGCCAGATGCGGGCAGGGTCATCTTCGAAGGGCAGGATATCACTGATCTTTCGCCCGATAAACGCCATATCAATACTGTCTTTCAGAAGTATTCGCTGTTTACCCATATGACGGTTGAAGAGAATATCGCATTCGGTCTGAGGCTTAAGAAGAAGAGCGCTTCTTATATTAATGATAAGATCCGCTATGCTCTTAAGCTTGTTAACATGGACGGATATGAAAAGAGCAAGCCTGCGCATCTGTCGGGAGGACAGCAGCAGAGGGTTGCCATAGCAAGAGCCATAGTAAATGAGCCGAAGATACTATTGCTTGATGAGCCTTTGGGAGCACTGGATCTTAAGCTCAGACAGAAGATGCAGCTTGAGCTTATCAAGATAAAGCAGGAGGTTGGAATTACCTTTATTTACGTTACACATGATCAGGAAGAGGCTCTTACGATGTCTGACCGCATCATCGTAATGAATAAGGGCATCATCCAGCAGATGGGAACCTCAAAGAGCATCTATGATGAGCCGCAGAACGCATTTGTGGCCGATTTCATCGGCGAGAGCAATATAATAGACGGCATAATGGTTAAGGACTGCCTTGTCAACATCCAGGGCGTGGATTTTGAATGTGTGGATGTTGGCTTTGGAACCAACGAAAAGGTGGATGTTGTTATACGTCCGGAGGATCTTACCATAGTCGGAAAGGATGAGGGGTACTTAAACGGGACGGTAATGTCCATCGTGTTCAAGGGTGCCTTTTATGAGATCATCGTAAAGGTTGAGGATTATGAATGGGTGATCCAGAGTGTCAATCCTGCCGAGATCAGCTCCGTTGTCGGACTTACGATACTTCCTGACAATATTCAGATAATGCATAAACCCCATTCAGTGGATGCGGAGGTCATAAAGGAGAATGAATAAGAGATCGGTATGGGCCTCCCCTTATATCGTGTGGATGATCGGCTTTACCGTGATCCCTTTGATGATCATAGTAAAGTATGCATTTACATCGGAGGACGGTGGCTTCACGCTTGATAACATGCTCGCGATGTTTGAACCGGTACATTTAAAGGCGATGGTATTTTCGGTAGAGATCGCTTTTTTATGCACCGTCATCTGTATACTGTTATCATATCCGTTAGTCATTGCCTTAAGAAGACTCGGGTTTAACAAACAGGGATTTACGATCTTAGTCCTGGTACTTCCCATGTGGATCAACTTTATCTTAAGGCTTCTTGCCTGGCAGATGATACTTTCAAACAACGGGATCTTAAATTTCATCCTCAGAAGCATCGGACTCAGAGATCAGAATATCGCAAACACGAGCATCGCGATGATGATCGGCATCGTCTACGATTATCTCCCGTACATGGTGCTTGCCATATACAGCTGCGTGGAGGAAATAGACAATGATGTTATCGAAGCGGCAAGGGATCTTGGCGCCGGCGGTTTCATTATTTTCTTAAGGATAATACTTCCGCTGTCGGTTCCGGGGCTTTTAAGCGGCATAGTTATGGTATTTGTTCCGTCCATGACATCTTTTGTTACAGCAAATATCTTAGGCGGAGGAAAGCTTCAGCTTATAGGAAATGTCATAGAACAGGAATTCATGACGACCATGAACTGGAATCTCGGTTCGGGTCTTTCTGTGATACTCATGATCTTCGTGCTCATAAGCATGACCTTTACATCCAGAAATGAGGTTATAGGGAAGGAGTCAAGGGTATGGTAGCAAAGATCAAGAATATGCTGTGCCGTTTTTATATCCTGTTTATAATCCTTTTTTTATATGCCCCGATATTTGTGCTTATCGGCTCCTCCTTTAATGATTCCAAATCAAGGGTAACATGGGGAGGGTTTACCTTCAGATGGTACCGCGAGGTATTTGAATCAAGGCAGATCATGGAAGCACTGGGGACGACCCTCTTAATATCCTTCGGAGCGGCCTTTCTCTCTACGGTCATAGGTGTTGCCTCCGCAATAGGTATACAGGCCATGAGAAAGAGAAGCTACAAGGCTGTGATGGCAGTCAACAACATTCCGATGGTCAATGCCGATATCGTGACCGGGATAGCGTTGATGCTCTGGTTCATAAAATTCATGCCTCTTGGCTTAATGAGCGTCCTTTTGGCGCACATTACCTTTGATATTCCGTATGTTATTTTGAGTGTCATGCCAAAGCTTCAGCAGATGAACGTGAGTGTTTATGAGGCTGCAAGGGATCTTGGAGCAAGCGGCATATATGCATTTTTCAAGGTGATGTTTCCGCAGCTTGCGGGCGGTATAATCGCAGGATTCTTCATGGCTTTTACAATATCCATGGATGATTTCGTCGTAACCTATTTTACAAAGGGAGCGGGCGTGAATACACTGTCAACTCTTATATATGGGGAGTTAAAGAAGGGCATCAGACCTGAAATGTATGCGCTGTCTACGCTTATTTTTGCAATAGTATTTGTGATAATGATCATAGTAAATATAAAACCGGCAGAACGGAAGGGAGAAAGGAATTGAGAAAAAGTCGATTAATTGCATGCGTTATCGTTGCCTGTATGCTTGCTTCGGTGCTTGCCGGATGTAAGGGTAAGGCCGACAATTCACTTACGGTATTCAATTACGGAATGTATATAGAACCCGAAGTGCTCGAGATTTTCGAAGAGGAGACCGGGATAAAGATCAAGTATGAGGAAGCCCCCACTCCGGAAGAACTGTATACCAAGTATAAGTCGGGTGCCATACAGTATGATGTTTTATGTACTTCCGAATACATGCTGCAGCGTCTCATCAATGAAGGAGAGCTTAAGGAAGTGGATTTTTCCACCATGGAGCATACCTCCGGCATAGGTGAGGATTACTGGAAGATGTGCAGGGACTTTGATGAGTCGAATAAATATGTAATGCCTTATTTCTGGGGAACGGTGGGAATACTGTATGATTCTCAGAAGGTCAAGGGAGATATAGACTCCTGGGAGGTATTGTTTAACGGTGAATATGCAGGCGACTTCATAATGCAGAACTCGATGAGGGATGCATACATGGTTGCCCTGAAATACCTCGGATATTCCATGAACACCACAGATGAGAAAGAGCTTAATGAGGCACAGGAGCTTCTGTTAAAACAGAAAGACGATGTGCAGTCTTATCTTGTGGATGAGGTCAGGGATGAGGTCATAGCAGGAAATGCGACGATGGGAGTTGTGTATTCCGGTGAGGCATTCTATGCTTATGAGGAAAATGATGCCCTTCTGTACAGTGTGCCCAAGGAAGGTTCCAACCTCTGGATCGACTGCTGGGGGATCACAAAAGAATGCAAAAATGAAGAAAATGCCAAAAAATTCCTTGATTTTCTCTGCAGGGAAGATATAGCAAGGCTCAACTTTGAATATGTAAGGTATTCTTCTCCGATAACCGCGATAGAACAGAATCTTACGGATGCTGAAAAAGCTTCGCAGGCCGTCAATCCGTCAAAGGACGTTATCGAAAGCTGCGAGATATACAAACAGCTTCCGGATGAGACGACAGATCTGATGAACACCTTATGGAAGGAACTGAAGGCAGAGTAAAATTG
The DNA here is from genome assembly GCA_024699595.1 of Lachnospiraceae bacterium. Next base: position 8,167 of record JAILPG010000017.1, on the reverse strand, counting down.
TGCTTGCTTATTTCTGCTTAAGGTGTTAGTATTATTTATGGTCATTATTGTTTTAGTTTTGAGTGAACCCCCGGTTCACTCTTTTTTATGGCTTGCATGACGTGCAGGGTGAGACTCGTTTTACCGGCACGACCGGAAGGATAGAACATGTCAAAGAGAGAGACTTACGAGAAGAAAACAGAGGAGCTTCTCATTCCGATACTCGACGATAAGGGCTTTGATCTCTGGGATGTCGAATATGTCAAGGAAGGGAGCGAGTATTACCTGAGAGCATATATAGACAAGCCGGATGGCATCAGCATAGATGACTGTGTGGATGTGAGCAGGCTTCTGTCTGACAAGCTTGATGAGGAGAACTTTATACCCGATGCCTACATACTGGAGGTAAGTTCCCCGGGGCTTTTTCGAACGTTAAAGAAGGACAGGGAGCTTTCAAGATCGATCGGAAGGACGGTTGCCGTAAAGCTTTATAAGGCGATCGAAAAAGAAAAGGAATTTAAGGGTGTTCTAAAGAGCTTTTCGGATGAAAGCATTGAAATAGAAACCGAAGAGAAAACACTGGAATTTAACAGAAACGATATAGCATCAATAAAGCTTTATACAGAGCTGTAAACAAAAGCAGGAGGAAAGAAATGAACAACGAACTGATGGAAGCTATCGTAATGCTTGAGAAGGAGAAGGATATCAGCCGCGACATTTTGTTTAATGCGATCGAAAGCGGATTTGTTGCCGCATACCGTAACCATTTTGGCAAGGCAGACAATATCAAGATCGAGATGAACAGGGAAACCGGAGACTATAAGATTCTTTCCGTAAGAACTGTAGTAAAGAGCGAGGCAGATGTTACCGATCCCGTAATGGAGATAGCACTTAAAGATGCAAAGGTCATAGACCCGGATGCAAAAGTAGGCGATACGGTGGACGTGGAGCTTAAATCCAAGGAATTCGGCCGTATAGCAACCTCCAACGCAAAGGGCGTTCTGTTGCAGACCATCAGGGAGGAAGAGAGAAATGCGATAATCAGCCAGTTCTCGGATAAGGAAAAGACAGTAGTTACCGGTGTGGTACAGCGTTATGTAGGAAAGAACATAAGCATCGATCTTGGAAAATCCGATGCCATTTTGTCTGAAAACGAACAGGTGGCAAATGAGCACTTAAGGCCCACTGAAAGAGTAAAGGTATATATCTACGAAGTAAAGCTTCCGGCTGAAGACAAAAACGGCAATAAAAACGCCAACAGGCGTCCGAAGATACTTGTAAGCCGTACACATCCGGAGCTTGTCAAGAAACTGTTTGAAAACGAAGTAACAGAGGTTCATGACGGAACCGTTGAGATAAAGGCGATAGCCAGAGAAGCAGGAAGCAGGACAAAGATAGCGGTCTGGAGCAATAATCCGGATGTCGATCCCGTAGGTGCCTGCGTTGGAATGAACGGAACAAGGGTAAATGCCATTGTTGAGGAACTTCGCGGCGAAAAGATAGACATAATAAACTGGGATGAGAACCCCGGTATCCTGATAGAAAATGCTCTGTCCCCCGCAAAGGTCGTATTCGTTATCGCAGACGGCGATGAGAAAACGGCAAAGGTTGTGGTACCGGATTCACAGCTGTCGCTTGCCATCGGTAAGGAAGGACAGAATGCAAGACTTGCCGCAAAGCTTACCGGATTTAAGATTGACATCAAGTCGGAGACACAGGCTAAGGATGCCCAGGGCTTCCGTCTTGAGGATTACTATGACGACGATGAATACGATGAGGAATATGACGGCGAGTACGAGGGCGAATACGAAGGCGAGTATGAAGGCGAATATGACGGAGAATACGAGGATGCCGAATATGCCGACGAGTATGCCGAGGGAGATTACCCCGAGGAGGATCCCGAACCCGAGTATGATGACGACGCGGAAGCAGATCCGCGTGAAGAATAAGAGCTCTTTTTACCGAGTGACCATACCGTTTATATCCGGATAATGAGGATAGGATCAATGGGAAGGGAAGAACCCTTAAGAAAATGTGTAAGCTGCAATGAAATGAAGAATAAGAGCGATCTGATACGGATCGCTAAGGATAAGGAAGGACAGATACGGATCGATGAAAGGGGAAGAGCCCCGGGAAGAGGAGCGTATCTGTGCCGGAACAGATCCTGTATCGAAAATGCTTTTAAGAAGAAGCGGTTGGAAGCAGCCTTAAAGACTGCGATAGGAGCTGATATCAAAGAAGCGATCATGACTCAGACGGGGATTTGTGATAGCGATGGGACAAGATAAGGTATTAAACATGCTCGGCCTTTCGTCAAAAGGCGGGAACATACAAAGCGGTGAGTTTATGACAGAGTCATCGGTTAAGGCGGGAAGATCATCTCTTGTGATCATAGCCTCGGATGCCTCTGACAATACCAAGAAGATGTTTAAGGATATGTGCAGCTACTACAATACGGAGTTTAGGATTTATTCCGATAAGGTTTCACTTGGACGAGCAATAGGCAAAGAATTCAGAGCATCCATATCGGTTACCGATAAGGGACTTGCGGATAAGATCATTGGTTTGATCGATAATAATAATGATCGGAGGTAGTGTTAATGGCAAAAATGAGAATAGGTGCTTTCGCAAAGGAAATAGATAAAACAAGCGGTGAGGTGATCGAATGCCTTGAAGCGCTGGGAATAACCGGCAAAAAGGCCCAGTCATCCATTGAAGATGATGAACAGGAAAAGGTAAAGGAAAAGCTTCTTTCAAAAGAACCAAAGACACAGCCTGCCGAGAAAAAGACAGAGGCTAAGCCTACAGAAAAAAAGGCTGCAAAAGAGACGGAGTCTGCTGAAAAAAAGGCCGAAAAACCGCAGGTAAAGACTGCAAAGGAGGGCGCCCCGGTACCAAAAGAGGGAAGACCTGTGCAGGATCCTGAAAAGAAGACACCTTCCGATGGATCTGAGCCTCGTCCGCTTAAAAAGAAAAAATCCAATATTATTTTTGTAAGCAATCCGCATAATTCACAGAGCAGAGGACGCACCGGGGACAGAATGCAGCCCGGAAGTACTAGACCCGGAAGACCCGGGGATAATCAGGGCAGGATAGTCTCCACATCCGGAAGACCCAACACCAGCCAGCTGATAAAGCCGAATGTTCCGAGGTCACAGACGCATCTTCTGTATCAGGATGACAGAAACATTAAGAAACCGGACACCGGAAGCAGAGTAAAGCCTGAAGACAGCCAGCCTGTTCTTCAGAATAACGGGGGCGATAACAATCAGACAGTTAAAGACATCAATCAGGAAACTAAACAGACTCAAAACAGGGTTATTCATGTTAACAGGGATAGCAGCAGTACTGCTCGCGATAATAACAGAACTGCAGAATATAAAACTGAGAGAGGCCAGAGAGGAGTAGCCCAGAGACCCCAGAGCGGGACAGCACAGGGCAGAGATGCCTCGGATAAGCGAGGCATGGGTCAGTACGGTGCCGGCAAAGGAGACGGCGATGTCCGTAAGGATAATGATCAGCACAGAGGAGATCAGCGCCATAATAAAAATATAGACAAGCACAAAAAAGACCAGAGCTACATGAATGAGGACGGCTTCAAGGGCGGCAAACAGGTTAAGGGTACTAAATCCAGACTTGAAAAACCCGGCGAAAAGAAGCAGGAAGTAAAGGAAGAGGAAAAAATCAAGGTAATTACGCTTCCTGAGATGCTCACAATAAAGGATCTGGCAGATAAGATGAAGGTTCAGCCTGCCGTTATCATCAAGAAGCTCTTTATGCAGGGCAAGATAGTGACGGTGAATCAGGAGATATCCTATGAGCAGGCTGAAGAGATTGCTGTAGAATTCGATATTCTCTGCGAAAAAGAGGAAGTGGTGGATGTTATCGAGGAACTCTTAAAGGAAGAGGAAGATGATGCTTCCAAGCTCGTTACACGTCCTCCCGTTATCTGCGTAATGGGTCATGTAGATCATGGTAAGACATCCTTACTTGATGCGATCAGATCCACTCATGTAATTGATAAAGAAGCAGGCGGCATAACCCAGCATATAGGAGCTTATGTGGTGAATACACAGGGAAGGAGGATCACCTTCCTTGATACACCGGGACATGAGGCTTTTACCGCTATGCGTATGAGAGGAGCCAACTCGACCGATATCGCAATACTTGTAGTAGCTGCGGATGACGGTGTAATGCCGCAGACGGTAGAGGCAATTAACCACGCCAAGGCTGCCGGAATTGAAATAATAGTTGCAGTCAATAAGATAGACAAGCCGAGTGCAAATATTGACAGGGTTAAGCAGGAATTATCGGAATATGATCTCATCCCCGAAGACTGGGGAGGATCTACGGTATTTGCTCCCGTATCTGCAAAGACCGGTGAAGGTATCGACCAGCTTTTGGAGATGATCCTCTTAACAGCGGATATACTTGAGCTTAAGGCTGATCCTAAGAGAAAGGCCAGAGGTCTCGTTATAGAGGCAGAGCTTGACAAGGGCAGAGGCCCCGTTGCCACCGTTTTGGTACAGAAGGGAACGCTTAAGGTTGGAGATTTCATAGCCTGTGGTCCCTGCCACGGAAAAGTTAGGGCAATGATAGATGACAAGGGAAAGAGAGTCAAGGAGGCAGGCCCTTCGACGCCTGTCGAGATACTCGGACTAAACGATGTTCCCGGCGCCGGAGAGATATTTATTTCTCCAGAGAGCGACAGGGATGCCAAGCAGTTTGCCGAGACATTCATATCACAGAACAAGATCAAGCTCCTTGATGATACCAAGAGAGGCGTGTCACTTGATAATCTGTTTGATCAGATAAAGACGGCAAACCTTAAGGAACTCAACCTTATCGTAAAGGCTGATGTTCAGGGCTCTGTTGAGGCCGTTAAGGAAAGCCTTGTGAAGCTTTCAAATGATGAGGTTCTCGTAAAAGTAATACACGGCGGCGTAGGTGCCATCAACGAATCGGATGTGGTACTCGCCGGTGCTTCGAATGCGATAATCATCGGCTTTAACGTAAGGCCTGATGCGACGGCAAAGGGCATAGCCGATACCGAAGGCGTGGACATAAGACTCTATAATGTCATCTACAAGGCAATAGAGGATGTTGAAGCCGCAATGAAGGGCATGCTTGAGCCCATCTTTGAGGAGAAGGTCATCGGACATGCAGAGATCCGTCAGATATTCAAAGCTTCCGGAATCGGTAATATCGCAGGTTCCTATGTCCTTGACGGACAGTTTAACAGAGGCTGCAAGGTCAGAATATCAAGAGGCGGAGACCAGATCTACGAGGGTGCGCTTGCTTCACTTAAGCGTTTCAAGGATGATGTCAAGGAAGTCAAAGCCGGATTTGAGTGTGGCCTTGTATTTGAGGGATTCAATGACATTGAAGAGCTTGATATCGTCGAGGCCTACATAATGGTTGAGGTGCCTAGATAATGAAAAAGAACAGTATAAAGAATGTCAGGATCAATTCAGAGGTGATGAAGGAGCTGTCTAACATAATCAGATCCGGGATCAAGGATCCCAGGATATCCAAAGTCACCTGCGTCACGGATGTAAGCGTGGCTCCTGACTTAAAAACATGCAAGGTATGGATCTCAGTACTCGGTGACGAGGAAGAGAGAGAACGTACAATGGAAGGATTAAAGAGCGCTGAGGGTTATATCAGACATGAGCTTGCAAGTGCACTCAATTTAAGATATACGCCTGAGATCCGCTTTTTATCCGATACTTCGACAGAATACGGTATGAGGATGTCGAAGCTTATAGATGAGGTAAATCATAATGACTGATATTTTGAAGGAGGCTTCCGGTGCCGGAAACATAGCCATCACCGGGCATATACGGCCGGACGGTGACTGCGTCGGGTCCTGTCTTGCCCTGTGGTGCTATCTGACAAATGCCCTTCCCGATGCAACGGTTACTGTCTATATGGAAGAGCCTTCCGAGATATTTTCATATCTGAAAGGATATGATTCCATAGATACGTCTTATTCCCCTAAAGAGACGGCGGATATCTGCTTTGCGCTTGATGCGAGCACGCCTGACAGGCTTGGGGACGGTCTAAGGATATTCAATAAGGCTAAAAAGACGGTATGTATAGACCACCATGTGTCAAATAACGGATTTGCGGATCTGAATGATGTGGATCCTGACGCAAGCTCCACCTGTGAGATGCTTGCCTTAAGATTTGAAAAAAAATACATGGATACCGATACGGCAAAGGCATTGTTTACAGGGATAGTCCACGACAGCGGAGTATTCCAGTACAGTTGCATGTCAAAAAGGTCCTTTGAGGTGGTCGGAGACCTCTGCGAGTACGATTTTGACCGCAGCAGGATAATTGATGAAACCTTCTATCAGAAGACCTATGTCCAAAACCAGATACTTGGAAGAACACTGCTTGAAAGCATACTGTTCATGGACGGAAAATGCATAGCCGGTTCGGTGGACAGAAAGATAATGGAGTTCTACAACATCACCTATAAGGACATGGATGGCATAGTAAACCAGCTCAGAGTGACTAAAGGAGTGGAAGTTGCCATTTTCATGTATGAGCTCCACAGACGCGAGTACAAGATCAGCATGCGCTCAAACGGCAAGGTGGATGTGGCAAAGATCGCAACGCTGTTTGGCGGCGGGGGACATGTAAGGGCAGCCGGCTGTACCATGAACGGAACCTTTTATGATGTACTTAACAACCTGTCTCTTCATATCGAGGAGCAGCTTAAGGAATATGAGGAAACGGCTGGTGCATGAGTACGGATAATGACAGAACGGCAGGTATAAACGGCGTACTGCTCGTAAACAAGGAAAAAGGATATACCTCCCATGATGTTGTTGCAAAGCTCAGGGGGATCCTGCATATAAAAAAGATCGGACATACAGGGACACTGGATCCGAATGCCACGGGTCTTCTTCCGGTATGCATAGGTAATGCTACAAAGCTTTGCGACATGCTGACGGACAGATCCAAAACATACAGGACTGTTATTAAATTGGGTGAGAGCACCGATACCGGCGACATATACGGCAATGTGATCAATAACACGGGTGCAGATATCGTAATGGGCCTGAATACTGAATTTATAACATCTGTTATAAAAAGTTTTGAAGGCGACCAGCTGCAGATACCGCCCATGTATTCAGCCATTAAAGTCGGAGGAAAGAAGCTTTACGAACTTGCCAGACAGGGTGTGGAAATAGAACGTAAGGCAAGAGAGATCCGTATCGAAAATATAGATATAGAGGATATAGACCTTCCGTACATAAGGATGACCGTTGAGTGTTCAAAGGGTACATATATCAGAACACTGTGCAGTGATATCGGACAAAAGCTTAATGTATTCGGAACCATGGCTTCTCTTGACAGATTAAGGGTAGGAAGCTTTGATCTTAGGGATGCATACAGGCTTTTCGAGATAGAAGAACTCATGAAAGAAGGAAGGATCAGGGATCATATTATTCCGACCGATATGATATTTGAGGATCTTTTGGCTGTTACGGTACAGAGCATAAACCGCGGATACATGGAAATATACGATAAACTGGTGCATAACGGAAATCCGCTGGAATCCGCGCTTATCATGTATGATCCCCAAAACGGGCAGCAGTTCAGAATATACGATTCGGACGGCCGTTTTTGCGGGGTATATGAGTATAAACAGGAAAAGGACAGCCTGATCCCCGTTAAGATGTTTTTGGGTACATGAGGATCCGGTGATAAAAAAATGATCATTATTTCAAACGAAGCGGATATCAGAATAGGTGACAGTTCAAAAAGCGTGGTTGCCATCGGTAAGTTTGACGGGATCCATAAGGGACACGAAAAGCTCATTCGTACTATGCAGAAGTACCGTGAAAAAGGGTACAAATGCGTGATCTTTACCTTCAATGTACAGCCGGACAGCTTTTTGTACAACAGACAGTCCGGAGTTCTGACTACTGTTGAGGAAAAAAGGTTTATATTCAGTGAACTGAATATAGATGTGCTTGTGGAATTTCCTTTTTACGAAAAAACAGCCTGCATCAGTGCTGAGAGCTTTGTCGAGGATATCCTTATGGAGAAGCTTAACTGCAGGGCTATAGTATGCGGAAACGATCTGAGCTTTGGTTATAAGGGTGCAGGAGATGTCGCTCTTCTTAATTCATACAGGGACAGCATGGGTCTTTGCGTGGATGTCGTCGAT
>JAILPG010000208.1 GCA_024699595.1 Lachnospiraceae bacterium | reverse complement strand
TACTATGCATCGGCTAATGCCACGCTGATAGCATGTCTCGACAGACTTTTCTACAGCTCACATTTTGATAAGACCATGAAGGTCGGGGCCAGTGTTGTGGTAGCCAGACGCGGAGGATGTTCTGCAACCTACGATGAGCTTAACAAGTACTTTACGATATGCGGAATGCCGGTCGCTTCCAGCCAGTACTGGAACAGCGTGCACGGAAATGCACCGGGACAGGCTGCAAAGGATCTTGAAGGCCTCCAGGTAATGAGGGTACTTGCACGCAATATGACTTTCCTTATGAAGAGCATAGCCCTCGGCAGGGAAAAATACGGACTTCCGGAAAAAGAAGAACATATCTGGACGCATTTCATAGACGAATAGAGATTTTTTGGATATTTTATTCTCCTGCCCGTTATTGTTAATAGACGACAACGAATAAGATATCTGTGGTGGATTTTCACAAATAATAGTTGCGTGAAAGACAGAAAAATATACAGGTTGACAGAGATTTGTAACATTGTATAATTTTTATGGTGTGTGTAAAAAAGCCGTCAGGTAGCCATATTATCGGGCGGAGCGGCACTCGGAAACAACTGGTTTACATAATTCTTTATTGGTTTACATAAATCTGTCTATCATGAGTGATTATTATTTAAGCAAATTATCTCCGGACGAAGCAAAGGGATATCAGGAAGTAGTAAAAGGGCTCACCCTTGGCAGCGAGAGGATCAAGGTTCATGACATAGCGGATATGCAAACTCTTGATAAGATCGTTGATGCGGTAAGATATGACCGGACAGAGCTTTTCTACGTGGATTTTACAAGGTTTTCAAGATGCGTATCAAACGACAGTTCGGATTATATTCCTGTATATATATACGGGTATTCGGAACGTATTGAAAAGAAGGCAGCTATAGAAAAGAAAGCTGAAGAGATCATACGGGAACTTAAAAGATCGTCGGCTCAGTCGGTTTATGAAAAATGTCTCTGGCTTCACAATTATCTGGTAAGAAACTGTACATATGATGATGAAGCGATAAAGGAAGGCGCTGATATTAAGTCTGCCTACACCATAGAAGGGGTTTTTTTGAAAAATACGGCTGTATGCGCGGGTATAGCCAGGGCTTACAGTTATTTATGCGGTATGGTCGGAATTGAAGCTCTGGTAGCCCGTGGGAGATCAATACGTCCGGGTTGTACGGATTACGGACGTCATGCGTGGAATATCGTTTTAGCAGGAAATGATGCAATCCAGACAGATGTGACCTGGGATATGTGTATTACGCAAAAGGACGGTCCTGTGAGATATGATTACTTCTTTTTACCTGATATAGAGATGATGAGGAATCATCAGTATGTGGGATACCCGCCATGTTCGAACAGGGAAATAAATATGTATTCCAAAATGAATGCATTCTTTACATCGAAGGAACAGATAAAGGATTATATAGACAAAATACTTGAAAAAAAGAGGGGGCAAAAAAGGATATTTATCCAGTTCAAGATGAAGAAACGTAAAGAAACCAAAGATGAGATAAAAGAGTTGGTTATGGATCACATAATGGAAAGAATACACAGAAGTTTTACATCGTCATGTGGATATAACGAGATACAATCGGTATTTTTGTTTGATATTACGATCAAATAATAAGAAATAATAGGGAGGTTAAAAATGGATTCAAAAAGTAAAGGTTCTATCTTTGAAAAAGGAATAAGAGTCGTAGATGAGAACGATTCACCCGTAACCATAGTCAGATTTATAGCTGATGGCGGTCAGGGGGAAGTTTATCAGGTCTCTTATAAGGGAAATGATTATGCCCTTAAATGGTACAGCAAGGCAAAGAGTGATGTTATAGGCGGAAAGCAGTATGACACCATATATAAGATACGTGGGGAAAAGAAGAAACCAAGCAATCGCTTTTTATGGCCGCTGTATTTAGTCACTGAAGAAAACCCGGAAAAAGGTAAAAAGTTCGGATACCTGATGCCGTTACTTCCTTCGGGATATTATGAAATGGAAGATTTTCTCAGGATGGACGGGGATGAAAAGGCTGTAAGGTTTAAAAGCTACAATGCCATGCTCGTAGCCGGAATGAACATTACCAGAGGAATGCAGGAACTTCATCTTATGGGTTATTCCTATAAGGATCTTAATCCCAAGAATTTTGCCATAAATCCTGAAAACGGAGATGTTCTCATAGTAGATAACGACAATGTGTCGGTGGACAAAGATCCGTGCTCCGTAAAAGGAACCCCGGGATACATGGCACCTGAGATCCCGAGAAGCAAATATACCGAAAATCCCAACAGAAAGACAGATTATTATTCCCTTGCGGTTGTCCTGTATCAGCTGTTCTTCATCGATCATCCGATGGAGGGTAAGACATGGGAGGATTATCCACTTTGCACGGAAGAGTGGGAAGAATATCTGTATGCCATAAAGCCTGTATTTCATTATGATCCGAATAATAAAACAAATAGACCTACAGAGGTATATGCTCCGAATGTGGCATCAAGATGGCCATATATGCCGACAGAACTTCGAAAGACTTTCGTAAAAGCTTTTACTGAAGGGATCGATAATCCCGACAAGCGCCCTCCTGAAATAGAGTGGATACTTACCATATCCCAGGCCAGGGATAAATTGATCAGGGGGTCTAGTGGAAAGGAGCAGTTTGTATTCTTTTCTGATAAGAGAACCATTCCGCCCAGCTGTCTGGGACTAAAGATAGGGAGCAATCTGATAGCGATGTATCATAGCAAAGCATTGTATCAGATCGCTGTCGACCAGAATGACAAGGATTTCTCAACCATACACGGTGGAGTGGTCTATGACAGGAACATTGACAAACTTGCACTCAGAAATATGAGTAACAGGATATGGAGATGCTACGATCCGGTGACGAAACAGATCACTAATCTTGAAAAAGGACAGGACTTTCCGATCTATCATGGGGTACAGATAGAATTTCAAAGAGAAAAACCTAAGATCGTGGGTGAGATATTTGACCCTATGAAACAGGGCTGATATCGGGATTTTACTAACAGAAAAATTGATAAGGAGAAAAAACATGGCAGACGATTTTGCAGTAAATTCAGATGTGTTTGATGATGGCAATGGAAGCAGTCCATACACGCCGGATATAGGAAATCAGACAGTTAAGAGCACATTAAAATATATTCCCGTGATCTTTATCGTTGACTGCAGTATAACCATGGAAGAAGATGGAAGGATCGGGGCAGTCAACGGAGCACTTAACGAATTGAAATATCGGTTGCAGCAGATACAGAGCGACAATGGCCTCGATTTAAAGATCGCGATCATGAGCTTTACATCTTCCGCAAAATGGGAGGTGGAATTAACTCCGATCGATGAATATGTATTTAAGGATATGAGTACCAGACCCGGACTTACGCAGTATGGAGTTGCTTTTCATGAGCTGAACAGGGTTCTGACAAAAGATCTGTTCATGAAACATACCGGAAAATGTGCTCCTCCGGCTATTATGTTTCTGACAGATGGAAAACCGAATGATGATTATGAATATGATCTGAACGTATTGCTGAAGAACGGCTGGTTCGCCGGAGCAAGCAGGAGTGCGGTGTTAATGGGAGATGCTATAAACGATCCGGCTGCTAAGGCCGCACTGAGCAGATTTGTAAAAAATCCGGATGAAGAGATCGTCAGCTCAGAGAACAGTACAAGTATCATTCAGAAGATTGAACTCCTGACAAAGCATACTGTAGCCGGCGAACCTATAAATGATGATGATGAGCCTGCAGGACAGGTTGCCCCCCCCACAGGACAGACTGATGCTCCTATAGGACAGACTGATAACTCCTCAGATACGGGGAATGATTCCGGGACAGATGATCAGGATGATGATTCAAAAGGCGGATATTCTGATTCGGATAATACCTCAGATAATGATGTGTTCAAGGATAATTCGATTATTACTAATCCGTTTGATGATAATGAAATTATTTAATCAGAACAGCAGGGTAAAAAATGGAACTGATATTTATCATTGATACATCCGGGAGTATGTACAGCAACAGGATCGCTGCGGTAAACACTGCCCTTATGGAATGTATCAGCATGATCAGAAGAAATATTGAAAGATCGGGTACACAGATCAGGGTCGGTTATATGACTTTTGACAGTAAACCGACATCGCTTTGTTATATTGGAGATGTAATGAATGATGCCTTTCCGGTCTTTTCGGTGAAATCCGAAAACGGATTTTATGAATTGACAAGATTTGAGGCTGTGTATGACGGGATCATAGGATTATCCGGGAAAAGCCACACGGAAAATACAGGGCTTATACTGATCACAGACGGAAAAGCCATTGACAGCATGACTTATCAGGAAAAGCTTGAAAAAGCCAAAGCCCTGGATCTTTTCAGGAAAGCATACAGATTCGTTGCATGTGTGGAACGGGATGAAAATCTCTGGAACCGTGAAGATCTTGATGAATTTGCCGATTTCAGGGCTGACAGGATAATTGAACTGTCAGAGCTTGCCACGAGGATCGATCAGATCTGCCGTGAACTTACGGATGATCGGGGGCATGAGGCTCCGGTTACGGATATAAACAGGAATTCGGTGTTTGATTAAAAATATAATATGAAAAGGAGGAAGTACGTTTTAAAGCGGAAAAGAAGAAATGGCAAATGATAATATTTTTGAAACCGGTGTATACACACCAGGCATGGATGAACTGTCGACAAAAGGATCCAATAAACTGTTAAATATCATTTTTATTATTGATGTTTCCGGAAGTATGATATTACAAACCAACGGAAAATCGAGGATAGAGGCTGTTAATGATGCTTTGACACAGATGATACCGGCTCTCAGACAGGTTCAGATCGATTGTATGTCCAAGTTTGAGCTGAGGATCTCTATCATGACCTTTGATTATGATGCGAGATGGATCGTGGACCCCACTCCGATCATGGAGTATAATCACGAAGACATTGACTGCTCCAAATATCAGACAATGTACGGCAAAGCCTTTGACAAGCTTAACGAAAAACTGACACGAAGTGAATTTATGGCGCATGTTGGAAAGATCGCGGCACCGTATATCATGTTCTTGACAGACGGAGAGCCCACGGATGTCGGTGATTATGAGGCCGCTATAGACAGGCTGCTTAAGAACGGATGGTTTGTTAAATCTCAGAGATTTGCCGTACTTATGGGTGATGAAGCGATTAATAATGATCTGGCCAGACGGGCTGTCAGCAGGTTTGTATCTGATCCGGTAGAAGGTATCATTGATGCTGCCGATGCTGCGACCATAGCGGCAGAAGTACAGGCAAAAACCCTTCATACGATAGAGGTTCAGACCAGGCATGCAGTAGCGGATGAAGAGTCTGACACAGAAGAAGGATCAAATGAAGGATCAAATAACAATGCCGGAAATAACGGAGGTGGCTTTGGCGGCTTTGGTGATTTTGATCCCAAAAAGGACATCAATGACGGCGACATAATCTTTGTCTGATCAGTGAGGGATAAATATGAAATACAGGGCATTTGACAGTTTTCATATAGGTTATTCACATGTGAAAGATGATCAGGTCTGTGAGGATCATTCACTTTCATGTAATGACGGATCGGAAAGATACTATATAGCTGCGGCATGTGACGGGCACAGTGATAAAAATTGCTTCAGAAGCAGTAAAGGGGCTTTGTTAGGATGTGAGGCAGCTAAGGAAATGCTGTCGTCGTTCTTTGAAAAGTACATAGAAGAGGGACTGTCATTTTCCGACCTTCCGGAAAACGCGATTAAAAGATTAAAGCAGAGCATAAAGCAATGCTGGGACAATAAGGTCGCCGATGATATTGATAAGAATCCGTTTACTGAGGATGAACTTGCTCCGCTGTCCGACAGGGTAAGAGATTATTACAAATCGGGAAAAGGATTAAAGAACATATACGGAGCGACCTTCCTTGCGGCAGGAATCTGTAAGGATCTCTTTATTGTCATGCATATAGGAGACGGTATCGTTTTGTGCATAACAGACGACGGAACCTATATTGAACCACTCCCGCATGATGAGAAGGGAGATATGGGTGAGCCTGCTTCGATCTGTAATGATGATCTGTTTGTAAGAGAGAAGGCATTCAGATGCGGGATGTATAATTCAAATCCGACAGCTGTCATTTTGTCATCCGATGGAATAGGGGACAGCGTGGATGATGTTCAGTACAGGGAAAGCATTTATACGGTTCTGAGCAAATTTGCCGCATTAGATGATGAAAATAACATGACGGCCTGCTTAAATGAGGCGCAGCAGAAGTATCTTGACAGCTTTGTTGCCTATTATGCGGATCAGGGACACGGAGCAGAGGATGATTGTTCATTTGCCGGTATTTATCGTGTGGATAAAGAGATACCAAAGGTTAAGCTTGTATTGAAACTGGCTGAAAGACTCTATGACGAAACGATAAATGAGTACAGATCCGTGATCGATGATTATGAAAAAAGAAAAAGAGGAGTCATAGACAGTATCGATGAGGCAGAAATGAAGGTCTCATCATCATTAAAGGGCAAGGACTCCACATCCTTGTGGCTCGAGGCGAAGGGAAAGGTAGAGGAGCTTAAAAAGATCCTTCGTACGATCGTTGAAAATGAGGAAAACAAAAAGGCTGCTTACGAAAAAAAGCTTGAAATCTGCAGAGATTATGTACTCAGAGCGGGAGGAGATCCTAAGACCTGTGGTATTCCGGAAATATCCGAAGTGGATGAATCCTATCTTTCGGAGGATGCGGAATACGAAGCCATAATCCGTACACGCAAAGAGACCGATAAGGATCAGAAAGATGCAGACGAAGGAAGTGCTGAAACGGACATATCTGATACCGATACAAATATAGATCCCGATGATCCTTTTGGAATTAAATCGGAGAGTGATAATACAAAAGCTTCTGAAGATGATGGCACGGATGGTGATGCCGATGCGGATACAGATGCTCATGCAGATACAGAAACAGATACAGATGAAGAAGCGGATACAGATAATGATACGGATGTTTCTTCAGAAAGAAATGTATTTACAGAATCAGATGATCAAGACGGAAATATCGATGATTCCGACATTGATACTGACACGATAAAAGACAGTGAAACAGGTGATCCTGAAGGATCAAGGCATCCTGATGTAAAGCTCATTCCGATCGGAAATAACGATATTGACAGACGGGATTCAAAAAAAGAAGCAGGAAACTTAAATGCGGTGAATGGAAAGAAGACCGGTAAACTGCATGAGTTCTTCAGTAAGTTTTCTAATGACCCCAAATAAGCGAGGATAAATAATGAGCGGTCCGAAACTGAGCGCAGCCGAGATAGAGAGACGGAGACAGGAACAGCTTGAGCGTGAGAGACAGGAAGCCTTAAGAAAGCTTACAGAGGCGCGGTTAACGTATTTAAACAGCTGTTCAAAGGTAAAGGATCTTATAAGCCGTGCCATGAATCTGTTAAATAATGTAGGTGCTCCTTACAGGCAGGGAACGAAGTCAAAGCTCAATGAGCTCATTGCAGATCTTAAAACGCAGGATATCCGTTCATCGGATCCGGACATTTATCTTAGAGCATCCGAATCAGTAGAAAACAGGCTGAGGGAATGCTCGGGTAAAATTGAAAATGTCCTTAATATTGGACTTCAGAGAACCGGCAATGATTCCGTGGCTTCGGGCAATAATGCTGTGTTACAGGGTATTTTTTCTTCACTTAAGGATAAGACAGGAGATATAAAGGCTGTTCGTATTGATTTTTCCTGTAATTACACTGAGGAGAGTCTCAGAAAAACCATCCGTGATACCATAAGTCAGTACAGACACGGTATAAATGACGGCAGCTCAGCCAGAATGAAGGATTTTTACAGGGATGCTGTTTCAGTGCTTGAGAATCTGCTTAATGCAAAGACCTTTAACGAATCAGAGATAAAAAAGACCCTTCAGAGACTTTATGATGAAGAGGAATCTGCTGTCCGCGAATCCAGGCGGTACTACGACAAATATGATGAATACCTTTCCCTCTGTTCCATTCTTCAGACGGATCCTTCAGACCCGGGTGATTTTGCTTCATATGAAGAGCTTGATGAAGCTGTCTGTGACCTCAGGGAGGAATACAGGAAAAGAGACGAGATGGATTATATAGCAGACCAGATAAATGCTGTGATGGCAGATATGGGATATTCACTGGTCACATCAAGCGTGATGAAGAAAAAGGATCTCGGAGAAACGGAAAGGAGTCTTTACAGCAATTCCCAAAATGCGGGCATAGATGTATATACCGATGAGAGCGGAGCAGTCATGATGAGAATGACGGTTCTCGGTGATTCCGGTGAGATTACGGATAATGACCGTGAATTCAGCTATCAGAGTCAGATAGATTTCTGCTCCCGTCACAAAGAGCTTGTGAAAGCTCTTGCCGAAAGGGGAGTGTACCTGAAACAGAAGAGTTACAGGTCTCCAAACAGAGATCATACCTACAAGGTTAATATAGGTAACGGAAATGTATCCGTTTCAGACAGCGGAAATGATAAGAGATCAAAGAAGATAGACAGGAGGGCAAGGAGACGTGCAGGGAACAATAAGATGCGTAAAATGCAATCATGAGAATCCTGCCGGTCAGATAAACTGTCTTCGATGCGGAGAGTACTTAGGCAGAAATAAGTCACAAAAAAGAAAAAAAACCATATGGGAGATAAATGATTCAGCGGCAGCTGGTAAATCTGCCATAACCCCTGCCGGTGATGAAGATGTGGTGGTGTGCCCGCAGTGTTTAAAGGTGACAGCCGTTGATAACGGCATGTTGCCTCTTTTCTGTGGCTGTGGATACAGCTTTGATATTATTGCGGATAAGATCATTAAGAGAAGTGAGGCAGAAAAGATCATATCGTCCGGTAATGATACCGGTAATAACGGTATTTCTGATTCGGCAGAGAAAACGGAGAGGAAGGATGACATCTGTAATACTCACGGAAATGATGTGGGGCATAAAGGGAACACATCTCCAGGGAATAACGACAGCATACTGAGACTTAAAGTAGATAATGCGGACGGACATAAACCTGAGGAGGTTGCCCCCTCCGGAGGCGTTATAGGGAAAAACGGAACTGTCTTAAAGGATCTTAGTATTCAAACACAGATCAAGATATCCAGGGCTCCCACGGGATGGTATGCAGAAGTTCTTTCCGGAGAGGCCGTGATAGAAGGCTACCACGTAAACAGGCAGATCGAGAGACAGCTTGAAAACGGAAACCTTATAAGTGTTGACGGGTATTATATCTTTGTAGAAATAACGGAGGCTTATTAAAAGGAAGACAGAGTGTATATCGACAGAATTCTTTTTCCGGTGACCTCACTTGGGCCGGGAGACAGACTTGTCATATGGGTATCGGGATGCAGCAGACGCTGCGTGGGATGTGCAAACCCGGAACTCTGGGAGAGAAAACCCTTTCAGCAGGTCGATGCGGAAACCTTTCAAAATATGATCACATCCCAGATCGACTTAAAAAAAGTAACCGGTATCACCGTATCCGGCGGGGAACCCTTTGATCAGGCGGAAGAGCTCTTTAAGCTTCTTGCAGACATAAAACAGGACAGGGATGTTCTTGTTTTTTCCGGTTACAGGATAGAAGAGATCAGAAAAGATCCCATAAAGAACAGACTATTAGACATTACCGATGTACTGGTGGACGGAGAATATATAGATTCGGAAAACGATGGAAGATCCGCACTCAGAGGCTCCGTAAATCAGAGGATACATATCTTAAACGCATCTCTTTCAAAAAAGTATGATGAATACCAAAAAAAAGGGAGACAGATACAGAATTTTACCTATGATTATAAAACCGTTTCAGTGGGGATTCATAACAAAGACACAGGGAATTGACTTATGGAAAAGAGTAAATGGCAAAAGGAACTTGCGGTATTTTCAAGGATAGTGAATACCATCGTCTTAACGGGAAACATTAATGACCAGTATCCCGTTGTAGATGAAAAAGAAGACAGGATCAGGGGGTTCTGTTCTCTTGAGATGTATATTGCAAAGACCTGTGAGAGTCTCGGATATAATGGAGTCATCTTCTATAATCCCGTGGAAGGATTTCATGATAAGGCCGGTTTTGATCAGAAGACGGACATTATAGATCTTATCGAAAAAACCGTTGATCGGGAAAAGAGAGAACGCGAAAACCGGGAGGAAGGCACCCTTAACCTGATACGGAGAAGGAATGCCCAGGGACAGATATCCTTATCTCCGGAAAGCATCGAGGATGCTGCAAATATAATCAGTCTTATAATGATGAATTCCACTACACCCGTAGCCATGGTTTTAAGCTTTTCATCCAGAATGTCGGCAAGACCCGATGATCTTGATATAAACGAGAGAATGACGTTCATGCACCTTGAAGAAGGTGCGGTAAACGCAAAGAAGAACAGGATCGAAGATCCAAAAGGAGGAAGCCCCGTTGTCCTTTCAAATCAACTGTTTCTGATAGCCGATAAGATAAACGATCTTCCGGCCTGGTATTATCTTTCTCATCCCTCTTTTAAGAACATAGAGATACCCAGACCCGATTATCGTATGAGAAGCTTTATTATAGACGGATATGCTGCAAGCTATCCGGGTTATACGGAAGCTTCGGAAGATGAAAGGACCCATTTTAAGGACACTTTTGTAGGCGCAGCCGAAGGTTTTACCACACAGGATATCGCAAGGGTCTTTCAGCTTTCAAGGATCAGCGGTCTTGATGTAAACAATGTCGATAAGGCCATTCTTCTGTATAAACACGGGGTGACGGAAAATCCGTGGATGAAGCTTGATTCTGACAGACTCCAGAAATCCGAAGAAAAGATAAAAAAAAGAGTACTCGGTCAGGATGAAGTCGTTAAAGATGCTATTGATATAGTAAAGAGAGCTGCAATGGGTATGTCGGGACTGCAGCATTCAAGCTCCTCTTCAAAGCCAAGAGGGATACTGTTTCTTGCAGGCCCCACCGGAACCGGTAAAACAGAGCTTGCAAAGGCACTCACGGAACTGATCTTTCTGGATGAGAGAAATATGATCCGTTTTGATATGAGTGAGTACAGGCAGGAACAGTCCGATCAGAGACTTCTTGGTGCACCTCCTGGATATGTGGGATATGAAGCGGGAGGACAGCTTACCAATGCCGTGAGGGAGCATCCGTTTTCGGTACTTCTGTTTGATGAGATCGAAAAAGCTCATCCTTCCGTTCTTGATAAGTTTTTGCAGATACTTGAGGACGGGCGTATCACTGACGGTAAGGGCGATACAGTATATTTTCAGGACTGTCTCATCATCTTTACCAGCAATCTCGGTATCACCAGGAGATCAGAACTTAATCCGAACGTAAGGATCCCCAATGTAAGTTTTGAAGAGGATACGGACTATCAGGTCGTGCGGGACAAGATCTTAAACGGAGTCAGGAATTATTTCAATGAAGAGCTTGGCCGCCCGGAGCTGTTAAACCGTATCGGTAATAATATCCTTGTATTTAACTATATCCGTGAGGACAGTATAAGACCCATCATTGAAAAACAGGTGAATAACATCAAACGATATCTCTTGGCCGAAAGGCATATCAACCTGGAGTTGTCAAAAGAGGCAGAGGACGAGCTGTTTGAGATGGCATTAGCCGATCTGCCAAAAGGTCAGGGTGGACGCGGCATAGGAAATATGATCGAGGAAATGTTAATAAACCCTTTGGCAAGATATATGTTTGACGAAGGAAAAATCCATGATAAGAATATTCCCGTGGAACATATTTACAGGGAAAACGGTACTTCAATGATCAAGGTGAGAAAAGCCTAAAAACATTAAACATAGATATGCGAGTTTCATTACCTTCGAAAACAATGCTTTCCGGAAAAAAATCCAAATATGAGGTATTAAAGTTTCTCAGCATAAGCGACCGCTCCATATCGGTGATCGTTAAGGATGACCGTGACAGAAAATACCGTTTGAAGCTCTATGACGGTGACAACTCCGTTAACGGAGACCTTTTGGAAAAATGTCTTCAGACGGGGATAAAAGGCATCGTTCGCTTAGTGGATACCGGAAGTTATGAGAATCGTTTTTTCACTGTCCTGGAAAACTATCCCTATAAAAGCCTTGCTGAACAGACCGTATCCTCACTAACGATCAGATCTGTGATCATTCCGCAGATCCTTTTCGTGATGCATGCTTTTCATGAGAGAAAGGTGGTTCTCAGGGATATCGCTCCGGAACATATCCTGTTTGATCCTGATACGCAGACCATATATTACTCCGGCTTTGGAAATCTTCTGTATCTTGGTAAAAAAGCCGAATACCTCAGGGAACCGGGGTATGGGCAGAAAGGTGAATATATTGCGCCCGAGGTCGAAAAAAGAGGTTATGGGGTGGCATCGGATTATTTTTCCTTAGGTATAACCCTTCTTAATGTACTGAAAGGGAAGAATGTATTTGAGAATATCTCACGGGATACTTTGTACAATGAATTAAAATCCGGACGCATACCGGGTGTAGATATTGATTATCTGAGGAACACCACATATGATCGGTACAGTCTGGACGATAAGCTTTACTACCTGATCCTTGGGCTTCTTTTGCCTGATCCCGATAATAGATGGGCATACGGTGAGGTGAGATGTCTGCTTAATGATGTTCATATCCCCATTGTACGAAAAAACGGCAGGATAGATTATAAATATTACGTTCCTTTTGTCATAAACGGAATCAGCTGTTTCAATGACAGGATGATAGTAAAAAACCTGGCCGAAAATGCAGGAAAACTTACGGATGCAGATCTTGACCGTCTCATTTCTTTTCTTAAGAAACATGCCGGAAGCTCTTTTGATCCCGGGCTCATTCCTGCAAGTGATCCGTTTAATGCAAAGGTATTTAAACTCATTTATGCGATAGATCCGACCACGGATGGTTTTTACTGGAATAACAGATTCTATGCAGATACCGATGAATTTGCGGCTGGGATAAGAAAGAATCCGGCACTTAAGGGTGCGTTGGGGGAGATCCTAAAATACGACTGCTTTTCATATTATGCATCCTGCCGTAAAAAGGCCGGAATAACTGTTTTTTCCGATATTTCGGAAATCCGCGGGCTTGAAGAACTTGAAAAGAGGGAACCGGGAGAGGGAGCAGGCAGGTGTCTGATGCTCTTTACCAAAGATAATAGCAGAACCTTTAAGCTAAACGGACAGGAATATAAAAGGGTTTCCGATCTTGTTTCGGATGATCCGGGAAGGGTATCCTGGCTTAAACAAAATGCGGCTGAGATCATGAAAAATGAATCATTCAAGGCCTGGCTCTGGGCACGCGGCATGGAAAAAGCCTTAAACGAAGCCCAAAGGAGAATAGCGCAGGATCCTGACAGAGCCTTTATAGTATTTCTCACGATCTGCGAAGCCTGTGCGGATAACGATGAAGAGAAAAAGAAGATCCGGAAAATATTTTTAAAATTCGGAGATTTATCCCCCATTGTATGGTTAATAAGTAATGTAAGGTATTATAAGGTTAACTCCCTGGTTAATAAGGATCTGTATGAGCGATTTATGAATGCTTCCGTTGATACTGCAAGGAGCATCGCAGAATTACATGACAGCCTGAGCAGAATGGTTTCGGATTACCAGCTGTTTGTACAGAATACGATTGATAATCCCTATACCGCAGAGAGCACGGAACCCTTAAGTGATGTGACCGGATTTTATCCCATGTATGAATCGGGATACTTCTGTCTGAAATGGAAGGGGAGATTTGAGGTATGTCCGGCTTTCTTAAGAGCATCGGGTGAGAGAATAAAAAAAAGCGAGGTGGAGAAATGGCTTGATGAAGGAATGAAAACTGAGGGTGAAAGAATAGACAAAAAAATCTCATCCCTCAGATCGGTAGTGCGGCCGGGAAGAACATTATTGATGGAGGATCATAAAAAGAGGCTGATCCTGTCAACGATAGTAATGATCTTAACCCTTATCCTGATGATAGTCAGCTTTCCGGTTATCGGATTCGTAGCGATCATAGCATTTGCAGGTTCACTTATCTGGTTCTTTGTATCCTTAAGCACCTGTTACAGTGATCGGGTAAGGCTCGATATGGCATTAGCGGACAGTGATGAAAGTGAAAACCAGAGGATGGTTCTTACAAACAGGAAGAATTCGCTTAAATACAGAAAAGAAGACATATTACAGGGAATAATGAGCGGAAAAAA
This sequence comes from Lachnospiraceae bacterium, assembly GCA_024699595.1. The sequence continues at coordinate 4,076 of JAILPG010000208.1, read as the reverse complement.
TGTCAAATGCAGAATATAAATATCAGTAAAGGAGGAAAGAACCATGGCAGTAAGTATGGATACTCATGTAAAGACAGGAGATAACCTGAAAAAGAATATTGAGAAGGGCGATACACAGATAGAAAAGATAGGTGAAGAGTTTAAGACTGTAAAGGACGGACTAAAGGGAATGCCGAGTCTTGATGCCGATCTTGAGCAGCAGATCAAGGATATAGAGACAGCCGGCCGCGCAGAGGCTATGGCTGATATCAAGTCGGTGGAAAGCTCGGTGATCGATACGGCAAAGACAAGCGGGGATACATTAAAGAGTGATGTAAACACCAAGATTAAGGATAACAATACTGCAAAGGGAAAACTTGATTCCATAAAAAGCAAATATGGCAAGGATTCCGTAGCTAAAGCCAAGGCATCTATAGACGCAAACACACAAAAAGGTGACGATCTGCTAAAGAATCTGGCGGATGCCATCAAGAATTCGGATACGATCATACAGAACGTAAAAGACAATCTGTAGAGGATATCACAGACGAAGGATTGGTTTGTTTAACCGGTGTATCGGAGGTTTTATATGGGTACAGAGTTTTTCACACTGAATAAGATTCCCGATCTTACTCTTGCTCAGTATAGTGCAGAGGAGAGCGGAGGAGTGGATGAGGTGATGCGGCAGCAAAGACTGTTTTACAGGCAGTTAAACAGAAAGGGTATTCTGTTTAATGAGATATATCATCTGATCTATCTGTATAATCCTGCAGGAAATCCCGGCAGCAGATTAAGTATATATTTCAGAGCGGACAGCGAAGGTGAACCGGTCTGTATGGATGAGTTTCTGCTTGCCTGTCCCATATCTGCATATTTCAGATTTGAAAAGACAGATCCCGGTAAAGGACCGGTACTTGGTTACCGTGCTTCTCTTGTAAAACAGGATGGAATGGTAATGTCTTCATTTCCTGACAAAAATACCTCTTTTTATACCGTAGGTGTGTGGAAGGAGAATGAAAAGGCAAGACTTATGGGTCTTTTCAGGATGATGCAGAAGCTAAAGAAGCCCGCAGCCTATGTTGTTACTTTTAAAGCTGCTGACCTGTCCGAAAGTATGAGAGAATCTTTCCGAACGCAGATACAGTATATAAGGAACATGGAAAAGGCGAGTATAGGAAACCGTGATGAGAATGCGCAAAACTGCCTCAGACTCTATGACAAGTTTCTTGACAGCCTGAGATCGAATCCCCATTTTTTATGCAGGATTAGTGCCTATGCAAACAATGAGTCCATTGCTAAAATGTTGCTTGATTCTGCGGCTTCAGAGGCCGTGGAGGAGGGAAGTTACCGTATAGAATGCGAAAAAGGAGATTTTGATCCCTTAACACCGGATGCATCGATAAAGGAATCCTGTATAGCCGAGGCACCGAGAGGAATGAGGATGTGGAACAGCATCTTTTTGTTGAAAGAAGCTACAGCTTTTGGGATGTTTCCTGTCCTGTATCCCGGAGAGACCATAGAGATACCCAAGGAATCATCTCCCGTGTATGAAAAAGGCGGTCTTTACCTTGGACAGGACAACAGTGGATATGATGTATATTTTCCGCTTGATCTTCTGTCGAAGCACGCACTGATCGCAGGTGTTCCCGGAAGCGGAAAGACTTACAGTATGCTGCATCTTTCATCACAGCTTTCGGGCAAAAATATTAATATCCCGATTCTTGTTATAGAGCCTGCAAAAAAAGAATACAGAGCTCTTGCCCGCAATACGGACATACCGGAACTTACGATCTTTTCACCGGGATCAGCAGGATCGTTCCCGCTAAGGATCAATCCTTTTGAGTTTCCCATCGGATATAAGCTGTCGGAACATATGACAAATCTGTTTCAGGTGTTTGACGGAGCGTTTGATCTGGTACCACCTCTCCCGATCTTTCTGCAGGATGGAATAGAAGAAGTATACAGGGATCATGGATGGCATTCGTATGAGGTAAACAGCGGAAAACGTTCATATCCCACCGTACTTGAGCTGTTTGACAAGATAGAGGCTATCCTTGAATCAAAAGGCTATGAAGCTGATATTAAGAATAATCTGATCACCTGTCTGCAAACCAGGATCGGATCCCTTACTAAGAGGGAACTGGGAGATGTTTTCAATGTTTCCGAATCAACCATCAGACCGGGTGAGTGGATGCGTGTTTCCTGTGTTATTGAGCTGGAGGCTCTCGGCAGATATGCAGGAAACTTCCTTACACTGCTTTTACTTACCCTTATCAGGGAGAATCTGAGGCAAAATCCCCTGTTTGACAAGAATAAACCGAGACATGTCATCTTTCTTGAGGAGGCTCATAATATCATAGGACCCTCTACAGAAAAAGGAGACGATAAGGGAGGAAACACCAAGGCTGCATCCACACAGTACATTGTGGATATGCTTGCCGAGGTAAGAGCCCTTGGCGAAGCTATCGTTATTGCAGATCAGCTGCCCACTGCGCTTGCCCCCCAGGTAACCAAGAATACATCGCTTAAGATCGGACACAGGATCACCGCCATGGATGACAGGGAACTGCTTGCATCTACCATGTCAGCCGACGGTGTACAGCTTGAGAGGATGGGAAGTTTTCAGCCGGGACATGCACTCTGTATATATGAGAATATCCAAAAACCTTTTGAGGTACAGATAGCGGAATATTCTTTCGATTCAACACCTCCCATGAATGATGAACTGTATAAGCTGTTAGCTGTCAGAACTGTATATCAGACTGTGATGCACAGAGATCTGTCGGTTATGAAAAACAGGTTTGACATTAAGAGAGAAAAGATAGGGGAGCAGATGCGCATAGCGAGGGAAGGTAAAGAAAATCTGGAGTATAATTACCTGCGTCTTGAGAGTGAAGATAATACAGCCTTAGCACACGAGAAAAATGAAAAATATGAAGAACAGTATTTAAGATATGTGGAACGTGTTATGGACGGCTGGGAAGATCTTATTATGGAAGAATGCGATTACTGCAAGACCAATATGTTGAATTTCGCCGATGTATTCGACTTGATAATAGATGATTACACAAAAATGAAAGATGCGTTGGCGGAACTGATGGCGGATTTTTCAGAACATCTAACCAGAATAGTAGATAACAGGGTAATACCCTTACAGAATGAGTTAGCCAAGCTCCCGGAAATAATAAACCGGGGTAATAACTGACATGTATGAATCGGGGGAAAGGAAGGGATGATCATGGACAATAAGTTTTACAAAAAAAAGCAACAGGTTTACAAAAAGATAATCTCCTGTCTGCAGGACAAGTGTAACCTTACCTATAACCGTGCACTGATACAGAGCAGAGGAAATGATATCATACTGACTCAGAAGAATGAGATATTTGAGGTGCAGTATTTCAGAAATGTCAGCCGCATGACCGAAGAATGGAAATCCCTGATCTTAGAGTTGAATGATCACAGCAAACAAAGCCCCGAGGAGAGAATAGAAACTCTGTCCTTCATGTACGATGACTTAAAAGAAATGTTTGACATTGTAAAAGATCTGCTTTCTGAATATCCGGTGGAGTGTGCGGAGATAATTGATGGTATCATCTCGGATGTAAAGAGTGAACTTGGATGGTTAACGACTAAGGAAAACTGAAGGATATGATCTTATGGCTTTGGATTCACTGAAGAAAAAGGTGTCGGATTATACGACAGATAAGAAAAACATAGATGAAGAAGATGATCTGTTAAGCAGGGATGAGGCAAGGCTTTCAGACGTGATCGATCATTCCGCGAATCTGGATACTGATGTTATGGATAATCTTTCCGGTATAGGAAGAGACTATCAGACCGAAAGAGATCGCATAGAAGGTAAAAAGGAAGCCCTTAATGAGGTAAAGGAAGAGCTTACCGATGAGATCGGAGGGGAGCTTAAAAAGGTTGGAGAAGCTAAAGGAAAAATAAACAGCATAGCAAGAAATAAATATGCTGTAGGATCAGACAGTGCGATCAAAAAATGTGAGGATTTTATTGGACAGTTAAAAGAGATGGCCGATCAGATCGGAAGCAGTGTATCGGGTGATGCTGCATCTTCTTTGGGAGTAGACTTT
>JAILPG010000158.1 GCA_024699595.1 Lachnospiraceae bacterium | reverse complement strand
AACTGTGTGAAGACAATTACTCACGTATCACGGAGGATATAACCTGGTTCTGCGACAAGTTCGATTACAGAAACAAAGACGCAGACTGGAAGAATTCAAAGGATGCGATCCCCCGAACAATGCAGAAGATCGCCGGAGGATACCCTGCCGACGATCCTTATAAGGCTAACTAAGGAAAAACTGAAGAAAAGCACGCGGCCTGCCCGCGTGCTCTTCTTTGTAAGATCTCTCTGTGGATCCGTAACCCTTTATTACATATAGCAAGACTATCCGTCTAGCCTTCTCCCTGACCGTCTCCGGAGTCGTTCTTGTTTTTCCCGCCGAAAAGGCCTCCAAAGAATGATTTCTTCTTATGCTTGCCGTTCTGATCCTCGGCCCCTTCAGCATACTCGTCCTGACCGTCTGCCTGAGCCCCAGCTGCGTTATTCTTTGCTATCTCTTCCCTCATGTACTGGTCGGTAAAAGCATTCCTATAGGCAAGTACCTCGTTTACCGGCATTTCATTGGTATTTGCGTTCATGTCGTACTGAGGTTCGTAATAACCGCCCGGATTGCCGTTTAGATCATTTCCGTAATCAAAGTTCACATTATTGTAAAGCTCTGCAAGCGCCGCCATATCCTCCGGAGAATAGCTCAGATCACCGGAATAATAGTCGTAGCCCTGTCCCATTCCGTACTGGCCCTGATCGGGATAATAACCGCCTCCTGCGGCCTCTCCCTGCGGATAATACTGTCCTGAAAGATCCTGCATATCGGGATCCATTGAACCCTGCCCGTATCCGTTTCCATATCCGTAACCGTTATATCCGTCACCCTGAGGATAAGCATCATCCTGAGGATAGCTGTCATCAAAGGTATTCCTGATCTCCTGAGCTTCCCTGTCACCAGCGCCCTCAGTATTGTCCTCTTCGCCGAGGTCTGATCTTGTGATCTTCTTAACCTTTATTCCGTCATGATCCACCATGTTTTCGGAATCATGCTTCTTAATCTTTACGGATCCGGTGCTTACCTTGTTGAGGAAATCAGCAACCTCATCGGTAACACCACTGTCTGAAGACTTGTCCCTTCCCGGAGCTATCGTGATATCCGCATCCTCATCGACTGCACCCGCTGCATTCATGGCATTTGCGGCATTTATTATAACCGTATCCTTGTCATGGATATCTGCGGACTGATCAGATGACTTATCACCGGATGCAGAGGTTTTTGCAGCATCTCCGGTCTGTACTTTTTCATCTGTAGTTTTATCTGTTGAGCCGGTTGATGATCCGGATCCGGAAGCATCAGTTCCTGTTTTTGCCGCTTCAGCACTCTTATCTGACTTATCGGTGCTATCTGCTGCTTTTGTATCCTGAGCCTTATCCTTCTCTTCTTCCTTAGCTTCCTCATCCTTGGGCTTTTTCTTGGGAGCAGGAACACCGAATACGGATGTATCCCTTATCGCAAGCCTTTCCTCGAAGGACAGCTGTTCAGGAGACTTGTTAAGCTCCCTGAGCAGGCTGCTTGCGGACTTCTCCTGTTTCATGTAGCCCATGACATTATCTTTGTTGACCGTATCGGTCTTTTTATCCTTTGGCTTTGACTCTCCGGTATTTCTCGCATTTAAGAGTATACCCGCAAGAGATCCGGGTACATAAGGCTCTTCCTCTTCCTCATCAGCCTTTTTCTTATCGGAAGATGCAGCTGAAGCCGCTGTTTTCAGATCTGAGTCAGTATCATTATTCGTAAGATAGGACGAACGTGTGCCCGAAGGCTGTGAAAGCCCCATCGGAGTTCTCTTTGCCGACGGCTTGTAGAGATGATCCCTTAACATTAAGAGATATTTTGAGAATTCCTCATTCATCTCATCAAGATCGGGATCGGGATCCCTGAACTTATCCTTGATAAAGCCTTCCGACATCCAACCGATCATCTTAATGACCCTTCTGACGTCGATATAATCATCAAACTTGGTCATGTCGGCCTGTCTGTAGATGGCATTATAGGTATCCCTGAGCACATCTCTGTCTTCACCTATGGCAAGCAGCGCATCGGGATGACTCTCAAAGCGGATGCTGTCAAGAAACTGCTGCATATAGGGGTAATTTTTCATAACCCTTGTCTTGACGCCCTCGATCGTCCTCTGTATCTCAAAGAAATCACGTTCCTTTTTGCTGACCGATTGAGTCAGCTCGAGGATCATATATTTAAGACTGTAGTCGTAAATAAACTGATACGCACCCTTTTTCGATTCAAAATAGTGGAATAAAAGACCTTTAGATATGCCGGCTTCCTTGACGATGACATCCGTGCTGGATTTCTTGTAGCCGTTTTCTGCAAAAATTTTCAGGCAGGCGTTTATTATGGCATCCTGCTTTTCTTTTTTCACATCAAAAAATTTTGGATTCATTTATTTATCCTCCCCAAGATAAAACAAAAACCCATGCTGTTTTGACCCTTCAAGTCAAAGTGTAACACGGTATATTGCAGGCTGTCAAGGAAAATATGCCTGTTTTTCCCTTAAAAATAGCGGATTTTCCAATAAGCAGGTTCAAAAATGTCGTGATATCTTGCTTCTGTTTCCTCAGACCGTTATAATTGTCAGAGAAACATACCTTATTGGATGTTTCCTTATTATTATTGTTAACCGGCCGGGGTTATAAACGGCCGGCCCCTATTACAGGCAATATCATGGTATTCTCGAGTCTTATCTTTACATTTTACTTCCTGCCTGCCGTAGTGATCCTTTACTACCTTGCAAAGGAAAAATACAGAAATTATCTGCTTGTCATAGCAAGCCTTATTTTCTATGCTTACGGCGAGCCGAAGTATGTATTTCTCATGATCCTTTCGATCATAGTAAATTACGGCTTCGGACTGTGGATAGACAGGATGCAGGAAAAAGAAAGGGATAAGGCAGCAAGAAACGTCCTTATCCTCGATGTTTTCTTTAATGTGTCCGTTCTGTACATATTTAAATATCTCGGGTACACGGTAACCGTATTTAACAGTATCACCGGTCACAGTTTGCAAAGCCCGGGGATAGCGCTTCCGATAGGCATTTCATTTTTTACCTTCCAGGCAATGTCCTACTGCATCGATGTCTACAGGAAAAAGGTGAAGGTGCAGAAAAACATCATGTATGTGGCTCTGTACATCTCATTTTTCCCGCAGCTTATCGCAGGCCCCATCGTAAGATACAGCACGATCGAAGAACAGATAGTAAGCAGAAAGACAGACATGGCCTCATTTTCCGAGGGTGTGTGCAGATTTTTCCTGGGTTTTTCCAAAAAGATCATCCTTGCAAACAATCTGTCCGTTGTGGCACGTGACGTCTTTGCAGCAAATGCTGCGGTTACGGATCCGGCTCTTTTGTGGATAGGCTCAATATGTTACAGTCTGCAGATCTTCTTTGATTTTTCCGGCTATTCCGACATGGCTATAGGCCTTGGGCGGATGTTTGGATTTAGATTTGACGAAAACTTTAATTACCCATACATTGCCTCATCGATTACGGATTTCTGGCGCAGATGGCATATATCATTAAGCTCGTGGTTTCGCGATTATGTGTATATCCCGCTAGGCGGGTCAAGGGTATCGGTGCCAAGAAACATCCTAAACCTCTTTACAGTATGGCTCTTAACCGGTATCTGGCACGGCGCAAACGTCACCTTTGTGGTATGGGGACTGTTTTATTTTGTGATGCTCGTGATCGAAAAATGGCTGATAAAGCCCTCGGAAAGGCCCACGCCGTTTAAGATCATCTGGCGTATCGTCACCCTGCTTTGTGTAAACTTTGCCTGGGTCATCTTTAACAGCAGCTCAATAAAGAGTGGACTTGAATTCATAAAGGGGATGTTTGGAATCTACGGAAACAGGTGGTTTACGGATCACTCCATATCGGTAAAAATGGGGGAATACGGCTTTTTCATGGCCGCAGCCGTGATCTGCTCGACACCCCTTATAAGCCTCATCAAAAAGAAGCTTACGGAACTGCCCGGAAATGGCATAAAGACTGCGATTGCGGTGATATCGCCCACGATTCTTGTATTCCTTTTCCTGTGGTCAGTGTCCTTTTTGATATTAGGATTCCATAATCCGTTTATTTATTTCAATTTCTAGAAGCCAACTTAATCCGGGGAGAAAAATGTTAAATACGATCTACCTTTTATATAACATCCTGACGGCCGCCATAGTAACTGCGGTATGCATATATGCATTTGTCCGTGGAAAAAAGAACGGTCTTAAAGAACTTTCCGAACATACCGCGGCACAGGTATCCGCTATAGATGGCGGCGGTGATAAAACAGACAAAAAATCCGGACTGTGCACGCTTGTAACTCTTGGCGATCTCATCAGAAATCATCCGCTTATCCCGCTCCTTGCGATATTTGCGATATTCCTGTTTTCGCGTCTCTTCAGGCTCTCAATAAACCCCGCAGGCATACATCTCGATGAGATAGGCATAAGCTATGATGCCTACAGCCTGCTTCATTTCGGAACTGACCGCTTCGGCCGCAGCTATCCCGTCTATCCCACCAATTACGGTGACGGATGCAGCGCGATGTATACCTATCTTGAGATGCTCATCTTAAGATTCCTGCCTTTTTCGGCGTTTTCCATGAGACTACCCGCAGTGATCTG
>JAILPG010000145.1 GCA_024699595.1 Lachnospiraceae bacterium | reverse complement strand
GATACATATTCCGAAAGTCCCGTTTCCTTAAATTTGTCATGATCCTTTCCTGACTTTACACCGCAGTAATCACAGGCTCTTGCCAACTGTTCGGTGACAAGATTGATCACAAATTCCTTAGTGTCAGAGATTATCCCGTGTGAATATCTCTCAGGCCTTATCGAAACCGACACCATTGCGGGGTCCGAGCATACTGTGCCTGTCCAGGCGATCGTGATTATATTAGGTCTCTCGCCTTTGCGTTTGCAGCTTACCATTACTGCCGGAACAGGATAGAGCATATTTCCCGGCTTCCATGTCTGCTTTCCCATCTTGATCATCTCCTCCGCATATCTGTCAGGCAGATCCCTGCTTATCAGTCTCTTGCAGGAAAGAGCTCTACTCCTTGCTCTCTTGCAATATCACGAAACATCGAAAGAAATTCTATCGGATCCCATTCGGCAGGTATGGCATCCTGCCCGTATCCGTCTATGCTTAACGATTCCCCGGATTCGTAATATACATGAAGTGTACATTTCATACGGGACGAGATCCTGCTTTTTTTATCCCATCCGTTATACTTTAGGAGTCCGCGGTCCTCTATCCATTTCTGGATATCCTTTATATCCTCATCGGATACGTCAAACTGTTCTGATAAAAAATCATCCGTCCACAGTGCGCAGTTTGTTTCAACACCCTCATAGAATGTGAGCCCGTCACTTCTGTACTGGATCCTGTACCTCTTATAGGGGATCTCATCATTAACGCTTGAGTGGTCATAATCAGGTGTAAGCTCCGCATATATTTCCCGGATCTGATCGGATGAAAACTCTTTAACGGCTTCAGGGTCACTGTTATCCTCTACAAGGTCTTCACAGTAGGCTTTACCGGTGTTTTCTTTTACAAGCTCATCAAAAAAAGCTATGAAGAAGCCATCATCCCAGCCCGTCGGTCTTGCTGAATAGCCACCCTCTGCATAGACTGAAAGAGTCTCACCGCTTGCATAGGAAGCATCAAGATCTATGTATGTGCCAAGCGCGCTGTTTCGCTTGGCATGACCGTTATAATACGGAACATTATGCTCCTTCATCAGACTGTCAAGCTCCTTAAGTGCTTTTTTGTCCGTGGTAAATTCATATTCCCCTGTCATTTCTTCATCTATGAATCTGTGGTCATCCGCATCCGCAAAAACGGCTTTTACGACGGCTTTATCGTCTTCTTCCTTCATTTCAAAGGTATACATTCCGTACGGATAGATCACCGGACTTCCTTCTCCGGTTTGTGGATCGATCCTTACATAATCGTCCGCTTCAGTCTTAAGATAAAAAGATACAAGCTCATCCGATTTTATCTCCTTTGAAACATTATTATCGGAATTATCCGTCAATCCTCCATTTTCCGGATTTGACGGCGTCGGTACGTTTGTATAGCACCCCATAAATATCACCCCCAGTATTGCTGCGATCATAATGATCATTATCTGCTTCATCATAAATCTGTCACCCCGCATTTGTGAATTTTTATAATATCCGAAAGATCCTCTTAAGGACCGTCTCACGGCTTAAGCCATCCTTTTTTTACAGCATTGTCAATATTGTCCGATATCCATTCATAGACCTCAGGCATGAAATCCTTTATCACTGCCATCCTATTTTCCACCGCTTCCCTGCAGGCTCCGCCCTCGGTCCAGGTGATCCCGTCTGTCAGCGTATTGTGAAGAAACGGCTGGATACGGTCCATGCAGGCGGCGTATTTAGCATCTGGCGTCTCCATTGCATCAAATTCCTCCCAAAGATCACGTATCATATCTCCCTGTTCCCCGGGAAGCATGTCAAAAAGCCTGTCTGCTGCCGCCTCCTCACGTTCTTTCTTACTCTCATTTCCCTTGGCATCATAGGCAAAGGTATCACCCGCATAGATCTCCACCAGATCATGAACAACACACATCTTAACGGCACGTCCTATATCAACCGGCTCCCTTGTATATTCCTTAAACAGAAGGGCCATTACGGCTATGTGCCAGGAATGCTCCGCATCATTCTCACGGCGCGATCCGTTAAGTAACATCGTCCTTCGTGCTATAGAGGTCATTTTGTCGATCTCAGCCGTAAACATAAGCTGTTTGTTCAGCCTTTCATTGTTAGCTGCAAGAAAATCATCTATTCCCATTGTTGTTCTCCAGGGTCCTTTTTATGGTATGATGAAATGGTAAAAGGGTCTTAAGTTTGGGCAAAACACCTTTTGACCACATCATAACATAAAACAGGAAAGGGAGACATAAATGAAGAATAAAAAGCTGTAGATCGTGATCGGGCTGATAATACTCATTATCGCAGCCGCAGTTTCAATATGACTCATAATATCAGGCGGATCCGGTAACAAGGAAATGTTTGCGGGTGAACGGGCATACCGTACGGCCGATGAACTTTCGGATGACGATGAGTCTTCTGAAGAAGATGATCAGTTAGTATATGATATATACTATCTTCAGCATGATAAGGTCCGGGACAGCTGGGCTGAGGCTTTCACCATTCTGAATGAGGAGCGCGAAAAACAGGGGCTTTCTCCGTTATTGTGGGATCAGGAGCTTGAATGGGCTGCCTTTCTGAGGGCGTATGAGATCGCAGTCGTTTTCAGTGACAGTCATACACGTCCAAACGGCGTGCCCTGGTATACTATTAATGGCAGAAGACTGCTTGGTGAAAACGAATACATGGGTAAGAAAAACGCAGCCGAAGCTATGAGTTCATAGATGAATAATCCCTCGGACAGAGAGAACTTCTTCTGTGAGGATTTCACCAGAGCAGCGATCTCCTGTTACATTGACGATAAGGGAGACTACTATTGGATAGCTTTATTCGGGGCAGAGAAAAAGACTGAATGAACACGGTCTGATGTTTTCATTCTGATCATGTGATATAATCAATACATTTATCCGTTCATGGTATGAGTGCGGCTTCTGCCGTATTACCCACGACACTTTTTTCATTGCGTAGGCTGTGCGGTGATCAGTGAGGTAGCGGATGGATATGGGGTATTGGCGCAGCTGGGAGCGCGTCTCGTTCGCAACGAGAAGGTCGTCGGTTCGAGTCCGATATACTCCAGGATAGTTACTTCTTTGCGCGATGCGATATCTGTCTTCTTAAGTACGCTTCACCAGGGAAACTCTCTATTCAGCGTTTCCTTTTAAATTGTCGTTATTTCTGGCTACTCTGATCACAACATTGTTCATGTTAAGCGAATGAGAGTAATCCACCGAATCAGCACTTGCAAACACGAGCTTAAGACCTATATGTGATGTCTTGTCATCCATCTTAAGCAATTCATACTGATCCGTCAGATTGAAGGTCTCGCAGTTATCAAATAATCTCAGGACCATATGATTCTTCGTAAGCATGAAACGGGCTTCCAGATAATCTTCACCCTTATTTGCAAATCCATGGCTGATACTGTTGATCCCGATCTCCTCGAGGCATAGAGCCATATGATTGCCCTGTCTTTTATTGATCCCGTGTGACTTACACATATTTATGACAGCCGCAGATGCATCTGTAACATCTTCTGCCGTTGTCAGATTCATACGTAACTCATCCTGTATCTCATCCCATTCATTCTCAGCATAATTCCAGCCGGGATATTTTTTTCTGTAGATACCGATGACCAGTATCTGGAAGAGAAAGAGCACTATTTCCTTAACTGCATACGAGGCATATATCCCTTCCGGCCCGGCTGCCCGCCCAAGTATATATGCACATAATGTCGGAAGTACAAGTTCATATAATGCTACGTAGCACGTTGCGGTACCGGTCTTTCCCATTCCCTGCATGTACGAAATAACAGCAAGATTAGCCGCCAAAAAGGGAAGTCCCAGTAAATACCATCTGAAAGCAAGTACTGCCTGATCTAAAAGAAGCCTGTCTTTGGTAAAGGGGCTTATTATCACCGGTGCCAAAACAAACATCATGGCGGCTGTAAATGTCACAAGAATGACAATTGATTTTCTCGCTATTTTCCGCTCATGTGATAATGCTTCACGATCCTGTTCTGCGGCAAATATACAGGTAAACAGAAGGACAGCAGCGGATATGCCGTCGCACAGTGCTTCAGGAAGATAATGGACTGCATCCTGAACCGATAATGCCGCTAATCCGGTCGTTCCTCCATAGAACATCATGATACGGTTAACGATCATGGGCGCAAAGAACATGCATAATCCGCGAAGGCCATCAGGATTTCCGGCTTTTAAGACTTCTTTCAGTCTTCTCTTCTCATAGCGCAGTCTTTCGGGATAAAAGCATGTCTCCCCTTTTACAAAATGCATACACAAAATCAGGCATGAGCATGTATAGGCAAGAATACTGGCGATCGCAATACCAAAGATACCAAGTTCAAGTCTTACGGCCAGATAATCTCCGATGACATCAGTGATCAGAACAGCATATACGGATAACCGGATCCTTATCTCATCACCCTCAAGCGCAACTACCGTGGACAGAACATCATAGGCTATGACAGGCAGTGAGAATCCGAAAAACGGCATGATGTATCCTCTGACCATCTGTTTTATAACCGGATCCTGTGTATTTCCTGAAAATAATGAGACCAGAGGTTCGCTGAAAACCCGGGATATAAGTAACAGAAATACCGAAACTCCCGCAATGGATATAAGTACCCAAAGAAATGTCTGGTTGGCACGTTCTTTTTTTCCTCTGGCAATCAGATTGCTGAGGCTGACAGAAAGGCCCGTTGCGAAAACATTTCCCGCAAGACTCATTATCGCAAAAACAGGCAGGGAAAGCTTAAGCGCAGCCAGTCCGTTCTCACCGGAAAATCTGCCCACCGCCACAGTATCTACTATCCCTGTTATGCTGAATACCAATGATTCAAGAAGATAGATGAGCACATATTTTCGGTACAACATTTCACGTATATGTTTCATCTGTTGTGTCATCATGACTCGTTTCTCATATAGATTCTAGAAATGAAAGTGCTCAAAGCCCCGATACCGCAGCAAAAAATCTGTCAAGTGAATCAAGCAGGGCTTCCCTTGGCATGGATTTGAGAAGATATCCGTCAGGCTTTCTCTCAAGTATCTTCATTACGCATTCCCTGTCATTCTTTCCGGTTAAAAAGATTATGGGAATGTGCTCGTTCTTCGGGGTGGATCGTATTTTTTCCATGACCTGGTAGCCGTCCATACCGGGCATCCTGTGGCCAAGCAGTATCAGATCATAGGAATTGGTCCTGCAAAGCTCAATACATTCCTTGCCGCTTAAGGCGGTATCGCACAAAATTCCGCAGGATGAAAGCATTGAAGAAAGGATGGAGCAGTTGACCTGCATATCATCCACTATAAGTACTCTGGCATTTTCCTGCCTGATATAAATTCCTCCAGACGTTCGATCATTTTTATTAACTCCTTTTAGGAAAGACAGATCTGCGGATTTTCATGCTTTTGGTGTTGTGATCTTTTTACCTTTGTTAATGATACATGATATACTCTGTAATATACTCTATAATATACTGCATCTTACAGGTAATACAACTTCCTGTTAGGTCTATAGCGTATTAACCCGGAAGAAAACTCCCTTCTACAATACGTAGGACATATCATTTATATGTCTCACAAAATGCTTTCCTTCGTCATCAATGAACATATGAGAAACCCCGCCCGCCGGACCATGAATATCCACTTCATAGAATGATTCAACAGATAGTCCCAAATACATGGCATTCCAGAGGCTCAAGAGATCTCCGTGTGAGACAATGATTATGTTTTCATCACAACTTGTCATTATTTCTTCATAAAAGGGGCTGAGTCGGTTCCAGGCATCTCTCTTACTCTCTCCATCAGAAAACAATCTGTCATCAACAGTTTTCTCAGGGCACTCAATATTCTCGCGCAGCCACTGCACAGATTTCCCACAGCACTTCCCCAGATTTCTTTCTCTAAGTTCCTGTCTGAGGATCGGCTTTTTCCCCAGATATTTTGCAATCTCTTCTGCTGTTTGTTTGGCACGCTTAAGATCCGAAGAATATATGACCACATTTTTGTCTGCAAGTTCTTCGTTAAGTTTCTTCCCGATGTGGTCAGCCTGGGTTCTTCCTAAATCAGTCAAATCCCAATCAGTCCATGAGCCAACCATTCCATTTATATGATGAATCGATTGTGTATGCTGAACAGTGATTATATGCTTCATCAAGCCATCTCCTTGGGCAGTTATGCCGGAATACAATACGAACTATTTTTTTAAAGAAAAATTTTCGCACTCCCCAATCTCTCCCAACATGTATCCGGCATAATCTTTCGCAAGATCCATATCATATGATATATCAGTTCCCTCAGCATATTCATGCAATGCAGCCTGTATCAGGATATGATACTTTTCAGGAAGTATGCCCAGTGCCCATTCGCCGCCCTCTTTTTTGGAAAGAACCAGGCCGTCTTTCATATACGCAAGCACTCTTGCAAGATTCAGTATCAGATACATCGGATCATCTGTAATTTCTTCTTTTGCATCAGCAATATCATTCCAGATAGAGTCAATGTAATCCTGTACAGGTACATCAGCAAAAGTATCTTTGACCGGAGCACCGTAAGGACACCTGCCCCTATGATTTATGATCGTAAAATGAGCCGCAAGGTCTTTATCCTCACCATTCATCTTCATCATATAATCATCCGGATTATTTCTGTACCACTCTAGATGCGCCATGGAAAAATGCAGTTCAAAAGGAGTCGGATAAACAAAAGGCTTGCAAACACTTTGTTTAACAATACTCATTTCAATTCCTTTTGCCGGACCCTTACTGTTTAATTCCACCACCATGTCCATAAAGGATCTTTTGACCGCATCAGGAATGGAGTCTTTCACGACGACAATAAAATCCAGATCACTCTTTTTCGGATTATAGCATCCCATCACAGCAGAACCATGCAGGTATATGCCGGTAACATTGTCCTGCATTATTTCTTGAGTTCTTTTAACAAATATGTCTATTAATACTTCCATATCCTTTTCTTTTAGGCATTTCTTATGTCTCTTGCTATTTTCCAGACATTATCGCCATAATTGCTTACATACACAGAAATCATGTTTTTGTTTGGATTGTATTCCGATATGAAGCTCACTCCCGGATCGCACCCCTGAAAATATGGAATATCCGGCTTCATTCCACCGTCGATGATCCACACTCCATATCCATAATATCCCTCTTCAGGATCATTACCTTCTCCGCTATGCTTTTTAAGCATATTCGCGACCATATCCTTTGACAGCAGTTTTCCGTTAAGCAATCCTTTCCAAAAATCCGCAACATCTTTTACTGTAATAAACGCTCCTCCGGCACCTGTCCCTTTTGCATCCACACAAAAAATGTTCGTTCTCAGATCATCTGCACTGTTGCACCATAGATAGTTGACGGCGCATTTCGCAGGTAATTTGTCCAACTCATAATATCCCGTGCCCGTCATGTTACATACATCAAATACATTTTTCTTAAGATACTGATCAAAAGGCATGCCCGTCACCCTTTCAATGATCATGGCAAGTACGACATATCCTGTATTATTATATTGAAATCTTGTTCCCTTTGGATACATCATTGGCTTGTCTATAAACAAAGGCAGCAGATCTTCATTATGTCGGATCTTATAATTGGGATAATCTACCCAAAGATCCTCGTACTCAGACATGAGAGTTTCATCAAAATAATCCGGGATTCCCGATGTATGATTTAAGAGCTGTTCCACTGTTATCTGCGGATCAATGCTTTTCCAATCGATTTTGATCAGCTTCTCTAACGTATCATCGAATTTGATCTTTCCTGCTTCAATCAACTGTAAAATACCTACTGCACCAAACACTTTTCCTGCAGATGCACTGGCGAATTTTGTATCAATTGTATTTGGCAGTTCATTAGCAAAATCCCTGTAGCCGTTTACATGTTCAATAACTACCTCATCATCCTGTAAAACATACGCCGCGCCTTTGAAATCAGGATTTATCAGATTTCTATACATATCGTGTATCATACTTACCATCTCTCCATATTTTTTTATACTTTTCGGAATATGACTTTTTCAGTTGTTCTGCAGAAATACCTTACAGAGCATAACATCATTGTAGTACATGAGAACATCTGCCATTTCCTCAACCAAATCCCTTCTAAGTTCGTCTTCGGTACATGCTTTTGTCCCGCCGTTTTTCTTTACTATGTCTATTACTTCTCCGATCTCTCTCACCATCCAGAGAAGTTTGTTTTTTCCCGTCTCCGGACCGATGCCATTTATGCGTGGCGAATACATCAATTTTACACACCTGCACGGTTCCATGCATATGTCAGCATATCTATACCAGGCTTGCCATCACGCAGCTTCTTAACCTCTTCTACGCAGAATTCCACAGCCTCTCCTATGAATTCATCAGCCATTTCTTTTGTGAAAAAGAAAACCGGCTCTTCATCTACAGGCAGAAAATACGAATCCATGTCCTTCATAAGCTCTTCCGTATCGAAGGAACAGATCTGATTAATAGCCTCATCCCTAAAGCCAACAGGTATTGTAAGATCATTTTCCAGCTGATACTTATGAATAACGTATTGATTTATAATCTGATAATCCTTGTGCAGCCGCTCAATATTTCCCGGTGTTATTGGATCCCAGTGATGTCTGTCATATACATAACCCCTATACAAAGCATCCTGCACCAAATGCAGATAATAACCCATATAAAGGTCATCCGAAAGCATTCGCTCCACAAACAGTTCTCGATACCTGTCAAAATCATAGGTTTTCTTTGTTCCGTCCTGAACATTTATCTTCATATGAGCATTTCCATATTTGTTTCCACCGCCTCCTGCGTCAACCACAACCGAACCAAACTTAAGTCTGTTCTCATCAGCAAAGGATAATCGCTTTATCAATTCATTTGTAATTGCCAAATGTATAATACTTGATGCCATACGATCCCTCAGTTCTTTCTTGCTATCGCTGTAAACTCACCTGGGAGCTTCTCATTCTCCCATGAAGGATGCTCATCAAAACGCTCCAAGGTAAATCCGTTCCCAATGATGGAATTGATGATCTCGCTGATGGTGTACTTCCTGTAATGGCACTTCGGAATCTGCTTACGGATCTCGTCATCATAAAACCTTGCGTGTGCCATCTCACCCTCAAAGATATCCTTAGAAAAATAGCTCATGGTAGGCTGCTCCAGTCCCAAGATATCAGAGATCTTGGTAAATGGATGGAAATCGCTGCAGATCATTTTTCCACCGGACTTAAGCAAGTTATTCATCACGCTCATAAAAGCATCTATATCGTGGAAATAGTGAAGGATTCCGCCTTCCATAAATACTACATCAAAAAAGCCGGCATACTTATCCATATCGATTTCCATGATATCGCAGACTTCGTAGCCAATGTTTACGCTGGCCGCATCAGCTGTTTCGACGGCATATTTCTTATTGGCTTCGGAAATATCAAATACCATAACCTCTGCTCCCAAAAGAGCCAGCGGGATTGCTTTCTTCCCACATGATCCGCATATATTGGCCACTTTAACTCCGTAAAAGGAATCAAAGTAGTTTGCGAACTGCTTAAGCATCTTCCTTGGATCTTCTTTATCTATGGCAGCCCTTTCCTGCGGTGTTCCTGCAGTTCTTACCCAGAAATCGTATGCATCAAATTCCCAGGCTTTCTTATGCTGTTTGCTGTAATCTTCCAAAAGTATTATCTCCACCCCATCTTTATATGAACATTTATGAAGGTATTTAATTTTGTCCGGGGACAACAACTCGTGCTACTCCAGCTCAAGAAAAGCATCAACATCTAGTAAGATTGATTTTCTTTTATAGCTATATGTTGTTGTGGTTTTACGTTTATTCCAGCGATTTTTTTGCTTTTTATAACTTTTTGCAACCAAAGTGCAACCGGAAGTTATCCTTCTATTACGACATTTATTATGTCATCTATTGTGACATTTTGCAAGTCCTATTTTATGACGTAATGACCAAATCGATTTGATCCTACATGTTCTATCTTGCCTTCGTCCATCAGACGCTTCAAGGCTCTCTGAACAGTTCTTTGAGAAGAACCTACTATCTCAGCAAGCCCAGCAGCTGATTGATTGCCATCTTCCTTCAACAAATCCAACAATTTTTCATCTAACGTTTTTGCTTTGTTCATTACGCCATTATGCGACAATTCTTTTAGAAGATCTCTAATTAATTCCAACATAAACTGAACAAATATCGTTGACTCCCCGTCCGTATTAGATGCATTTAGCGCCTTATAATAGTCATTTTGCCGCTCATGAATAATAGTCTCAATCGGAATCCATAAGAAAAACTCCTGCCACTTTGCAAGAATCAAAGTATGCCAAAGTCTTCCTGTCCTTCCATTTCCATCTGCAAAAGGGTGAATGAACTCAAATTCATAATGGAAAATACAC
>JAILPG010000118.1 GCA_024699595.1 Lachnospiraceae bacterium | reverse complement strand
ATACGGAGATATGGAGGCATTTGTTAAGAAGCTTAAGTCACAGGGGTATGAAGAAGTCAGACTGATCCGCACGGATGAAGGAATGTTCATGTCAAAAACGGAAGCCCGTAAGCTGGCCTTATCGGGCTCGACATTACTGGTTGGAAAAAAATAAGCTGTATGACTTCCGGATGAAAACCGGAAGCAATATGTAAGAAAAAAGGTGAAGCAGACATATGACGGATAAAGAATACAAGAACATATCGGTTAAGGAGTTTTCTAAGGCTGCAAAGATATATGAGACCGATCAGGGCGGAGTATATAAGATGTGCAAAAAAGATTATCCCGACGTACTTGCAGAGCTTGAAAAAGAGGATTTTACAGATCTTCTTGACTGTGGCTGCGGGCCGGCGCCGATGTTGACTCTCCTCCATGAAAAGTATCCTGATAAGCATTATACGGGGATCGATCTTACACCTGAAATGATAGAGGTTGCAAGAGCAAAGAATATGGAGGATGTGAGGCTTGTGGTCGGGGATTGTGAGAAGCTTCCTTTCGATGATGAGTCATTTGATGTAGTCATCTGCTGTCAAAGCTTCCATCACTATCCAAATGTCCAGGACTTTTTTGACAGCGTATACCGTGTCCTTCGCCCCGGCGGAAGGCTGATACTGCGCGATATGACAATGAATACGGCGGCGGTAAGGTGGTTCTGCAACCATATTGAGATCCCACTTATCAATCTTACGGGACACGGTGACGTGCGTATATACGGAAAGGATGACGTTGAAAAGTTATGCAAAAAAGCGGGACTTTATATGGAACTGTTTGAAAAGAGGGGATTCTGCAGGCTGCACTGTGTCGCAAGGAAACCGAAATAACTAAATACATGAGCAGGCATAAGGAGGATACAGGTAATGGGGCTGTTTAAGAAATTTGTGAGTCAGACCAGAAAGCCGGAGGGTTTTCTTGGGAAGGTGATAGTTAACGGGATGAACGGCGGTCACGCCGCAATGGCTGACTGGGGCCTGTCGCATCTGGAAGCGATAGTACCTGATGAGATCGTTGAGCTCGGCTGCGGGGGAGGAAGAAATGCCGGAGAGCTTTTGAAAAAATATCCGATGTCCAAGGTCACGGCTATAGATTATTCGGAAGTATCCGTATCCGAGGCGACTGCTTTCAATTTCGAAGCAATAAAGAGCGGGCGATGCACGGTCAAACGTGGTGACGTATCTGCGCTGCCGTTTCCTGAAGCTCAGTTTGATCTTGCAACGGCGTTTGAAACCATATACTTCTGGCCGGGATTAAAACACTGCTTTGCTCAGGTAGCAAAGGTGCTGAAACCGGGCGGAGTATTCATGATCGTAAATGAATCCGACGGAAAGGATGAAACAAGCCTTAAGTATGAAAAGATCATTGAAGGAATGAAGTGCCATACGATAGAAGAGATAGAGACAGCGTTAAAAAATGCGGGATTTTCAAAGGTGCAGTCAGATCACCACAAGAGCAAACCCTGGATCACGGTGATCGCCAAGAAATGAATGTGAAACTACTGTCATCCCAAGCCCACGTCAAGGGCCATCATAAGGATAAATCCCAAAGCAAAGGTGAGCGTTCCGATATTTGAATGCTCGCCTTCAGACATTTCGGGGATAAGTTCCTCGACCACAACATAGATCATTGCGCCTGCTGCAAAGCTTAAAAGGTATGGCATGGTAGGAATGAGCAGACCGGATGCAGCTATCACAAGAAGGGCACCTATAGGTTCCACAATACCTGACAGCATCCCATATAAAAATGTCTTTCCTTTTGGAACGCCTTCACCCATAAGAGGCATTGAAACAATAGCTCCTTCGGGGAAATTCTGAATTGCTATACCAAGTGAAAGCGCCAAAGCACCTGTGAAAGTGATCGTATCATTTCCGTACATCCACCCGGCACATACTATTCCAACAGCCATTCCTTCGGGAAGATTATGAAGAGTAACTGCCAAAACCAGCTTGGTCGTCCGCTTGAGTCCGCTTCTTGGACCCTCTTCACTGCTGTTTAAATGCATATGCGGAGTGATGATATCAAGAATGAGAAGAAACAGCATTCCTATGCCAAAGCCGATTGATACAGGTATGAATCCAAGCCTGCCCATGTCCTCGGTCTGGTTAAGAGCAGGAAGGATAAGACTGAAAAAAGAAGCAGCAACCATTACTCCCGATGCAAATCCTGTCATGGCTTTCTGCCATTTTCCATCGAGATTGTTTTTAAGAAGAAAAACACTTGCTGCACCTAATGTTGTTCCAAGAAAGGGAATTGTTATTATCTGCCACATAAAAGACATTATAGCATATAATACAGACGATGGAAGGGGGACTTTGCGGATCAGAGGATATCGCAGACAGGCGGAATTCATATCCGGAAAATGAAATACGAATGGAATCAAGGAGGAGAAAATGCTTAAGAATTACATGAAAGAGGGTCAGAAACTGCCGCTATTCGGAGTGGGGCCTTACATAATATATGGAATGGCGATGGTAAATATCATAGGTATAATCCTGTTCGGATATGTTTTTAAAGTTGGGATACTGAAGGATCATTGGGTACTGATATTCCGTGTAATAGGTTTCCTGCTTGTTATATACGGAATAGGAGTGTGGTATATCGGGGCGATTCGGTCGGATATGGATGAATCCATTACGGAGAACAGACTTCAGACCAAAGGGATTTATTCCTGGGTAAGAAATCCTATGTATAGCGGATGGTGGATCGCCCTATCAGGAATACTGCTAATGTGGCATAATGCATGGATGCTGATACTGCTGGTGATCGACTGGCTTATCATGACCGTAACACTTATAAACACCGAAGAAAAATGGCTGTCTGATCTGTACGGATCAGAATACGAGGAATACAAGAAGCGGGTAAACAGATGTATCCCCTGGCCGGGACGTAAAAGGAGGAGTAGGTAATGAAGTTTGCAGGTATGCCATCCGCCATGTGGATGTTATATAGAAAATCTTTTGGGAACCATCTGGTTTCGAATCTGGGATTTACGGATGATGCGGCAAACAGAGGGGAATCGATGATGTTTGGATAGAGCAGCTTATAAAAGATTCCCGCAGATAAAGGTAAAAGCGTTAATGGAAAAAATAAAAAGAATAGCTTGACAAACCAGAGCGAACACTGTATTCTCATAAACGTGAGCGTACAGTGTTTGCTTTATGGTGAGGTATGACTTATGCCTATTGATAAGACTGCAAACCACGAAAAGATAGTCGCGGCAGCAAAAAAGGAATTCTTAATGTATGGATTTACGGATGCATCATTGCGGCGGATCGCGCATGAAGCAGGAATGAGTGCCTCCGGACTGTATAAGCATTTTGGCAGCAAGGAAGAGATGTTTTCCGCCCTGGTGGAACCTGCATATCAGGGGCTTCTGATGATCATCCGTCAGGAAGTAAGTGATCAGGAGCAGATCATAGGCAACGGGGACTTAAGTATCTGGGAAACCAGTAAAGATGCAAAACTTACGGTCTCATACATCTATGATCATCTGGACGCTTTTCGGCTTATCGTCTGCAGATCGCAGGGCACAAAATACGAGACCTTCCTTCATGATCTGGCAATACTGGAGGAAGAGACAACCATGTCTTTCGTTGAGGTTCTGAGGAAACAGGGAGTGAAACTAAATGACTTTAGTGAGAAGGAACTGCATCTTCTGGTAACGGCCAATGTCAACGCGGTATTCCAGACCGTAGAACATGATCTTACCAGAGAAGAAGCTTTACATTATGCGGATACCCTGGACCGTTTTTTCTCAAAGGCGTGGAGAGAATTCTTCGGATATTAGGATATAAACGCTTTCCCTAAGCAGCTTAAAGAGAAGGCGTTTTTTATCAGACAAAGGTTAGCGTATGCTAACCGAGAGGAGGTGCATTAAATTGAAAGAACAAAAGCCAAACCCCATGGCAAGAATATGGGAGATCGCAAAACCTGAACACGGAAGGCTCCTTGCGTCCGTTGTGCTGGCCGTACTGGGTGTCGTATCCGGTATAGTTCCTTTTGTTTCCGCGGCTAAGATCATTTCCGGAATGATATCCGGAAACAGGCAGTGGAGCTATTATCTTGTATTAATAGTTGCTGCTTTTGCAGGCTTTGCCTTTAAAAGTCTTTTTTATGCAATGGGACTGAGCGTCAGTCACAAAGCGACCTTTTCACTGCTTGCGGAGATACGTAAGCAGATATTTATAAAGCTTCCGAGAATGCCGCTTGGTACGATCATCGATACTTCCAGCGGTAAACTAAAGCAGATCATCGTTGACGAAGTGGAACGGATGGAACGTCCTATAGCACATATGATCCCGGAACTTACATCCAATATCATCGGTGCTTTGGCGGTATGGATCTATATGATGATCATCGACTGGAGAATGGGACTCATATGCCTGATCTCCGTACCGGTCGGCCTGATGTTTTTCGGATTTATAGCCGCAAGTTATTCTGCGGATTACAAGAAATCCGTGGAGATCACTCAGGACATGAATGCAAGCATCGTTGAATATGTCCACGGTATTGAGGTGATCAAAGCATACAGTCAGAGCAGATCATCCTTTCAGAAATTCAAGGATAAGGTACTTGCAAACGCTTCCTTTTACTGTTACTGGATGAAAAAAACGGAAGTATGCCAGGCTCTTTGCTATACGATCGCACCCTGCACACTGGTCACGGTATTGCCGGCCGGCTGGCATATGTATATCTCGGGCAGTATTTCCGCAGATGTTTTTATGACTTCGATCATGCTTTCCATGTGTATCGTAGGACCGATACTTGCTGCGATCCAGTTTACGGATTCGTCTGCCAAAGTATCAACTACTGTGGCTACGGTAGACAGATTACTGGCCGGTGAAGAACAGGATCATTCGGAAACACCGGTTACGCTTACAACTCATAATATAGAATTCTGTGACGTTAACTATTCGTATCATGAAGACGAGGAAGTCCTGCATCATGTAAACCTTACGATCCCGGAAAAAAGCTTTACCGCACTCGTCGGTCCTTCCGGAAGCGGAAAATCCACGATCGCAAAGCTTATCGGCGGATTCTGGTATGTGAAGGATGGCTCGGTAAAAATGGACGGAAAAGACTTAAGATCGATCCCGCTTGAACAGCTCTATGATCAGGTGGCGTATGTATCGCAGGATAACTGGCTGTTTGACGATACGATCATGAATAATATCCGCATGGGAAAGACATCAGCTTCCGATGAGGCGGTCCGTGAAGCCGCCAAAGCGTCCGGCTGCGATGAATTCATAACTGCACTTCCGGATGGCTATCAGACAAAAGTGGGAAGCGGCGGGGTCCGCCTGTCCGGCGGAGAACGTCAGCGGATCGCCATTGCCAGAGCAATGCTAAAGGATGCTCCTGTTGTGATCCTTGATGAAGCAACGGCTTATATAGATCCGGAGAATGAGGCCGTAATACAGCGGGCTCTTACCAGACTGATGAAAGATAAAACAGTGATCATCATTGCCCACAGACTTTCTACGGTCACGGATGCCGATCAGATCGTGCTGATCAACAATGGCTCGGTCGAATGTTTTGGAACCCACAGTGAACTTCTTAAAGGAAGTGCTCTTTATAACGCTATGTGGAAGGCACATATCAGTGAAGGGGGTGCAGCGTAATGCTTGAAGCGATCAGACAGATCATAAATTTTTCCGGACATGAAAAGAATAAGATCTACAGGGCGATCATCATTTCGTTTTTCAGATCGCTGTTCTCGATGTTCAGAATGGCAGCTATCTATTTCATTATTCTGGCATTTGAAAAGGGTGATCATTCCACGAAGCCTGCGTGGACGGCGATCATATTCCTGAGCATAAGTATCATAGGACAATTCATCCTGAAAATGGCTGCGGATCTTCAGGCCGTTCATGCAGGCTATTATATGAGTGCTTACAAGAGGCTTGATATAGCAGAACGGCTCAAAAAGGTCCCGATGGGATATTTCAATGACAGCAATCTCGATCAGGTAACCGGTATCACGACTACAGTACTGGATGTGGTGGAAAATCAGGGCGCAAATGTTTTAGTACTGATCTTAAGCGGATTAATGAATTCTGTCGTCTTTTTGATCTGCGTCTTATTCTTTGATCTGAGGCTTGGTCTTATCGAGTTTATCGGTATGGTCATTTATATGCTCATCACTTCATCCATGGAAAAGAAGAGCAGAGCCCTGTCTCCGGTAAGGCAGAAAAATGAGGCAGCACTGGTATCCAGAGTACTTGAGAGCCTTCAGGGGATGAGTGTTATCAAATCATTTAATCTGACAGGAAAGGGTGATGAAGCCCTGAAAAGAGCGATCGACGGAAACAGGGACAGCAATCTTGCGATGGAGAGACTGTTCATCCCTTACGGTGAGATCCAGGGAGTCGTCCTTGGAGCATTCAAAGCCCTGCTTCTTTTTACGGCGGTGGCGCTCTTCATAAGCAAAGACATGACATTAACCTATGCCCTTATGGCAGTGATCATCTCTTTTCAGGTATTTGCCGATATTGAGCAGACAGGAGCAGGTCTTACGGTCCTGAGGGTGGTTTCAAGCTCAATTGAGGAAGCTGAGAAAGTGGGGCTGCTTCCGGTCATGGACGAAAATGGCAGGGAATACGATCCTGAGCATTACAGTATATCGATCGATCATGTATCATTTTCCTATGGTGACAATGAGGTATTAAAGGATGTAACCCTTGAGCTCCCGGAGAAGACCATGACTGCCTTTGTCGGCTCATCCGGTGCGGGTAAAACAACACTGGCCATGCTGATAGCCCGTTTCTGGGACGTGAACGAAGGAAGCATTTCCATCGGAGGCCGGGACGTAAGAGATTACACGCTGGAAAGCCTGATGTCACATATCAGTGTTGTTTTTCAGAATGTCTATCTGTTCGCGGACACGATCGAAAATAATATAAAGTTCGGAATAAAAACTGCAAGTCATGATGACGTTGTAGCCGCAGCGAAAAAAGCATGCTGCCATGATTTCATCATGTCACTTCCGGACGGCTATTCAACAGTGATCGGTGAAGGCGGGGCAACGCTTTCGGGAGGAGAGAAGCAGAGGATATCAATTGCAAGAGCGATCCTTAAGGATGCTCCGATCATAATCCTTGATGAGGCGACAGCCAATGTTGATCCGGAGAATGAAGATAAACTGATCGCAGCCTTTAACGCTTTGACGGAAAATAAGACGGTGATAATGATCGCTCACAGGCTCAAGACGATCAGGAATGCCGATCAGATCGTGGTACTTGACGGGGGAACGATAAACTGCGGCACACATGAAGAGCTGCTTGAAAACAATGAGAGATACAGCAGATTCATAAAGCTCAGAGAAGAAGCCGCAAGCTGGAAGATGCAGTCCGCATAAACCCAAAAGTCATTCCCGTTTCGGCTGTTTTTAAGATCATGCTTGACAGCAGAAAGAAAAAGTGATAGTTTATATGCGTTAGCAAACGGTGTTAGCATAAAGTGTTAGCCAACAAAAGGAGGCAATGTATTGCCGAGAGATAAATCATTCAGTCATATAAAGATCATGGCAGCAGCAAGAGCGGAGTTTCTGGAGATGGGTTATGAAAAGGCATCGATGCGCAGTATCGGTGACCGGTGTCAGATGACAGCCGCAGGGATCTACCGGCATTGTAAGGATAAGGAGGATCTTTTTGACCAGCTGGTGTCTCCGGCGGTGGAAAACCTGAATAACTGGGCAAAGGCGCATGTGATGCGCTATGAAGAGCCGGTGAAGGAGCACGGGAAGCTTGTCTGGCAGGATTCCAATATCGATATGATGCGGGAACTGGTCTATCCGAATATGGAAGACTATCATCTGCTGGTAGCAAAATCAAAAGGAAGCAGGTATGAAAACTTCCTGCATGATATGACCGAGGCGGCACAGGAAAAGCTGCAGGCGTTTTTGGGAGAATTGGAGGAAACCGGATACAAAGTACCAAAGATCCCGCCGACACAGCTCCACCTTCTGCTGACTGCTTATATTACAGCCCTGTTTGAACCGGTAGTTCACAATTACTCCTGCAGGGAGGCAAGTGATGCACTCAGTACGCTTGAGAAATTCTTTTTGCCGGGGTGGAAGCAGTTAATGGGGATATAGAGATAAGTTTAGCTTAAGGAAGACTTGAAAACTGCATATAAAAAAATAAACTCACCGTCCGTTTCCTTTATGGGATCGGGCGGTGAGCCTGTTTAAGAGGTAAGCTAACAAAAACCGTGAAGCGTTAACGTAAGCCGGAAGCGAAACAGAGCTTTTAAAGACTTTCATGAAAGGAAAAAACACATAATGAACGAAGAAATGTCAAAAGAAGAAAAGAAGTGGTTTGGGACGTTACTGTCCTATGCCGGGGGCAGCGGCGGAAGACTGGGAGCATCCGTGTTTTTCTCGATGATCAGTCTGCTGTCGGGTATCATACCTTATTATTGTGTCTACAGGATCCTGGACCGGTATATTTTCGGAAGCCTCGAAAAGGATTTTGTGCTGCACTTAAGCCTGATCGCTCTTGGTGCTTATTTTGTGAAGGTCGTGTGCTTTGGTATATCGACGGGCATTTCACACTATGTTGCGTTTAATGTGCTTGAAGGATTGCGCCTTAAGGTAGCGGATACCTTCCTGAAAGCACCGCTTGGTGAAGTGTATGCGCACTCGATAGGAGAGATCAAAGGCGTGATCGTCGATAAGATCGAGGATATCGAACCGCCTCTTGCGCACGTGGTCCCGGAAGGCGCCGGACATATCCTGCTTCCGATCGTGTGCTTTGCTGCACTTGCGATGGTGGATATACGTGTTGCTCTGGCAGCACTCTTAGCATTGCCGTTAGGCCTCATCTTTATGATGCTGACCTTCAAGATCAGCGGCAGGAATATGACCAGATACCAGGAAGCCAATGCACATATGAGCAGCGTGATAGTCGAATATGTGGAAGGTATCGAGGTCATCAAAGCGTTTGGTAAAACCGGTGTAAGTTATGAAAAATTCGCCGGTTCTATCCGGGATTACAGGGACTTTGTCATCGACTGGCTGGAATCCACCTGGGTGACCATGAAGCTTGCATTTGCTTTTATGCCGGCAACTTTGCTCGGGGTGATACCTGTGAGCATCCTGCTTGTAGGAAACGGAAGTATGACAGTGTCTGAAATGGCACTTTCGGTCATGCTCGCAATGTCAATGGTCATCAGTATGGCAAAGATCGAGATCTTTTCAAACGGCTTAAGACAGATGCAGTATACTGTGCTGGAAATACAGAAACTTTTAAATATAAAGAGCCTGCCGGAACCTGAGAGTGAGAAGAGGCCGGAGCATTTTTCCATCGAACTTAAGGACGTGCATTTTACTTATGACGAGGAAGAAGGTGAAGTGCTTCACGGGATCGACTTGACGATGAAGGAGGGGAGCTTTACAGCACTGGTAGGGCCAAGCGGCGGCGGTAAATCGACGGTGGCAAAACTGATCGCAAGATTCTGGGATGCAAGTAGCGGAAGTATCCGGATCGGTGGTATTGATATCAGGGATCTGAAAGTGACCACACTTGCAGATATCGTCAGTTTTGTAACACAGGATAATTTCCTTTTCTCCAGATCGCTGATGGAAAATATCCGCCTTGGTAATCCGAAGGCTTCGGATGAGGAAGTGATCGCGGCGGCAAAAGCAGCCTGCTGTGATGAGTTCATAAGAAAACTCCCGGATGGGTACAACACATCTGCGGGCGAAGCAGGAAAGCGCCTTTCAGGCGGTGAACGTCAGAGGATAGCCATCGCAAGGATAATGCTTAAGAATGCACCGATAGTCATTCTGGATGAAGCAACGGCATTTACAGATCCGGAGAATGAGACAAAACTACAGGAGTCCATTGCAAACCTGACAAAGGGCAAGACTCTGTTAGTGATAGCACACCGTCTGTCAACGATAAGAAAGGCTGATCAGATAGTGGTATTAAATGATGGCCGGATCGAGGCTGTGGGAACACAGGAAGAATTGATGGAAAGATCGGAATTATATCAGAGAATGTGGCAGGCACATATCGGAGCGAAAAACTGGGCTGCCGGAAGTGCAAAGGAGGCATAAAAATGTTTAAAACAGTAAAAAGGATCATAGACTGGTGCGGGGATTTTAAAGGAAGTCTGTTTTTGGGATTCCTGTTTTCGTTTCTGTCATCCTGGGCCATTGCGGCTCCGGTGGGATACGCGGGATATGTGATCGGCGGGATCATCGGAGAGATCCGCAAAGGAAATGCTCCGGATGCTTCATCGGCAGGAAAGAGCTTTCTGATCATTGCATTGATGGTATTGGCAAGATTTTTGTTTGACTATCTGAAAGCGCGCTGTCATGAAAAGATCGGCTATGAACTGGTGGCAAGAGACCGCTTAAAGATCGGCGAAGCACTGAAACGTGTATCTCTTGGGTATTTTCAGACAAACGATACCGGAGCGATCTTAAATGCGATCACCACTGGCCTTGCAACTCTTGAAAATATGGGGACCCGTATGTTAGACGGTTTTATCGGGGGATATCTGAATTTTTTGTGTATTCTTATCTTTCTGGGGATCGTGGTGCCGGAATGCGCGCTGATCGCGTTGGCCGGCGTACTGGTCTCGTTCGTATTTTTACTGATGATATCCAAACACAGTAAAGATAATACAAAAGTGCTGAATGCTGAAAATGAAAAACTGACAAGATCGGCACTGGAATACACCAGAGGTCTGCCGGTGGTGAAGTCCTTCGGTATGGAAGGCGCATCGGTGAGGGATTTTACGGAGGCCTGTGCAAGTGCAAAGAAGATCGCACTAAAGATAGAGTGGGGGTTCATTCCATATAACTGTCTTCATATCTTTGCTTTGAAAGCTGCAAGTGTATGGATGATCATTTCGGTGATGTATGCCGCGATGGCAGGAAAACTTGAATTGTTTATGGTACTGATCGTTGCGTTTCTGTCCATGTCAGTCTTTAATTCCGTGGAGCCGATCGCAGACAGCGCGCATGTATTATCGGTGATCAATAATGCTTTTGATAAGATGGAGATGTTCTCTGAAGATCATCTGTTAGATGCACAGGGAGAGGATATCAGACCGCAGGATTATAATATCGCGTTTCGTAATGTAGAGTTTTCTTATTCGGATGCGTATACAACGGAAAACAGAAAAGTGCTGAAAGATGTTTCTTTTGATATCCCGCAGGGATCGACCACAGCGATCGTCGGTCCTTCCGGAAGCGGTAAGACAACCATCTGCAACCTGATCGCCAGATTCTACGATGTATCGAAGGGACAGATCACCCTTGGCGGAGTGGATGTAAAGAAATACAACCTGGACAGCCTGTTATCCAATATATCGATGGTGTTCCAGAATGTCTATCTGTTCAATGATACGATCCGGGCAAATATCTGCTTCGGACGTGATAATGTAACGGATGAGGAAATGATAGATGCGGCAAAGAAAGCACGCTGTCATGATTTTATCATGGAACTTCCGGACGGTTATGATACCGTGATCGGTGAGGGCGGAGGAACCCTGTCCGGCGGGCAGAAGCAGCGTATCTCTATAGCCAGAGCGCTCCTTAAGGACTCACCCATTATTATACTTGACGAGTCTACGGCAAGTATCGATCCGGAGAATGAGCATTTGATACAGGGAGCACTGACCGAGCTGTCGAAGGGAAAGACCGTGATCATCATTGCGCACAGACTGGCAACGATCGAAGCGGCTGATCAGATCCTTGTGGTTGATGACGGGCGGATCGTTGAAAAAGGAAGACATGATGAACTGGTGAAGCTTGGCGGAAAATACGCAGGTTTTGTGAACATCCGGAAACAGGCGGAAAACTGGCAGATCGCGTGATACAGTTTTTTCCAGCCTGCATGCAGCGGTCTTTGGAAAAATAAAACCCTGTAAAGAATAATCTATATAAATATTGACACATATAAATAAATATGATAAAAACATTATCGATAAAAGGATTATCGGAAATCTGATTATCGATAATGTTTTTGTTTGGAGAAGAGGATGTCCGTAAGAGATACGAGTATAGATCCAAGATTACTGCAAAGCGCGAGGGATGAGTTTACCAGAAACGGATTCATTAAGGCCGATCTGAAGACCATCTGTGATAATGCCGGCGTGACAACGGGAGCGGTATATAAACGATATAAAGGTAAAGAAGAACTATTCTGTGCAGTTGTAAAGAATACGGTTGAAATACTGGATAGTTTTGTGGCTGTTCGAACGGATATGGATTTTTCCAAGATGACAGATGAAGAAGTACGTGATACCTGGAATATGAATGACATATTCATCCTGGATCTGTTTAAGACTTTGTGGAAAATAAGAGATGACTTTGTTCTGCTTCTTGAAAAGTCAGCAGGAACTGTCTATGAAAAATACGGACATGAATTTGCGCTTCATATGACCGATGCCTACATGCAGTATTACACGGAGGCAAAAAAGCGCGGACTGGCAAGTGCGGATATCTCAAGAGATGAAATGCATGTGTTATGTACATCATTCTGGACAGCGATCTATGAACCGTTTGTACATAAGATGACATGGAAGGAAATAGAAGAGCATTGCAAAGTGATGTGCAGGTTTTATCACTGGGATGATGCACTTTTGCTGAAATAATGATCTGTAAGCCGTCATCAGACGGCTTAAAAAATAACATCAGGTTAGCCTGGGCTAACTAAAAGAAAAAAGGAGGAAACAAAATGTTTAAACGAGTATCTCCATACATAGGAGAATACAAAAAGTATACCGTGTGGGCCACGATATTAATGTCCATAGGGATCATTGCAAATATCGCGCCATACTTTTTTCTCTATCAGATAATCTCGCCGCTTACCCGCGGAGAGCATACAGATGCTGCTTTTATACTGATAAGGGTTGCGGCCGTTGCCATATGTGAGATCATCTTCTCGGTCTCCTATGTACAGGGACTTACATTTTCACATATAAGTGCATATAACACACTGAGGAATCTGAGGATCTCACTGCAGGGAAAGCTTGAGAAGCAGCCGCTTGGAAATATAGACGAGCTTGGTACGGGGCGTATCAAAAAAGTGTTTACGGATGACATAGATCAGGTTGAACTTCTCCTCGCCCATGCAATTCCTGAAGGAATAGCAAATATCGCGATACCTGCCATCATCATTGTCATTATGTTTGTATTTAACTGGAGGCTTGGTCTTTTATCGCTCGTCCCGCTCGTGGTGGGAATGTTTGCCATGGGCATGATGATGAAATCGGGATTGGAAAAGATGAATGCCTATTATGAATCCGCCGCGAACATGAACAATACGATCATCGAGTATGTTAACGGCATGGAGGTGGTTAAGGTCTTCAACAAGGACGGAGATTCTTACAAACGCTTCGGTGATGTGGTCAGGAGTTATCGTGACTTCACACTCGACTGGTATAAGGTATGCTGGCCGTGGATGGCGATATATTCAAGTGTTCTTCCGTGTCTTGTACTTTTGATGCTGCCTTTCGGTTCGATGATGGTGCTTGGCGGAACCATCACGCTTGACAGGATGGTGCTTGTATTCTGCATGTCCTTTGCTGTGGGTCCGTCTGTCCTTAAGGCGCTCAACTTTGCAGGTAAATTTCCGCAGCTTGACTACAAGATCGCTGAGCTTGAGAAGATGATGGAACATCCTCCGCTAAAGGAAGG
>JAILPG010000086.1 GCA_024699595.1 Lachnospiraceae bacterium | reverse complement strand
GCAGTCGTCTTCTACTGCCTTACAGTTCTTTAACACTTCCTTCATTACTGCGGCTTCGTCCACTCCGTCTTCAAATTCCACCTTCATCTTAAGAGCCATGAAGTTCACCGTGGCATCCTTTACGCCTGCGGTCTTCTTTGCGGCATCTTCCATCTTGTTTGCACAGTTTGCACAGTCAACATCGATCTTATAGGTTTTTTTCATCTCTTTTTCCTCTCTTGTTCGTATTATATTATTCTGTTTTTTGTTTTATTCTGTATTCTTTCTGATCGCACCGTTTCCGCGCTCTTTTCCTTGTATTATCTGCTTCACGCTTTCATTGGCAGGTTTACATAATATCTCATCATTCCTCTATATGTTCTCTGCCCTCAGCTATTATCGTCCTTACATGATCGTCAGCCAGATAATAGATGACCTGCTTTTTATCTCTCCTGCTCTTAACAAGCCTTGCCTGCTTTAATATCTTTAACTGGTGTGATATCGCAGACTGTGTCATGTTAAGCGCTTTGGCAAGATCGCAGACACAGATCTCCTCTTCAAAAAGAGCAAACAGGATCTTGATCCTCGTGGAATCGCCGAACACCTTGAACAGCTCGGCAAGATCATACATCTCATCCTCCTCCGGGAGGCTCATGCTCACCTTTTTTACCTTATCCTCATGGATCTCATTGATCTCACAGTATTCAACATCTCCTAAAGCCATCTCATCCTCCTGTTCAGACCCCGCATGCAGTCTTTTCACATCACCGTAATTCACTGGTATCTTCATATCCGCCCGTATTAGCGTCGCTTGTTTCAACATATGAACGATTGTTCATATGTTGAATATAATACAGCATCGTCAGTATGTCAAGAGCCTTTTTCCATTTCCAAACAGACCTTTTTCAATTTCCATGCAGACTCCTATTATCTATATCTATACAGACTCCCATTTTCAATATCCATACAGACTTCCCCTGCCACCTTCGATAAAAAAACAGATGTCCCACGGGTTTTTATCCCGTGGGACACCTGTTTTTTTGACCTAAATACCGTTTTTTCAAATCAGAGTCATTCCTACTTGCTCTATGCCCTGATCGACAGATCCTCCACTTTTTCCAAAAGTTCGTCTATATGCGCCTTCGAATGCTCCACTCTCATTCTGAAAAGCTCATCATCCTTGTATCCCGGACGCGTGATGATATATAAAAATCTCACATAGGCAAGAAGCCTTATCTTATCGGAAAGCTTCGACAATATCTCGGGATCAGTTGTTTCGAAATAATACTCCATGAGCTTCTGCCAGATATGATCGGCCATCTCCCCGGATATTCCGAGGAATCTCATGCTGTTTTCGGGCTCGTCCTCTTCAAAGCACTTATAGGTAACATAGATGCCCTGCAGGTCAAATATCGGAGATCCGGTACTTAAGGTATCCATGTCTATGATCATCGGCTCACCGTCACTTAACATGACATTTTTCATCTGCAGGTCACCGTGCACCACATGCAGGTCCTTTTCAAGCCACACAAGGAGTCTTCTGATGCTTCCGATCTGAGTCACGTCCAAAATGTCCTTTAATTCGTACAGATAGTTCATGAACACTTCTTTGGCCTCAGGAACCTCGCCCTCGTCAAACTCCGTTGAGTGTACGCTCTTCATAAGGTCTACGTATTCCTTTATGATCATATCCGCTTTTTCCGGCTCATTTATAATCCTGTCATTGAAGGTCGATGACTTCATCATCTCAAAGACCGAACCGTAATCATCGCCTACCTTGACGATGTCAAAGGATATGGCAGTGGGAATGCCCTTAACAAAGGCCATCTTAGCCATCTTTTTTTCGTTCATGATAAGCGGGATACTGTCATGTCCCTTATATACCTTTACGATCGTGTCATCGTCTATCCTGTATACGGTACCGTAAAAACCGGTCCCGATCACCTCTTTGTCGGAAATGTCAATCCTTCTGTAGGCTTTCTTCACATCCATTAATGAATCAAATCCGGTGGTCTGAAGGATCTCATATACCTCAGGCGAGGCATTCACAAAACGCACCCCGTCGTTTCCTGCCTTTTTTTCATCATTTATGACCTTTAAGATGACCCTCAGACCGACGGAGGAAATATACATAAGACCCTCACCGTCAAATATGACCGAAGAATGTTCCCTGGTTATCTCAGTATTGATCTTTTCCTTTACCTCTTCAACATTGGTCGAATCAACCCTGTCGGGCAGGTTTATCAAGAGTTCGCTCATTATATTTCCTCCATGCGATCCGTTTATAATATTTTTCCTTACTCGCCCCACTTCCAGCCTGCTACCTCAGGCAGATCCTGCCCGTATTTATGGATGTACTGCTTGTGCTCCACAAGCTTGTCGTTCATCTTCTGATACAGGTACGCACCTCTGTTTCCGAGAGAAGGCAAGAACTTGATAGCCTCCATTACCAGATGGAATCTGTCGGTGTCATTCTGTACGCGGACATCAAACGGTGTCGTTATCGTTCCCTCTTCCTTGTAGCCTCTTACATGCATCAGTCTGTTATTGTGACGCCTGTAGGTAAGCTCGTGGATAAGTGAGGTATAGCCGTGGAAATTAAAGATCACCGGCTTGTTGGTGGTAAAGAGTATGTCGTATTCCGCATCGGTCAGTCCGTGAGGATGTACATTGTCGGGCTGCAGCTTGAACAGATCGACAACGTTAATAAACCTTATCTTTACCTCAGGCAGCTCCTTGTTAAGGATCGATACCGCTGCCAAAGCCTCAAGCGTGGGTGTCTCACCCGCACAGGCAAAGATGATGTCGGGCTCTTTTCCCTGATCGTTGGAAGCCCAGTCCCAGATACCGATACCCTGCGTACAGTGCTTTACGGCCTCGTCCATTGTAAGCCACTGCGGACGCGGATGCTTGGATGCCACTATCACGTTCACGTAATTGCGGCTTCTGATGCAGTGGTCAAAACATGACAGCAGGCAGTTTGCATCGGGCGGCAGATAGAGTCTTACGACGTCTGCCTTCTTGTTGGCGATATGATCCATGAATCCCGGATCCTGATGTGTGAATCCGTTATGATCCTGCTGCCATACAGTCGATGCCATGATCAGGTTGAGAGAAGCGATCTCCTCTCTCCAGTTGAGCTGGTTGCAGACCTTGAGCCACTTGGCGTGCTGTGCAGCCATCGAGTCGATTATCCTTGCAAAAGCCTCATAGGTTGCAAAGAATCCGTGTCTTCCGGTTAAAAGATAACCCTCGAGCCAGCCCTCGCACATATGCTCGGAAAGCATCGAGTCCATGATCCTTCCGTCGGAGGAAAGATGATCGTCGGTATCATAATGCTCTGCATTCCAGTCTCTGTTTTCTATCTCAAAGAGGGCATTCAGCCTGTTGGATGCGGTCTCGTCGGGTCCGAAAGCCCTGAAGTTCTTATGATCCGCATTAAGCTTGAAGATATCCCTTATGAACTTGCCAAGCTCGGTCATGTCCTGACCTTCTTCTCCGCCGTGTTCCTTGACCTCTACTGCATAGTCCCTGAAATCGGGCATTCTCAGATCTTTTATGAGCTTTCCGCCGTTACCGTGCGGATTTGCACCGATCCTTGAATCTCCCTTGGGTGCAAGCTCCTTAAGCTCCGGTATCAGCGTACCGTTTTCATCAAAGAGCTCCTCGGGATGATAGCTTTCAAGCCACTCTTTTAATATCTCAAGATGCTCATCGGGCTTGTCCATCATTATCGGAACCTGATGTGCCAAGTAGTTGCCCTCTATCCTCTTGCCGTCGACCATCTTCGGTCCTGTCCAGCCCTTGGGTGTGCGAAGCACTATCATCGGCCATACGGGCCTTGTGGGATCGTTATTATCCCTTGCCTTCTTCTGAATGGCCTGTATCGATTCAATAACCTTGTCCATGGTCTCAGCCATCAGGCGGTGCATGGTCATCGGGTCATCACCCTCGACAAAATACGGCTCCCATCCGCAGCCATGGAAGAAATCAACTATCTCTTCATGGGACATCCTTGCAAAGATGGTGGGATTTGCGATCTTGTATCCGTTTAGATGGAGGATAGGAAGCACCGCTCCGTCCGATACGGGATTTATGAACTTGTTGCTCTGCCATGAAGTTGCAAGAGGTCCTGTCTCTGCCTCGCCGTCACCAACGGTAACGCAGGCGATAAGATCCGGATTGTCAAATACGGCACCGAAAGCATGGGCTATGCCATAGCCGAGCTCACCGCCCTCATTAATGGAGCCGGGAGTCTCAGGTGCGCAGTGTGAAGGCATTCCGCCGGGGAATGAAAACTGCTTGAACATTTTCTGCATTCCGGCTTCATCCTCGGAAATGTTCGGATATATCTCGGAATAGCTGCCGTCAAGCCAGTCATTTGCAATATAGAAGTTTCCGCCGTGTCCGGGGCCCGATAAAAGGATGAGATCAAGGTCATATCTCTTGATCACACGATTTAAGTGCACGAACACAAAGTTCTGGCCGGGCACGGTTCCCCAGTGGCCTACGATCTTTTTCTTTACGTCGCTTAACTTAAGCGGCCTCCTCATAAGCGGATTGTCAAGCAGATACAGCTGTCCGGCGGACAGGTAATTTGCCGCTCTCCAGTAAGCGTTCATTTTTGCCAGAAGTTCCTCTGTAATGGGTCCCTTCTCGGCACAGACTGCCGTCTTTTTTTCATCACTCATAGACTCTGAAATCCTCCTTTTTATATTATTTTATCTTCTTAGCCACTACTACAAATCTTCCGTTTTTTACCTGATAGCTGCAGGTAGACAGTGTGAGGAGCTCATCCCCGTAGCTTATGTCCACTCCGGTATCGTAAAGAGCCCTCTCCTTTATGTTCTGTGCAAAATAATCAAAGTCCGCTTTATCGGACAGATCATTATAATAATAGTAGCGGAATCTTCCGTTATCCTCATCTTTTTCCTGCCTGTAGATATCGGCATCGCCCATATCCTCAAACAGATCGAGGTCGGCAAGGGTAACATCGGCTTCGGTCACGGGTGTGATCTCGGGCGTGGGCTCTGCCTCGTTTTCCGGCTTCATGGTTTCGGCAGAGATCTCCTCTTCCTGCTTTTTCTGCCTGTTCTTAAGGCCCTGGGCCATCAGCATCTTGTCCTTTTCATCCCTGTCATCCGTGGTCTCAAGCTCTTCCTCATCTATCTGCGAATAAAAGGCTGCTACAAGCTCATATTCATTCTCTTCATAAAGTGTATCAAACCACATGTAGGGATTTGCCCTTCCGAAGCTCTCATCCGCATATTTCTGCAGTAATCCAAACGACGAACCGTCCTTCATGTTGTGTCCGTAGATAAGCGTATTCCCAAAATACTCCTGCCAGTTGACCGCTATAAAGAGGCTTCCCCTCTCCATATAGGAGCCGTCTAAGGATCTGTGCAGAAAATAGTTCTGGCTCTTCGGGGTATATACGACAGGCTCGCTAAGGGATAATCCATCGATCGTGAGCCATCCGCTGATATAGGGGTTGATCTCAAGAAGCCCCGTATATTTATCAAGCGGCACTCTGGTCTCTTCCTGCACGCTCTCCTGCTCATCTGCAGAAACCGCCGCCTCATCACTTTCGGCAGAGATCTCCGGATCATCCTGCGAAGGCTCATGCACGTCAGTCTCCGAAACGTTATCAGTCAGATCCTCCGTGATGACGTCAGTGTCAGCACCTATGCTGTCCGATAAGTCCGCACTTTCCTGCGATATCTGTGTTTCATCAGTCACTGCGCCCGTATCCTGCGTCTTCATATAGCACGATGCTAAGATCGCAGCTGCCAGTATAACGACCGCAAAGGCCGAAAAAATAATTATCCTGCTTTTCATTATCAGTGTTTCCTAAGGGTTTCCTCTAAAGAGCAGAGCTTATCGGCAATGCACACGATCACTGCCTCCCTGCACTTTGGAATGGCCGAAAGAGTTAACGGCCACATGTGACTATGTATTATATTCTTTTCCGTATCGGTAAGGTCAAAATCCCTTCCCGCATTCTTAAGCGCTATTGCCGGATGATGGTAACCATGGAGCTTGTCCCCGTGGGAGTGCCAGTCGTAGAGAAAGTAATCGTGAAGCATGGCACCCTTTAGCATCTCATGCATCTTTATGCGGATGGGAAACTTTTTTGCAATGCCATAGCTCTTCTTTGCGACCCGCAGACAGTGCTTGTAGGTGGAAATGTCGCCATGCTGGACAAATTCCTTCATCCTGCGGATCCTTTCGTCCTTTGCAAGCTCCCTGACCTGCTCGTTGAAGCCTTCATCCTTCCGTTTTTTTCCGGTCTTTATGCTGCTCCCGGCCTTTCCTGTCTTTACGTCGTTTCCGCTCTTCCCGCTTCTGTCTCTTCTCAGATCACGGATCCTCATGGCACTATACCAAAGCCTAAGATCGTCAGGTTCTTGTCCTCATCGCCTTCGTGGATGCTTATCTCGATCCTGTGTTTTTCAGGCTTTTCCCCGTTTAAGATTATCATTGCGTTACAGTGAAGCCATCCCGTAATGTGCGGATCAAAGGTCTTTACAAGATTACCGTCTGCGTAGATATCGCCTCTTCCGTCGTCGGGACTCGATGAATCCTTAAATACCGCGACTATCCTTGTCGCTGTCACCTCCATCACAAACGGCTTTTGATATGCGTTTCCGTGCTTTTTTGCATCATACATGTAGTTATTCGGAAACTGCGGAGTCCTGTCTATATCAAGGTTTCTCTCAACACTCTGAAGTACCGTATCGCGACTATCAAAATCACCCGGATCTATAGCCGCAAGCCCGGTGTTTGAGACCCTGTCAAGCAGGATGATTTCGTCAAAATCACAGCCCTTAACCGGAGTGATGAGAGAAAGGTCAATATCCTCTTTATCTTCTTTTTTCAGGCACTCTTCCATGCCCTTTGACAGGCAGAGTGCCATCGCGGTATGCCCGAGATTTGTGGGGTGATAGATATCGTAAAAATACTGTGCCTTGGTCATCACCCGCCCGGTGTCCGCTTTTTTGTAAAACTGCTCCGTAAATCCCTGCTTAAGACTTAACGTGAGCAGATCATAATTCATGCCTATCGGCTTTAATCTCTCCTCTAAATTGTCATCGTTTGCAAATACGGAAAAAAGAAGGATCACGGCAGGCTTGTTCTTACTCTTTAAGATCTTTCTTACAAGGCTTTCGAAGCACACGCCTTCCGTTTCATCGCCCTCATCATTTACGGCAAATTCGACGATCACGACATCAGGCTCATACTTTCCGTCATCCGTGACATCCCTGTCATATCTGATCATCCCAAGCTCGGAGGGAGTCCCGCCGACGCCTGCCTTTACGTAGGTTATATTGTCGCGTACCCCGCACAGATCGCAGAAAGCATTATAGGCTTTGTACGCATAGCACTCGGTATTTATCGGAATGGCGCCCGCACCCTGTGTGATCGACCCGCCTATAAAGGCAATGCAGGTATCCTCTCCCCTTCTTGCCTTTTCAACGGCCTTCCTGAGCCTGTAGGAATTACCGGTGTTCATTATGCTTTTTTTAACATAGGAAAGAAAAGCTTCGGATGCCGTATCGCATGGTGGATCCTCGGGCTGTGGAGGTGCGGTAAATCCATCATTTAAGTAAAGCTTCATCGACGTTTCGGCCTTTACGCCAACCCTGTCAAACTCAAATATCATCGCAGCCGTGGCCACATCCTCATCCGTAAGCTCCATGTCGCAGAAGGGAAAAAGCTGTTCCGAGCCGTCGCATCTTATCTGCATCGAAAAGCCGCTGCCGCTTACATCCGGATCGGTCTTTCCGCGGAATCTGAGCACAAAGCTGCAGGCCTCATCTTTATCGCATCCCTCAACCGTAATGCCTATGCTGTGCACAAGCTTCTTAAAGCCCTGCGCACTCTCAAGAAGCAAAAGCATCTCCTGATCCTCTAACTGTCCCACGAATCTGCTTGCTTCGGTAAGCCTCTCAGGGCTCATGAAAATGACCTGGGCTCCCTTATCCTCATACGGTGATGCAAAGATGCCCTTATCCTTCATCAGATAGTAAAACTGTCTCTTTTCTTCGGGATCCTTTGGTGCGACCGGCATGTTCATGCTCATCTGAATTATCTCCTCCCGGGATATTTTTTTAGCATCCTTAACGGAGCATTATGGGAAACGCGGTCAGTGCATTTTCCATAACAACGCTGAATGCACGGGGCAGGATCTTAACCCTGCCCCATGTCTTAATCCGTATTTTATTATAGCCTAAAGTACCGATAAAAAACAGCCTGAGTAAAAATATCCGACAAACGTTTTTCTATGCAAATTTCTGCATATCTGCCGGAGGCTGTTAAGTAAAGGCCGGTTTTACAGGTCTCTCCTTAATAGAGCTCCCTGCCCTTCTCATCAGGGATCATGGTCTTTCTGTAAAAATAGGAGTTTATTACATCCCTCCACTGCTTCGAATGGGAAAGCTGGTGCTCAAACCTCTTTGAGGTTCTCTCAAATGCGTCTTTGTCGATCCTGCCCTCAAGCTCATCCCATAACGATGCCATCTCCTCCACATCCGAAGCCCCCTCAAAATGCGAGTCATAGATGTGCTGGATGACTGTTTTTCCCGAATGCAGCACATGCTCATACGGGATCTTGTGGAAAAATAAGAGAAGCTCATCGGGAGTAGTCGCAGGATCTTCATACATGGAGGCATTCGGCTCGTTATACTGGCCTGC
Source organism: Lachnospiraceae bacterium (assembly GCA_024699595.1). The sequence continues at coordinate 10,592 of JAILPG010000086.1, read as the reverse complement.
ATAGCCCGTTCCCGTGCTGTTTCTCTCAAGACCTACTGTCCTGCAGGTCGCCTTGTGATATGTACCCCATCTGTCATACTCGTATCCATCGGGATCGGGACCGTAATGATCCGCAGGATGGCACATCCATCCTATCCCAAGAGGCGCGGTGTATTTTTCATATGCAGGCCATGACATCATGAGTATCTTACTTATATTTCCTATGACCTTCTCATCATTTCCGAATGTAAGCTCTATCCATTCCCTTGCGATCTCTTCGGATGAAAGCTCCGGATCAAAGCAGAGCCTTCCGAAACCGTAGAGGTTTGCGGCTGCAAGGTCGTGTCCCGTCCAGTTCTCATCATTTCCCGTGTTGGTCACGGCGCACATGCCGCTGTATCTGTATCCGAAGGTCTTTCCGGTCACCACATCGACGACTCTTGAATCCGAAGGTTTTTCACCCTTTGCATAGGTCTCAAAATCAAGGACTTCCTTAAACCACGGGATCAGATAGCAGACATGCCTCTGCTGCCCGGTGTACTCCTGTGCGATCTGAAACTCGACCATCTGATTAGTCTTTTGCATCTTTCCAAAAAGAGGTGCAACAGGCTCTCTTACCTGAAAATCCACCGGACCGTTCTTGATCTGCAGGATCACATTATCCAGAAACTTACCGTCAAGATCATGGAAATAATCGTACGCAGCCCTTGCCCTGTCGGTCTTTAAGTCCCTCCAGTCCTGCATGCAGTTATATACAAAGCAGCGCCAGATTATGATCCCGCCATGCTTTTTTATGGCGCGCGCAAGCAGATTTGCTCCCTCCGCCTGATCCCTGCCATAGGTAAAAGGTCCCGGCCTTCCCTCGGAATCGGCTTTTACGAGAAAACCTCCGAGGTCCGGGATCACCGAATATATCCTGTCAAACTTGTCTTCCCACCATCTGATGACCTTTTCATCAAGGGGATCTGCACTGTTTACGCCTGGGTCATCGATAGGAGCCGCATAGTTTAGGGAAAGGTAGAGCTTCACTCCGTATGATGCAAACAGGTCGTTTAATTCCTTAACCTTATATATGAGCTTATCGTTGATAAGGTTGCAGGCCTCACCCTTGACATTTACGTTATTGATGACGACACCGTTATAGGACAGCGAGCACAGAAGCCTTGCATAGTACTCTGTTCTGTCGTTTATCACAAGCTTATTATCTTCAAAAAAGAAGGAGCCACCCGAATATCCTCTTTCGATCGAGCCGTCCATGTTGTCCCAGTGATCGAGCATACGAAGCTTACAGGCAGGGACTTCTTTTACATCGATCCTTTTATCCTTACTCAGGCGGTAAAGGTTTATGAACCTGAAACTTCCATATACAAGACCCGTATCCGTCAGAGCTTCTATCCTGTAATCCTTCCCCGTGCCTGTGATCTTATAGCCTTCCTCCGAAAGCTCCGCATCATCCGAGTGTGCAAGCGTTATGTCAAGATCCTTTAGACTGTTGCAGGTTTTTAACTCCTTAAGTGCATTTTCCGTGATCCGGCTTCTTTTTACATTATCTGAAAGCGCTACTCTGCAGCCGTTATCCTCTGTCACATCGTCAAGCCATAGTTTCGTATACATGTCTGAAGTCCTCCTTTGTAATTGCATCTTTCCGCCCTGCGCGCCGGATTTTGGCTGCAAAGCAGCAGTTTCCCCTCAAAATCCGTGCGCATCCGCCTGCCCTGCTTACAGTAAGCGACTATGTCGTTTACTGTAAGCAGGGCTCCACCATATCAAATGATGGAGCCCCGGATCACTGTTTATTATATTTCAGGATAACCCGATCTGCTGTATCAGCTCATCGGATTTTTCCTTATATAACTCTGATTTACGGAAGCATGTCAGCATCGCCGAAGTACTCTTCCCACTTCTCAAGACGCTCGTCCATGATAGCCTGTCCGCCTGCTGAGAGATAATCTTCCATATAGCTGTCCCATACAGAATCGAACTCTGCCTCGGATGCAACTACAGAATTGTCGAAGAGCTCGTCTCTCTTGGATGTAAGAGTATCTCCTACATCTGCCTCAGCTGAGATCTCACCTACGTTAACGTTCTTGGGCTCGATTCCGCCTGAACGTGCGATCTGGTCTGCCTGACCTACAATCTCGGGATCCTGATCGCCATAGCCGTATGCCATTGACAGAGCTGCAAGATCAAGGTCACCGTAATAAGTTCCGTTACATGTGATCGTAAGGTCGATGTTCTTTCCGGAGTTCTGGATCGCATCACCTGTAGCTGCTATAAGTGAAATAGCTCCGCTGTCAAGAACCTCATGTGTAACGCCTTCGTCACCGATCTGGAGATACTTGATAACCTCAGGACTTGAGATGAAATCAAGATACAGGAATGAAGCAAGGATCTCGTCGTTGGTTGAAGGGAAGAAGGTCTTTCTGTCGCCTGCCGAGCTGTAGAGCCACTTTGTATGCTCTCCCTTGGAGTTCTCGAAAGGATCGATAGCTATGAAAGCTGCATCTTCGCCAACGTTTCTCTTAAGGTTAGAATTGATGCTGTCTTCACCGTTTCTGAAAGGATAATCCCAGTTGTGCATGAATGCGCCTACATATCCGGCCTTGATCATGTCATCCTCTGTTGAATCTCCGCTGGGATACAGAGGGAAATCTTTCCATATAAGGTCTTCGTTGTACCAATTGTTGAGAACTCTTACAGCATCCTTTGTGGAAGCCTGTGTAGCCATTCTGTCATCAAATCCGTTCACATAGTATTCCTTGTCTGTGATATCGGGATCCATGAATGATGAGATAAGGTTTGCTGCTCTCCAGCCTACATCATAGCTGATCGAGAAAGGAACCATCTTGGAAGCGTCGTCGCCGAGAAGCTTGTCAGCGTTGTCCCTGAATGCGATGAGCATGTCATGGAACTCTTCCGTTGTTGTAGGAGCTGAAAGTCCAAGTGTGTCAAGCCAGTCCTTACGAACGAAGGTATTGATCCTGCCCTGCTCTACTCTGCGGCCTTCGATAGCCCATAATGAACCGGTCTTGGGATCCTTATCCCAGAGGATGTTCTTCTCGCCAAGGAAGTCCCAGAGATTGGGAGTAAGATCCTTGTACTCTTCAACATAATCCTTAAGGTCTACAACACCGCCCATGTTTGCATAGGTCAGAACTGTAGGATAGCTGTAGGATACGCAGATGTCGGGAGCTGTGCCTGCTGCAAGGAGGTTGTTGATATCCTCAACCTCTGTCCAACGGGGAACTGCTACGAACTCAACTTCAACGTTGTATTTGTCAAGCATTCCCTGTTTGATGTAATCCGTGTACATGTTGTTGGTGGGATCTGTTCCACCATCGTTGTTACGGTCATATACCTCAACCGTAATGTGCCTTGTCTCGGCAAATTTGCCGTCAACAAGCTCGTCGCCTGCAGATGCCACATCTGTCGTAACAGCGTCATTGGATCCTGAGCTGTCAGTTGTAGTTGTTGTTGTGGCAACATCGCCTGCGCCTGCGCATGCTGTCAGTGCAACTGCCATTGCGCAAGCAAGTACTGCTGATAATACTCTTTTTTTCATTTGCTACCTCCCATTTTAGTCTTGTATGACGGATCCGCCATACAGTTGTTTCTATATAACTCAGCCTGTGGCTGCAGTTACCGTCTTGGTGCTGCCCGTAAAGCTTACGGGCCGTAAGGAACTTACTCTTTCACGGCACCGAGTGTTACACCGTGTATGAAATACTTCTGAAGGAAAGGATAGATGCACAGTATCGGGATAGTCGAAAACATGACTATCGCAGCCTTTAATGATTCCGAAAGACCCGGTGCGGAAAAACCTTCCTGAGTGGAGACCTCAACCGAGTTGATATTATTGAGGATGTTGTACAGAAGAAGCTGCAGGGGATAGAAATCCTTATTCTTCATATACATGAGTGCGTCATAATATCCGTTCCATCTGCCCACCGCATAGAACAGTGCAAGTGTTGCAAGTACCGGCTTTGAAAGCGGGATATAGATCGCAGTCATTATCTTTATAAAGCTTGCTCCGTCAATCTGTGCCGACTCTCTCAAGGAATCGGGAATGCCGTAGAAGAAGCTTCTCATGATGATCATGTTGTATACCGAAAGACATCCGGGCACGATCAGGACAAGCGGATTATCCAAAAGGTTAAGCTTCTGCATGAGCAGGTAGTTAGGGATCGTTCCTGCGTTAAAGAACATCGTGATCGTTATAAGGATGTTGATGAACCGGCGTCCCTTAAGCTGTTCATATATGAGCGGATATGCACACAGGGTCGTCATGGTAAGTGACAGCAGCATGCAGATCACAGTAAGCAGGACCGTCCACACAAATGCCTTAATGTACTTCATATCCGAAAGAACCGTCTTGTAAGCGTTGAAATTCAGTCCCTTGGGCCACAGATATACCTCATGCTTTATAAGGTATTCGGTTCCCGATACCGATCTTGCAAGCAGGTTGATCATGGGCAGCAGGCAGATGACCGCAATGAGTGCGCACAGTACCACGAAGAACCAGTCGCCGACTTTTGTTTTTCCCGAATGTATCATTCTGTTCTCTTCCATAACTACCTCCTACCAGATACCGCGCTCACCTAACCGGCGTGACAGGAAATTCGCGCCGAGCAGGAAGAATACGTTGATCACTGACTGGAACAGTCCTATAGCAGTAGTAAGCGAGAACTGAAGTCCCTTGATACCTGCTTTATATACATAGGTTGCGATAACTTCCGCAGTCTCCATGACAAGCTTGTTCTGCAGGGCAAACGGTCTGTCAAAGCCCGATCCGATGATGTTTCCGAGTGCCATGATAAGAAGCACCACGATCGTAGGCTTGATGCCCGGCAGTGTGATATGCCACATCTTCTGGAATCTCCCTGCGCCATCAACGCTTGCAGCCTCGTAAAGCTCGGGCGAAATGCCTGCTATCGCCGCAAGATATATGATGGAATTCCATCCGAAGCTCTGCCAGATACCGAGGCCTATATAGGTCTTTACCCAGGTCTTTGCATCATTAAGGAACGGTATCGCATCAAACCCCATCTTTGTTACCAGGAGATTTACAAATCCGGTCGTGGGTGCAAACAGCTGCAGAGCAAGTCCGTAGATGATGACCCATGAAAGGAAATGCGGCATGTATGTAATGGTCTGGATGACCTTTTTATACGTCTTTAACCTAAGCTCGTTTAATATAAGGGCAAAAATTATCGGAACGGGGAATCCGAAGATCAGATCCTTTAAGTTAAGGAAGATGGTATTTCTGAGAGCACGGATGAAATCCCTTGATTTGAAAGCCTTGATGAAGTATTCAAACCCGTGGTTCTTGGCCCATGGCATCTGAAGCACGGACTGGACTATACTGTATTTTTTGAATGCGATGAGTACATACCACATGGGCACATACTTAAATATGATGAGATACAGCAAAGGAAGCAAAAGCAGCAGGTAGAGCTGCCAGTATCTCTTCAGATATACTGCGTTAAATTTGGATTTTGGCGCCTTGTAAGCCTTTTCTTTAGCCATCCGGCATCTCCTTTATTTGAAATATTCGGGAAAACCTTTTCTTATCTGTTCTTCATCAAAGCTGTATCTGTTTAAGTGCTTCTCTACAAGAGCGACAGCTTTTTCCTTGTCTTTTTCCTTGATCGCCTCAAGCATTCCCCTGTGATCGCCGACTATCTTCATATCCTTTACGGTTTCCACCGACATCATCCTGACTCTGTCAAAATGGAGCATCATAGTCGACATCATGTCATTGATGATGCCCTTCTCCGCCGCGATATAGATAAGTCTGTGGAATTCATTGTCGAGTTTGTAGATCTTCTCCGGAGCTTCCCTCTCAAGATAGTATTCCTGAAGGTGTACGTTCTCCTCGAGAGCGTCGATACTCTCCTTTGAGGCGATGTCGCAGGCCACCTCGATCACTGCCTTGTCAAGGACCTTTCTAAGAAATCTTGATTCCTCCACCATCTTGGAATCTATAAGCGATACGTAGGAGCCCCTTTGCGGTATGCTCTCTATGATCATGACCTTGGAAAGATCGATAAGCGCCTCTCTCACCGGAGTCCTGCTGAGTCCGAGCTCGGTGGCCATCTCGTTCTCCGAAACCAGAGTTCCGGGCTTTAACTTAAGCGATACGATATTCTCCCTGAGCACTCTGAAGGCGTAATCTTTTGCAGATTCCTGAGAAAGCCTGTCCGTAACGAGCATTGTGTACAAAACTCCTGTCAAAAACCGGATGCCGATGAACGATCCGTAGCTTGTTTACATGTATACTAGTGTACCTATGTAAAAATGTACTACTTTTTGACGTTTTTGTAAAGGTTTTTTGTAAGATATGTCTCAAACAGTGTTACTATTCGCAGTGAACTGTATATGATACAGGTCAAACTCCGATCCTGGCAAAAAGATAAGCTTGATATCCTTAAAGGTCCAGGGCTGATAGGTATCCCATATGGTCGGTTTATCGTACACATCCTTACAGAGCAGAATACTTCCCTCTGCCTCCGGGATGCCTTCCCGTTTAAGCCGTCTCAAAGCAGGCGCATCAGCCTTTCTTAAATCTCTCGGGTACCGGTCCCAAGAATCCCTCAGCCCAGGCCGTTCCTTCTTCTCTTATAAGCAGCCTTTCAAATACGATACCGGGATCCTTTGCATAGATCCTTATCTCATTCGGCCCTTTTTCCAAGTGTATTTCTGTCACGGCCTCATGCGTACCCCTCATGACATCCTCAGACCAGCCTCCGCCCGTATGATCGCCGCCTTTAAATCCGGGCTTTATCATGTTTATGCATCTTATCTCTTCATCGTTTACCCTAAGGCCATACTCAAGTACTCCCCGTCCGTCTATCGGATTTGAGCACCCGGTTATCATGGTAAGATCGTAGTTTCCTTTTCTCAGGGCATGCACCTTATACACCGCACACGGGGCATCGGCTCCGGGCGTATAGGATGCAGTGGGATAAGCCTTAAGGCCGTTTCCGTACTTTCCGTAATTTTCTATAAGTACAAAGTTTGAGGCGTCAGTATTCTCAATGTGATCATATTCAGAGATCTCCATGCAAAGCCCGATATCATCACCTTCTGTAGCCTTTCTCCTAAGTCCCGGAAGCGGTCCCGGAGCAAAGACGGGGTGAAGCTTTTTACCTATGCTCTCAGAGCTCACGGGAATGAGATGTTCGGTCTTAAGCTGCGCATCCGTGAAAGGATATGCAAATACCTCGATCTCCACCTTCCTCAAAGGCGTCTTTACAGTGATGAAGCCGCTTACGGCTTCCCGTTCATCTGATTCCGCATTTTGCAGTCCTTCATTAAGAAGCTTTCTGTTAACGGTCACGGTTATCGCTGTTATTGCATTTTTCCCGGTATACTCATCGGATACTTCCAGGATTCCGGAAAGCCTGTGGCAGGGATCATTGGAAAAAGATATCTCAAGCCAGGGTACATCGGTCTCAGCTTCCCATTTAATATCCTTATATCCCGAATTCTCCATAACAAAAAAGGCAGAATCCCTGTCGGGCATCAGAAAATCGGTAATGTAAAGCCTCTTTGCTGTCCAGTCACCGCCCATCGTATAAGCATCCGAATAAGGCAGGGACACGACAAGTCTTTCCTTAGCGGCCCTGTAGACATGCTTTCTGACAGGATACCTGTTCTCTTCCTCATTCCAGAACTCAAAGCCCACATGCTCCGAGCTCATCATACCGCTCCATTTGCCGCCGTTTAGCCTGTGATAGTGATCCTTGAGATTCCTCTCCCTCTTTACGCAGGATTCGATCTTTTCTGCATACAGGTTTGCACTTATGCGCCCCTGAGCTGCAAGGCACTCATTTTTTCCCGCACTTAACATCATCTCATGCTGGTTAACCGTCGCAAGCACAGGAAACCACACAAGCTCGTCATAGCAGTCAAGCAGAAGCTTTTTCCCGGAGTCCTCATCTTCGCAAATGCATTCACGCGATCCTGCAAAGAAGCCCCTTATGCACTCAGCCATCTTCTTAAGATCCTTACAGTAGGAAAGGAGCGCATCAGCCTCTCCGTAATTGACGGAATGATAAGTGTCCGGATAAAGGGACTCCGGTTTTCTGATGCTGTTAAGATATGTATATCCGTCCAGAAGATAACGGATCGCCTCTGCCACGTCCTCGGACAGATCATGTCCGAAGGTATCCCTTATCCACTTTCCCAAATACTCCGAAGGGCTGTCCGGATTGTCAGACCCCCATTTTTCCTGGTCGTAAGCAAGCTCCATGAAATATGAAAGCGGAAGCTCCTGGGGCTTTAAGTCCCCGACGTTTACTATCCAGATATCCCTTATGCCCTTTTCATAGGCTTCGCTCATCTGCTCCCAGACCTTTGGCAGATGGGTGCTGTTTATCCATTCATAGGACACCGGAGCTCCGTGGTAATCGAAATGATAATACATCCCAAAGCCACCGGGCCTGTTTATCTCGGATGCATCGGGAAGCGTCCTCATATTCCCCTGATTGTCCTCACAAAGCATCAGAGTCACACCGTCAAGCCCGGGCCAGTATTTAAGACCCTCGGTCTTATCATCTCCCTGATAATAGCTCTCCACTTCCTTATAGACAGCAAGCATGGTGGGAACTTTTTCCGCGTCATCGCCAAGCACCTCTTTAATAAGAGACTTCTGGGTGGTGATCACGTCCTTAAGGTACTCAATGTTTTCCTTAAGGCCCGCTTCGTGCCCTAAGATCTCGCTGTCTCTTTCGCCCCTCATCCCGATCGTGATGATGTTTTCAAATCTTCCGTTTCTCTTAAGTCCGTCCCTCCAGTAATTGATGAGTCCTTCCCTGTTTCGGTCAAAATTCCAAATGTTTCCGTAAACGGAATCCTCACCCCTTACAAGATCCCATTCCTCGCTGTGACGAAGGCAGGGCTCATGATGTGAATTGCTCATGACAATTCCCATCTCATCCGCAAGCTCTGCATTCTTAAGCCCCGGGCCGTCAAGGGAAAAATTAGAGGTCCACATCGCAGGCCACAGATAATTCCCCTTAAGCCTTAAGATAAGCTCAAAGACATGCTCATACATCTCAGCCGTAAAGCCACCGAAATGCTCCATCGTCCAGCTTCCGAAGGACGGCCACTCATCGTTTATGAAAAATCCTCTGTATTTTACCGAAGGCTCCTTGGAGGTCACGTTATCAGCATCCGAAAGAGTAAAGCTCTCAAGCTTTGCAGGAAGCGCATCCGCAAACCATATCCAGGGCGATACATGCAAAAGCTCCGAAATATGGAAAAGGCCGTAGATCGTTCCTCGCTTGTCACTTCCAAGTATCATAAGCACCGGGGAGGAAGCGGCATCCGGGGCATACAGTAAAAAGCTGTAGACCTCACGTTTTCCCCTTATGTCCGCTATCCTTTTATCAATCTCATCTGTCCCAAAGCCTGCCTTCAGATTCTCTGTACAGCAGGCGATGACGGACAGTCCTTCTTCTTTATTGCCGGAGATTCTATTGCCGGAGTCCCTTTTGCCGGATAAAATTTTGTTGCCGGATATATTTTTGTCTGGCATCTTTTCACCGGATAAAATACTGCAGATCTCATCATGGTCTGCCTCTCTGATAACAGGCTTCGTATCAAGGACAAGCTCGATATCGTTTGCAACCTTTCCTGCTATCCTCTTTATCCCCGCATATTCATTTTTAAGGACAATGATATTTATCTTAGTGTTTTTTTCTATCCTTGCTTCCATAATAAAACGATCCTCCAAGACCATTATACACTTCATGATGTCTCGTGCGACCTTCAGGCTGTCTGTTTTTTTCCATTGCGCGACCTCTACGCAATGCAAACGGCATGAGATCCATTAAGATCCATGCCGTTTGCTTTCGCAGGCTGAGCACCCTGTCTGCAGGCCTGCCATTTATTATCACAAAAAACTACGAAACATATTTTTTAAGCGTGCTCCTTACCGCTCCTTTTCCTCTTATAAGCTCTGCAAAATATCTCTTTACAAGATCCGCAAGGCCTGCCTTTTTAAGATCGGTTCCAAACAGGGCCGCATCGCTTAAAAGCTCATCTATCGCATCTCCTGCCTCTGCTTCCGTGCTTACGGAAAGCTTAATACCCGAGATATAAGGCTTTACGGTATCGATCATCGGATCGGGACTGAGCTCATATTCTCTGCCTTCATCATCCACTCCCATGAGATATCTGAACCACCCTGCAAATACAAGAGGGATCAGCTTTAATTCCTTAATGTCACGTCCACTATGCAGGTAATTCTTGATGGTCTCGCCGTACCTTATCGGAAGCTTCTGTGAGGTATCTGTAGCTATCCTCTGCGGCGTATCGGGCATGAAGGGATTCGGGATCCTTACATTTACGACCGTGTCGATGAACTCGCGGGGATTTAAGACACCCGGATCGGTAACTACCGGAAGGCCTTCCCTGTAGCCGATCTCCATCACAAGCTTTTTAAGATCCTCATCCTTCATCTCATCGGAGATCCTCGTATATCCAAGGAGACATCCGAATACAGCAAGTGCCGTATGCAGCGGATTTAAGCAGGTACATACCTTCATCCTCTCGACCTTGTCAACGGTCTCCTTATCCGTAAAGATGAATCCGGCCTTCTCAAGAGC
>JAILPG010000077.1 GCA_024699595.1 Lachnospiraceae bacterium | reverse complement strand
ATCCACTGCATAGCTGTGATTCTGGCTTGTTATCTCTATCTTTCCTGTCCTTATATCTTTTACGGGATGATTGCCTCCGCGGTGTCCGAACTTAAGCTTATAGGTTTTGGCACCATAGGAAAGTGCAAGCAGCTGATGTCCCAGACAGATCCCGAATATGGGTACCCTGCCTCTTAACTTTTTAAGAGTTTCGATCACTTCGGGAACATCCTCGGGATCCCCGGGTCCGTTTGATACAAACACGCCGTCCGGATGTAATCCGAGGATCTCCTCACTGTCCGTATTATATGGAACGACGGTAACATTACATCTGTTACCGTTTAACATCCTCACTATATTGGTCTTCATGCCGCAGTCTATCGCAGCCACATTGTACAGATGGTTCGAGGTACGGCTGTACCATTTCCTGATGCAGCTGCACCGGCTTACCTGATCATGGGGAACAGCTGTTTTTTTAATCTCCTCAAGACCCTCAGCGGCTGTTACGGTAGCATCTGTTATTATACATCTCATGCTGCCGAGATCCCTTATCTTTCTGACTAACATCCTCGTATCTATGCCTGAGATCCCCGGCACATCTCCCTCCATCAAAAGCTCTGATAATGTCTTTGCCCATCTGAAGTTCGAAGGGTTGTCATTTATGTCCCGCACGATAAATGCTGACGGCGAGATCATCCTGCTTTCAAAATCCTCATCTGTGATACCGTAGTTTCCTATGAGGGGATATGACATCACGACAGCCTGTCCGGTATATGAAGGGTCGGATACGATCTCCTGGTATCCGGTCATTGATGTATTGAATACGATCTCACATACCTTTGAACCGGATGCCCCGAATCCCTTCCCGTAGTATTCACTTCCATCCTCTAAGATCAGTTTTCTGTCAAACTCCATTTTCTCCTCCAGGGTCAGGCGGATCATGATCGATCCATCAGTCCGTCTGTTCTAAAGTATTGATCGAATTCCTTATGAATTCATAAAATACCGGATGCGGTCTGTTAGGACGCGATTTGAATTCCGGATGGAACTGCACGCCTAAAAAGAACGGATGATCCGAAAGCTCAACGGTCTCCACAAGCCTGCCGTCAGGCGATGTTCCGGACAGTATCAGGCCTTTCTGTGAGAGTATCTCCCTGTATTCATTGTTGAACTCATATCTGTGTCTGTGTCTTTCCGATATATCCGTTGTATTATAACACCGGCTCATGAGTGTGTCTGGTTTTATCCTGCAGGGATAGCTTCCAAGCCTTAAGGTGCCGCCCTTTTCGATATCATCGGACTGTCCCGGCATAAAATCTATAACCTTGTGATCTGACGGATCATGGAACTCTCCCGAACAGGCATCCGTAATCCCCGCTACGCTTCTTGCAAATTCTATGACAGCTATCTGCATCCCCAGACAGATCCCAAGGTATGGGATCTTTTCTTCTCTTGCATACCTTGCGCTTAAGATCATGCCTTCTATGCCCCGGTCACCGAAGCCGCCCGGTACTATTATACCCGATACGCCCTTAAGCCTTTCTCTGAGATTGTTCTCATCAAGCTCTTCCGAATCCATCCAGTCTATACATATCTTTGCTCCAAGTGCATAACCCGCATGGTAAAGTGCCTCCGCAACCGACAGATACGCATCATGCAGCTGGACATATTTACCGACAAGTGCGATCCTAATCTCTCTGTCGGCCGAATAGATTCTCTGTACGAGCTGTTTCCATTCGGTAAGGTCAGGCTCCTTTGCATCTATCCTAAGTTCTCTGCAGACTACGCGCGAAAATCCGCCTTCCTCAAGCATAAGCGGTGCCGCATACAGGCTGTCGAGGGTCCTGTTTTCAATGACACAGTCCTCTTTTACGTTGCAGAACATGGATATCTTCTTAAATATATTCTCTTCTAAGGGTTCGTTGCATCTTAAGACTATGATATCAGGTTTTATGCCCATGCCCTGGAGTTCCTTGACAGAATGCTGGGTGGGCTTTGATTTATGTTCGTCGGATCCGTGAAGATATGGAACTAAAGTGACATGGATAAAAAGACTGTTTTCTCTGCCGGTCTCAAGAGATATCTGCCTTACGGCTTCTAAAAAGGGCTGGGATTCTATATCTCCGATGGTGCCGCCGATCTCCGTTATCACGATATCGGCATCGGTCTCCTTTCCGGCGCGGTATACAAATTCCTTGATCTCATTCGTGATATGGGGGATCACCTGCACCGTTGAGCCGAGATACTCCCCCCTTCTTTCCTTGTTGAGGACATTCCAGTACACCTTTCCCGAAGTAAGGTTTGAATACTTTGTAAGATCCTCATCTATAAATCTTTCGTAATGACCGAGATCAAGATCCGTTTCGGCACCGTCCTCCGTCACATATACCTCTCCGTGCTGGTAAGGACTCATGGTTCCGGGATCAACGTTAATATACGGATCAAGCTTCTGCGCCACTACCTTAAGGCCCCTTGATTTTAGGAGTCTTCCGAGCGAAGCGGCCGTTATGCCCTTGCCAAGTCCCGAAACGACACCTCCTGTCACAAAAATGTATTTTGTCATCACTTATTCCTCCCTCTGTATGGGATCACATTTTACTGATCCTCTCCATGGCTTCGATAGTGTCCTGCCGCTTCCCGAAAGCGGTCAGCCTGAAGAAATGCTCTCCGTGAGGGCCGAAACCGGAGCCTGGTGTTCCTACAACTCCTGCGTTTTCAAGCAGCCTGTCAAAGAAATCCCAGCTTGTCATGTTATCGGGAGTTTTCATCCATATATAAGGGGCATTGACTCCGCCGTAAGCGGTATAGCCCGCTTTCTTAAGTCCTTCGGATATTATCGATGCATTCTCCATATAGCCTGCGATCTGTCTGTTTATCTGCTCTCTTCCTTCCGTTGAATAAACAGCCGCTCCCGCACGCTGTACGATATATGGTGCACCATTGTATTTGGTCCCGTGTCTTCTTGCAAAAAGATCGCGTATCGATACGCCTTCAACCTTAAGACATTTCGGTATCACGGTAAATCCGAGTCTGAGTCCGGTAAAGCCTGCTGTTTTTGAAAAAGAGCGTACTTCTATAGCGCAGTTTCTTGCACCATCACACTCATAAATGCTGTGCGGTACGTCCTCATCTCTTATATAGGCCTCATAGGCGGCATCATAGATGATCACCGATCCTTTCTCCGATGCATAATCAACCCATTTCTGCAGCTTTTCCTTTGTGATGACCGCACCTGTCGGATTATTGGGATAACAGAGGTATATAAGGTCCGGAGTCTCTTTAGGGATCGCCGGAGCAAAGTCTGTTTCCTCGGTACAGGGCATATAGATCACATTTTTATATCCCTGGGATATCTCATCATATTCACCGGTCCTTCCCGCCATGACATTTGAATCAACATAGACCGGATATACGGGATCCTGTACGGCGATCTTATTGTCGGTCCCGAATACTTCCTGGATATTTCCTATATCACACTTGGCACCGTCCGATACGAATATCTCATCGGGGTAGATGTCGCATCCCCGCGCCCTGTAATCCTTCTCCGCTATTGTATTTCTCAGAAATTCATAGCCCAGATCCGGTGCATAGCCTCTGAAGGATTTTTCCTCACCCATTTCGTCAACTGCCTCATGAAGCATATGTATGATTTCGGGGGCAAGCGGCTTGGTCACATCGCCTATGCCGAGACGTATCACCCTCTTATCCGGATGCAGAGCCTCAAATTCCCTGACCTTTCCTGCAATTTGCGAAAACAGATAGCTTCCCTTCAGTTTCAGATAATCTTTATTGACCGTTGTCATGCACCGATTCCTCCTGTTACAGATTTGTATATCCCATCAGGGACTCATCAACGGCAGCCGCCGCTTTTCTTCCCTCTGATATCGCCCATACCACAAGGGACTGTCCCCTGTGCATGTCTCCGCATACATACACCCCGTCTCTGGATGATAAGTATTCTCCTGCCTTTGTCTTAACGTTCGTTCTCTGATCCGTTTCAACCGAAAATGCATCGGTAATATATTTTTCGCTTCCCAAAAATCCTGCTGCTATAAGGACAAGATTTGCCTTTACAGTCCTTTCGGATCCCTCTACGGGTACCATGTTCATCCTGCCGGTCTTCTCATCCTTTACGGGAGACAGCGAGATCAAAACAGCTTCCTTAACATTACCCTTTTTATCCGCGATGAATTCCTTAACGGTAGTCTGATATACTCTCGGATCACTGCCGAACTTCCATATGGCCTCTTCCTGTCCGTAATCAACCTTAAGGATCTTAGGCCACTCGGGCCACGGATTGGATTCAAGCCTGCACTTCGGGGGCTCAGGCATCATCTCAAGCTGGGTCACACTCTTTGCTCCGAGTCTTATGCAGCTTCCGACGCAGTCATTTCCGGTATCTCCTCCGCCTATAACTATAATATCCTTATCCCTGCAGAGATCGTAAGGAGGTTCTTTATGATCACTGTCAAGGAGTCTCTTTGTCACCTCTGTCAGGAAATCTACCGCAAATCTTATTCCGCCTGCTTCTCTTCCCGGAACCTTTATATCTCTGGGATTACCTGCTCCGCAGGCAAGAATCACCCTGTCATATTCTGTAAGGAGCTCTTCTGCCTTAATATCTTTTCCGATATCGGCATTCACCACAAACCTGATCCCGGCTTCTTCCATGAGCTTTACCCTTCTGTCTATAAGGGATTTGTCAAGCTTCATATTCGGGATGCCGTATCTTAACAGACCACCGATACGGTCACGTCTCTCATAGACCGTTACCTCATGGCCTCTTCTGTTTAAAAGCTGTGCAGCCGCAAGTCCCGAAGGCCCGCTTCCGACTACCGCTACCTTCTTGCCCGTCCTTACCGGAGAGGTCTCCTCTTTTACAAGCCCGTGTCCGAATGCATATTCAATGACTGCCTTCTCGTTTTCCTTGGTGGAAACCGGTGCATCATGCAGTCCGCAGGTACATGCGGCCTCGCACAGAGCAGGACATACGCGGGATGTGAATTCCGGAAAGCTGTGGGTAATGGAAAGCCTGTGATAAGCGGCCTCCATCCTCCCGCGATATACAAGATCATTGATCTCAGGCACCAGATTCCTAAGCGGGCATCCCGATGCCATCCCTGCTATCATAAGACCTGCCTGGCAGAAAGGTATGCCGCAGTCCATGCATCTTGCAGCCTGTTCCTTCTGCTGCTCGGGCTTGAGTTCCCCATGAAATTCCAGGAAATCCTTAGTCCTTATCTCCTCGTTTCTTACGGGTCCGTCTTTTCGTTCGTATTCAAGAAATCCTGTTGTCTTTCCCATCAGTCATCCTCCCCGCTCGTAAAGGCTCTGAAAGCTTCAATCTTTGCAGTTTCCGGATCTGCTCCTTTTTCCTCTTCCCTGGCTATAAGCCTCATTATCTTCTTATAATCCTCGGGAATGATCTTCTTAAAGTGTCCGATATATTGGTCAAAATCCGAGAGGATCATTTTTCCCTTTGCAGACCCTGTGGCTTCAACATGCTCAGTTATGATCTTTTTAAGTTCCGAAACATCATTCTTATCAGTGATCTCCTCCATGCTCACAAGCTGTTTGTTGAGATTCTTATATAACGTATTCTTCTCGTCAAGCACATAAGCCACACCCCCGCTCATTCCTGCGGCAAAATTCTTGCCGGTGTCTCCGAGTATCACTACCTTTCCGCCTGTCATGTATTCGCATCCGTGCTCGCCGACACCCTCGACTACAGCGACGGCTCCGGAATTTCTGATCGCAAATCTCTCTCCTGCCATTCCGGCTATGAACACCTTTCCGGAGGTGGCTCCGTAGAGAGCGACATTACCGATTATTATGTTTTCATCGGGATCATATTTAGCATTATCGGGGGCCTTAATAACAAGCTTTCCACCCGACAGTCCCTTTCCAAAATAATCATTCGAATCGCCGGACAACTTTAAGGTAAGTCCGCAAGGGATAAACGCACCGAAGCTCTGTCCGCCGGAGCCTTTGCAGTCTATCACTATCGTATCCTCAGGAAGGCCTTCATGGTGCTTTCTGGTGATCTCTGCACCAAGCAGTGTTCCAAAGGTCCTGTCCATGCTGTTTACATCCAGTGAAAGCTCTGCCTTCTCACCGGTCTTAATGGCATTCTGTACCTTCTTTGATCTTAACAGAACACTTTCGTCTCTGGTATTCTTT
>JAILPG010000049.1 GCA_024699595.1 Lachnospiraceae bacterium | reverse complement strand
GCATTTTACGATAATACAAGGCTGCCTGATGATATAAGGGAGAGGGCAGAGGAGATAATCGAAAAGCAGTGCTTTGATTATGAGAACGATCATATCGGGACATTTTTCATAGACGAAGCGGGAGGCTTTGACGAAGAGCTTGAGGGACGGATCAGGGATATCCTTCTGCAGGAAAGCCTGCTTCTTGATGAAGATTATTTTGAGGATGTTCCGGGGATCTTTGAGAATTCTTTTCTTGAGAGAAAGATCACATCCGTTGAGAGGATAAAGCTTCTTAAGGCCCTGTCGGGGACGGATCACAATGTCCGCTTCTATACGGATTCGGATATCTCAAAAATGCCCGATCTTAGAAGGATCAACAAGGGCTATGCCGAGTACTACAGGACGATGCCCAAGGTCTTTGCAAACAGCAGGATCAACCTAAACATTACGCTAAGGAGCATCCATACGGGGATACCGTTAAGGGCTCTCGATATCATGGGATGCGGCGGATTTTTACTGTCCGACTATCAGGCAGAGCTTGCCGAAAACTTTGAGGAAGGGCGTGAAATGGTGATGTTTAGGGATCTTGACGACTGTCTTGCAAAGATCGAATACTACCTGTCCCACGAAGATGAGAGAAGACAGATCGCCCAGACCGGAAAGAAAGCTGTGCTCGAAAGGTTTGACATGAAGGATCAGCTGTCGAAGCTGTTTATGCTGTAGCAGGACGGTG
This sequence comes from Lachnospiraceae bacterium, assembly GCA_024699595.1. The sequence continues at coordinate 2,848 of JAILPG010000049.1, read as the reverse complement.
TTTTAGGAAAAAAGTGATTTCCACTTAGGTGTTAAGATAAAACAGCCGATATATTATATAGGGAAACGCTGATTAAAGCGTTTCCCGCGCGAAATCCGCGGCACGAAGTGCCTTCCTATGCGGATTTCTGCGCATTAGTTGCGGGTTAAGCACGTAAGGGCGCCGCAACAGATCTCTGCGAAGCATCTAAGGAAACAGCTGATTTAATCAGCGTTTCCTTAGAATAAGGGGTAGTGTTTGCCCCTATTATAACTTATAGATGCCATCCGTAAGGAAATGGAAGCCGTTTTTGGGCTTGAGACTACAGGGAGGTAGATTTCATGGCAGGTATCGGCGGTATCTGTTCGTATGGACAGACCTATCAGACGGGATCGTTATACGGTTCCGGATCAGTCAGATCATATCAGTGCAAAAACAGCGCACACAAAGCTGCAACCTCCGGGGCAGCCGGATATGCGGGCGCGATCTTAAGCATCAAAAGATCATCAGAGGAAAGCGAGAAGCTAAACAGAGCTTCCAAAATGCATGATCTTTTAAACTCCATGAAACAGAAGAATAATGTCCTTGTAAACTTTGACCGTGTCGGGGAAGAAAGCGCAGACGAGCAGATACAGAGGATATTAAAGGAGCAGGACTTAAACTACGATATCCGCATAACCAATTACAGGGACGATAACGACAGTTTTATAAAGCTATCTGCGGCTAATGTGAAAAATAAGGAGTCTCAGATCCCAAAGCCGCTTAAATACAACTACAGAGAGGTCGCAACAAAGATACTGCGCGCAAAGACCTCGCAGAGTGCGGGACAGGCTTTATTGTGCGCAAAGCGCAAGGTGACCGAGCTTAAGGGAAAAATATCAACCGGTGACGGAGATCAGAAGGAACTCGAACTTGCACTAACCCATGCAAAGAAGATGGAGCTTCTGGCAAGGAAGAAGAAGCACGATCTGGAGCTTGAAGAGCTGGCCTCTGTAACAGTTGAAAGAGACGAGAGAGAAGATAAAACAGAAGAGGGATGGGATGATATTAAAAATGCCGTGATCTCCGCAGAAGAAGAGAAAGTCTCGGAAAAAGAGGATGAAATATTTGAGGAGCGCGGTGAGATATTTGAGGAAGAAGCAGAGGAATTTGAAGGCCTGAGTGAGGACATGAGGGATCAGATGCTTGCCGGGCTGTCGGACCTTCTTAAGGATTTCGGAGAAGAAGAGCTTGAGGAGCTTGAGAAGGCCATGGAGACGCTTGAGAGTGCTGAGATGATCGATCCCCATATGAGCAGGGAAGAGCTTGAGGAGCTTAAGAAAGAGCACAGAAATAAGGAAATGAAGATCCTTGTGAAAGCTGATATGGATTATCTTGAGGGAAGTACAAAGCTTGCTTCAGGGCTTTCTGTTATGGCATAAAAGGGAGAATTTGATTTGGGCAATCGGAATTTTGGGAAAAGAAAAAGGGCGTGGAAAAAGATATATTCTAGAAAACTTCGCCGTATTTTAAAAAGAAACGGAGAAAAGATCTCGAAAGGATGTTTTAGACATACACTGACCGGCCATCGCTGGTATGATCTGTATGATTGAATGAGGCTCGATCGAAGCTCACCCCCTGTCAACTGACGGGGGTATAAAATCGATGTGTTTAGAAAGGTGAACTACATGGAAAAGTATATTGAAGAAAACAAAGCGGCGTGGGAAGAAGCGTTTGACAACAGGGACGCATCCTGGGGTGCTGATATTACTGAACGGATACAAAAAGAAGAGTATCCGTTTTTTGAAAAAGAAATGGCTGATGTTTTACGAAACATCGAAACGGAAGGAAGGACGATCGGACAATTCTGCTGCAATAACGGCAGAGAGCTGCTTTCTCTGGTAAAAAGTGGAAAAGCCTCGAAGGGCGTAGGCTTTGACATTGCTGAAAATCAGGTTGCCTTTGCAAATGAAAAAGCAAAAGAACTGAACATGCCCTGCACATTTGAAGCTGTAAATATCTATGATATTGATGACCGTTTCAAGGAGCAGTTTGACATAGTGATCATTACGATAGGAGCACTGTGTTGGTTTGATGATCTGAATCGCTTTTTTGCGATCGTGTCAAAATGCATGAAGCCCGGTGCCGTGATCGTGCTTAACGAACAGCATCCCTGCACGAATATGCTGGCAACGGAGGGTGACGCGGAGTTTGATCCGGAACACAGGAGGGAATGTCATTTTTCCTACTTTGAGCATGAATGGACCGGAAATGGCGGTATTTATTATATGACGCAGAAGAACTATCATTCAAAGACTCTTACTGATTTTACTCATTCGATGTCAGAAATAATATCCGGAATGTGCAGTAACGGAATCGTCGTCACAGGACTCTGGGAGTCTGATCACGATATCAGCGGCGGTTTTTCCCAAATAGATCATAGCGGTTATCCGCTCTCCATGATCTTGCAGGGGAAGAAAACATTAACATGAATGTGGGATGGATGAAATTCAGAATACTCTTCTCACATTTTCTGTTCTCTGATGTTAATGCGCCATATCCCTATTTCCCATTATCAAGCTTGAAAAATGGAACATTTAATAAGGCATGTGAAAACGGGGATATTAAGAAATATGAACTTGTTGTGATCGGTCACAGCCATCAGAATTTCGTAAAAGGAAATGTGATCTCCGTCTCGGCTGCAGGCTTGGAGAACCCGTCGTATCTTTTGATCGAAGTGGATAAAGACACTCTTCGATACGAGCATATATTCATGTAAGCAATACAAAAACAGAGATAAGGAGGTAATAGCAGAAATATGATACACAAAGGTTTTAAGATGAAGTTATATCCTGGATGTGAGGAGGAATATGAGAGAAGGCACAACCTC
>JAILPG010000037.1 GCA_024699595.1 Lachnospiraceae bacterium | reverse complement strand
CTTGGGTCCTACCTGCTTCTTGGTAACTTCATCGATTCCGCCGTTAAGAGCATATAACAGACACTTTGCAAGGTTTGCACGTGCTCCGAAGAACTGCATTTCCTTACCGATAACCATTGAAGATACGCAGCATGCGATACCGTAGTCATCACCGTGTGTTACTCTCATCAGATCATCATTCTCATACTGGATGGATGATGTGGTGATGGAGATCTTAGCACAGAACTTCTTGAAGTTCTCGGGAAGTCTTGTTGACCAGAGAACCGTAAGGTTGGGCTCGGGTGAAGGTCCAAGATTTATGAGAGTGTTTAAGTAACGGAAGCTCATCTTTGTAACCATATGACGTCCGTCAACACCAACACCGCCGATGGACTCGGTAACCCATACGGGATCACCTGCGAAGATCTGGTTGTACTCCGGTGTACGTGCGAACTTGATGCAGCGAAGCTTCATGATGAAGTGATCGATGAACTCCTGGATCTCTTCCTCGGTAAATGTACCGTTCTTGAGATCTCTCTCTGCATAGCAGTCGATGAATGTGGATGTACGTCCAAGACTCATAGCAGCACCGTTCTGCTCCTTAACTGCACAGAGATATCCGAAGTATGTAGCCTGGATAGCTTCCTGTACGTTCTGAGCGGGTCTGGAAATATCACAGCCATAGGAAGCTGCCATTTCCTTCATCATCTTAAGAGCAACCATCTGCTCTGAAAGCTCCTCACGAAGACGGATAACATCATCAGTCATTACACGTCCTGTAGAATCCTTCTGAGCCTGCTTGTCCTCGATAAGTCTATCGATACCGTAAAGTGCTACTCTTCTGTAGTCACCGATGATACGGCCTCTTCCGTATGCATCCGGAAGACCTGTGATGATATGAGCCGAACGGCATGCTCTCATCTCAGCATTGTAAGCATCGAAACATCCTGCATTATGTGTCTTTCTGTGTGTTGAGAAGAACTCGCTGATCTCGGGATCAACCTCATATCCGTTATCGGAACATGCCTTCTCTGCCATACGGATACCGCCATAAGGCTGTAAAGAACGCTTGAAGGGCTTGTCTGTCTGGAAGCCTACGATCTTCTCTTTGCTCTTGTCAAGATATCCGGGGCCATGTGATGTGATCGTCGAAACAACCTTTGTGTCCATATCAAGAACTCCGCCAGCGGCACGTTCCTGTTTCTGTAAATCAAGTACCTGATCCCACAGATCCTTTGTGTTCTGTGTAGGTCCTGCAAGGAAAGAACCGTCACCGTCATAAGGGGTGTAATTCTTCTGGATGAAATCTCTTACATTGATCTCATTTTCCCACTTGCCGCCTACGAAACCATTCCATTCTGATCTCATTTGCCTAATGCCTCCTGTGTTGTGATTTAATATGATTATATTGTCTGTGAATCCGATCGGGGAGAAGATATTTCAGGCGGGGAAAGCCGTAAATACAAGCATCTTCCCTATGTCGGACATAGCACATTTGTTGTATACATGATTATAGTTTAATCGTGTATACAAGTCAATGAGTGCCCTTGTATTTTTTTACGAACACGGTAAATGTACAAAGGCCATATTTGTGCACTATTCACAATGAAAAACTTTCCCCGTTCCCGATTATGCCGAAAGCTTAAAAAAGCCGGTCATATCAGCATTATCTTTATTCACTTTTTCTCATTGTAAAATTCGGGTAATGATGTTAACTTATAGGAAATGATCTATAGTAAACATCAGTTAATCATCGTAAAGGGATATACATTCGTTTACGATATCTTATGAACGGAGGATAAAAATGGCTGACATAACAAAAGAAACGACTATAGGTGAGATACTTCGCACAGCACCTCAGGTAGCACCCCTTTTAATGGAAGCAGGGATGCATTGTCTCGGATGTCCCGCTTCACAGATGGAAAGTCTTGAAGAGGCAGCAATGGTACACGGGATCGATATCGACGATCTTATGAATACCATACAGGGAAGCGTTAACGCGTAAAGCTTTAAAAAACCCGCCTTTGGAGTCTTCCAAAGACGGGCTTTTTTATTTTTCCGTCAGCAGTAATCTTACATCTTTCGGCATTATCTCTGCCTGATCTCCTTTTTTTATCTTTTCCCCTTTCAGGATATCGGTACAGTCAAAGGGTATCATCACCTTTTTTGCCCGGTCTGAATGATTGATGAAGTAATACATCTTTCCCTTGTCATTAACTCTTACTGATATCTCAAGCCCAGACCATTCACCTGCTCCCTTCGGTTCATTATAAAGACAGTCCTTTACTCCTTTCTCAATACACAGATCCCTTATGAAGTCAGAATAGAAGTCCGGCGTAGAGTCTGTGGCAACATAATAAACACTTCCCTTACTCATGGAGTTTTTCGTTATGGCAGGACTTCCCTTATAGAAATCCTCCTTAAACTCCGAAAGAACTTCCGCGGTTTCGGCATGCATTATATCGCAGACCTTCCTTGCGGTATATTCCTTTCCATTGTATGCAAAGGAATTGGAAGTATCCTCTATGTGTGGGGGCGTCCATACGAAAAAGAAAAATCTGTCCGTGTTTTCATACAGGCAGTCGCTCTCCTCTATCCTTGCTCCTATCAGTTCTCCAAGCTCCCCGGGATAACCGCCCTTTAAGATGTGTGCATTTTCATCCACATATCCGGAATAGAAGGTAAACACCATGGTTCCGCCATTTTTTACAAAGGCTTCAAACCTTTTACTGTCCCCTTTATGAACCATATAAAACGAAGGAGCTATCACCAGTCTGTATCCGGAAATATCATCATCACTTCCTATGATATCCACGGGGATGTTCTGTTCATAAAAGGCTCTGTAATAATTCAGGATCTCATCAGGGTACTTGAAATTCTCGCTTATCCCTCCGATATCCTCTATCGCCCACCAGGTCGGCCAGTCAAATATTATGGCACATTCCGAAGGCGCGATCCCCGAAAGGGTAGCATCGCCGATCTTTTTAAGCTCCTCTCCCAAAAGGGAACACTCCTTAAAGGTTCTGGTATCGTCTCTTCCCGAATGATCGATGACGGCACCGTGATACATCTCTGTTCCCGCAGGGGACTGCCGCATCTGGAAGAACATCAGTGTGTCCGCACCGTGAGCCATTGCTTCATAACTGTACTTCCTCATTTCGCCGGGCCGCTTTAAGGAATTCACCGGCATCCAATTGGTGACGGAGGGAGACTGTTCCATTAACATGAAGGGTTTTCCGCCCTTCAGTCCCCTTATGAGCTCGTGAACAAAAGCATCATAAAAAGGTGCGGTAAACCTCTGGGGATAGTTGTCCCAGGAGGCAATATCTATCTCCTTTGCCCATTTGCGGTAATCAAGACCCTTAAAGAGATTCATCATATTGGTGGTACATATGGCGTCGGGTATCACACTTTTTATGGCATCTCTCTCATCCCTGTAATTCTGTAAAATGGAATCCGACATAAAACGGGCATAATCCAGGGTAAGTCCGGGAAACTGGCTCTTTTCCCCTCCCTGATATTCCGACAGTTCATTCGGCGCAACTATTTCATCCCAGTCGTAAAATACATGACTCCAGAAGGGCGAATTCCATGCCCTGTTAAGTTCATCAAGGTCTCCGTATTTTTCCTTAAGCCACTTCCTGAAGGCTCTCTCGCAGTTCTCACAGTAACAGTTGCCGCTGTATTCGTTATTTATATGCCATACGACTATGCTGTCACAGTCTTTAAAATGTTCTGCAAGTTTTTTTGCAAGCAGGGGAGAGAACTTTCTGTAGGTTTCAGAATTAGGGCAGGCGTTGTGTCTTGCGCCGAATTTCCTCTTCCTTCCCTGTTTATCCACCCGAAGGATGTCGGGGTATTTTTTTGCCATCCAGGCAGGATAAGCCGCGGTGGAGGTTGCCATGCATATCTTCATGCCCTTATCGGTAACTCTCTTTACGATACTGTCAAGATCGGAAAAATCATATACATTCTCGGACGGCTGTATCATAGCCCAGGCAAATACATTTAAGGTCACTATGTCTATTCCCACCTTATCAAGCAGGATCATATCCTCATCCCTGGTTTTCTCATCCCACTGTTCGGGATTATAGTCGCCTCCGTATAACACTTTGTTAATGCCTCTGTCTTTAAGCATATATCCATAAACTCCTTGTTATGTTTTTACTTGACGGTTCCGGTAATACCCTCGGCAAAGTTTTTCTGCAGCGAAAGGAAAAGTACCGCCGTGGGAAGCGTCGTTATCAGTACGGCAAGCATCAGGGCACCGTAATCCGTGAAATATCCGCTGGTAAGATTGCTTATCATCATGGGCAGGGTCTGTGCCTTCTGATCCTGCATGATCACCTTCGGCCAGATGTAGTTGTTCCAGGCATTCATGAAAGTCACCGTGATCGCCGCCGCAAAGGTAGAGCGCATGGTCGGAATGAACATCTTAAAAAATATCATGAATTCGGACAGCCCGTCGATCCTTGCCGCCTCTATCATCTCCGAAGGAAAGGATCTTGCCGCGGAACGAAACAGCATTATAAGGAAGGGCGTCGATAATGACGGAAGGATAAACCCAAGGGTGGAATTGAGAAGTCCGACCTTGGAGAACATCCGAAACAGAGGGATCATCAATGCCACAAAGGGTATCATCATAGACATCAGTATGATGGCCATCAGAGTGTCCTTTACCTTATCATGGTATACCTCAAAGCCATATCCGGCAAGGGAGCAGATGAGGACAGAAACCACCGTCTGCAGAACGGAGTATTTCACGGAATTTGTAAATCCCCTGAATATATCCTGATTGGCGATCAGATTATTGTAATTTACCGTAAGCTGCGTTCCGAAAGTCATCTTGCCGGCGATGATATCGACGGTTCTGTTGGTGGAAGCAATGATCATCCACACAAGAGGGAAGATCGAAAGTATCGATGCAAGTATCAGCACCACATACGAAATAAATGTTCTTGATCTTTCAGTCACGCTTATCACCTACCTTCATCTGGATTGCGGCCAGTATCGCCACTAAGAACAGGATCACAAAGGACATCGCCGAAGTGTATCCGAATTTCGGAACTCCCTGAAATGCCTGATTATAAATGTAATGGGACATTGTAATGCTTGCATTTGAAGGGCCGCCGTTTGTCAGGTTAACGGATTCGTCAAACAGCTGGAGGGTTCCGTTTGTGGACATTATCGCGGTAAGCAGTATCGTCGGCTTAAGGAGAGGAACGGTTATTTTTGTAAAGGTGTTAAAAGAAGAAGCTCCGTCGATCTTTGCCGCCTCATAGATGGAGTATTCGATGTTCTGAAGTCCGGCAAGATAGAAGACCATATTATAGCCCGTCCATCTCCATATGAGCGCGATTATAATGACTATCTTTGCGCTTGTCGGGTGAGCCAGAAAATTATACGGCTCGGAAATGATATGAAGCTTTGTGGCTATAAGATTTACAAATCCGTCTGTTGCAAAGAGTGTCCTGAATATGATCGAATAGGCTACAAGGGAAGTTGCACAGGGAAGAAAGATGCATGTACGTAATATTCCCTTAAAGCGAAGCTTATTGTTGTTTAGCATGGATGCAAGGATCAATGCAAGAATAAGCATTATCGGCACCTGTATTATCAGATAGAAAAAACAGTTTTTTATGGACTGTGTAAATACCGCATCCTTAAGTATCCTTGAATAGTTGGTGATACCCGAGAATTTAAGATCCGCACCGTTACCTATCTTAAACGAGGTAATAAAGGCGTTGATGGCGGGCACAAAGCTCATAACCGCGATCAGAATGACTGATGGCAGCAAAAAGAGCCATCCATAAAAATTCCGTTTTCGGATCAATACACTTTTTTGCTTCATGAGATTCTCCTTTTCAGTAAAGGGTGAAAACGCT
>JAILPG010000035.1 GCA_024699595.1 Lachnospiraceae bacterium | reverse complement strand
TTGGCGCACTTGAAGCATCGACGTTTCCGGAGGTACCTACCGATATCCATCAGTGGGAAAAAACAATGGCAAGCTATGCTGATGCGACGGTATCCGGGGCCATGGGATTTACGCCTGACTTAAGCACTGTGAGTTCCGAATGCGAGGAACTACGGAAGGTGATAATGGAATACAGGGGAAGGTTATACACAGGCAAAGCAGATCCTGATAAGATCATCCCCGAGATGTTAAGCCGAATGGAAAGAGCCGGACTCAGTAAAGTGATAGATGAGATACAGAGACAGCTTGACGATTTCATTTCGGACAACTGAGCAACTGTCCTTTTTATAGGACATTTACCTGAGGAGGTATTTATGGGTTATGAAAGATTATCTGATGCAAATGTGATCAACGAGAAGTACATGGACTCTATTCTTATAGAACAGAGGCTCATTGATTCGGTCGTGGCGGATACGGCCGTATCTTTTCTGGGTGAAAAGTTTGACATGCCTGTTATGACCCCGGCATTTTCACATCTTAAGAATTATGCCGGGAGAGAACATAACGGACTTGAGGAATATTCAATGGCCGCAAAGGAGTGCAATATCCTTAACTTCTGCGGGATGATGGAAAATGACCAGTTCGGGCGGATCGCAGAGACAGGCGCAAAGACCGTGAGGATAGTCAAGCCCTATGCGGATCATGAAAAGGTCATCGACCAGATGAAGTATGCCGAAAGTGCCGGCGCTTTCGGTATAGGGATGGATATAGACCATATATTCGGAGAAAACGGAAGGGATGTCGTGATAGGGGAGGAGATGGCTGAGCAGACTATTGAAATGCTTCGCTCCTATGTGGAACTTACGAAGCTTCCGTTTGTCGTAAAGGGAGTACTTAGCGTATCTGATGCTGTAAAATGCGCTGATGCGGGGGCTAAGGCGATAATAGTAAGTCATCATCACGGACGTATGCCGTATGCCATTCCTCCGATGATGGTACTGCCGGATATAAAGGAAGCACTGAAGGAGCGGGATGTAGAGATCATCGTGGACTGCGGTATAGCAAGCGGGTCGGATGTATTCAAGGCACTGGCACTTGGCGCCGACGCCTGTGCAGTGGGAAGATCAATGCTCCCGTCCCTTGAAAAGGGAGGCGTATCGGGAGCAGCAGAGTTTTTGAGAAAGGTCGGAAATGAACTCAGATACATGATGAGCTTTACCGGATTTGCAAAAGTAGAAGATATCGACGACTCAGTGCTTTATTTTACTTAAGCCTCTTGATCTGATAACAGTCAGGTATTCTTTTTACAATATATGTAAAACAGATGGATAACACAAGCAGAAAAAGACTCGATAAAATGAAGATGTCGGACGATGAAGGGCTTAAGCCTGTTATCGGAAAGTTACTGTTATATTCATTTATAACGGCTTTTTTCGTTTGTGTTATCTTCGTTTATTACAGGATGATCTATTCGGAGACCAGAGATAATATCATCAATGAAGGACGATTAAATGCCATTGAAAGCTCCACCCAGATCGACAAGAGCTTAAGCTCGGGTATAGATATCATAAAGCTTACAAGCTTCACTCTTGACAATATGATACGCGATAACAGATCAAAAGAGGACATCCTTGACTATCTGGAGAATGAGACTATCGCCGTAGAGGATTCGCTGATCGCGGATACGACCGGTCTCTACGGATATATTAAGGGTGAATATCTTGACGGTTCGGGCTGGAGTCCGGATGGTGATTATGATGCCACAAAGAGACCATGGTATATTGCGGCAAAGGCCGGGAACGGGAGACTTGTCGTAGCCGACCCCTATGTCGACATGGAGACCGGGCGCATTATGATATCCCTGGTAAAAACGCTCTGCGATGCAAGAAGCGTCGTTGCCATCGATATGTTCACGGATCCTCTGCAGGCTATAATAGAAGAACATGTTTCTGATAAGAACGCCTATGCCGAGCTTATAGTAAGCAGCAAAGGCAGTATAATAGCCCATTCCGACAGAGCACTTAACGGAACTCAACTCAGTGAAGCAGATGATCCGGTGTTACAGGCTGTATCGGAAAAGCTAAGGTCAATAGAAGACGGCTACTTTTATCTTGAACTTGGCGGAAGGGATTACATGGTCTATATGATGCCGCTTGAGGCAGGCTGGACCTGCGTATCCGTGCTCGATGCAAGCGATGAATTTGAAACGCTGAAGATCCCTTTGGTGATAACCATATTAACGACCCTGCTTATTGTCGCGGTAGTCCTTATATTCTTAAGACAGTCCGATATCAAGAGCAAAGAGATAAAAGCTTCTGTCTTACAGACTGAAAAAGCCATGGCTGCCAATCAGGCCAAATCCTCTTTCCTTTCAAATATGTCCCATGAGATACGTACGCCTATCAATGCGATCATAGGAATGAACGAGATGATATTAAGAGAGGCGGAGGATGATGATATCCTGGGATATTCGCGCAATATAAGGAGCGCGGGCAATTCGCTGCTTGGCCTGATAAACGATGTTCTTGATTTTTCAAGGATAGAGTCGGGAAAGATCGAGATCATGGACGCACAGTACGACATCTCACTGCTCATAAGCGATCTTGTCAACATGGTAAGCAAACGTGCCGATGACAAAGACCTGACACTTTACCTTGATATCGACGAAAATATACCGAGATATCTAAGCGGTGATGAAATGAGGATCAGGCAGGTCATTACGAACATTCTCACCAATGCGGTCAAGTATACCGAAAAAGGAAGCATTACATTTGCGGTCGGTTATGAACCCGTGGATGATGACCCTGACAGCGTGATGATAAAAGTATCCGTTAAGGATACCGGTATAGGAATAAAGCCTGAGGACCTTGACAGGCTGTTTTCAAAGTTTGAGCGTATAGAAGAGGAGAGAAACCGCAGTATTGAGGGAACCGGTCTTGGAATGAGCATCACAAAGAGCCTTCTTGATCTGATGGGATCAAAGCTTTTAGTATCAAGTGTCTATGGTGAGGGTTCCGAATTCGGCTTTGTACTCAGGCAGAAGGTCGTTGACCGGACCCCGATAGGAATTGTAACGGATCCCTTAGACACCCCGAAAACCGTAGAGGTAAGATACAGGGAAAAGTTTACCGCAGAAGAAGCGCGGGTTCTTGTTGTAGATGATAATCCCATGAACCTTGTGGTATTCAAAGGGCTCATCAAACAGACAAAGATAAAGATCGATACGGCTGATGGCGGCGAGGAGGGAATAAAGCTTTCGAAGACCGTAAAATACGACGTGCTGTTCCTTGATCATATGATGCCGGGCAAAGACGGTATAGAAACCCTGCACGAGATCCGTGGGGATATGGATAATAAAAACCGTGATACAAAAGCGGTCTGCCTTACGGCAAATGCGATCTCCGGAGCAAGGGAAAAATATATTGAGGCCGGATTTGATGATTATCTGACCAAACCGATAGATCCCGTTCTGCTTGAAGAGATGCTGCTTAAATATCTCCCAGAGGATAAGGTTTTAAGAAGGGCAGAAGATTCAGCTGACGATCAGAGCACGGATGATATTCCAGATGATCTTTTGCAAAGTATTAAGAAGATAGACAGGACCTATATAGATACGGAAAGCGGGATCATAAACAACGGAGGTGCGGATCTGTATCTTTCGGTGCTTAAGCTTTTTTACGGATCATTTTCGGAAATGTCGCAGATGCTTAACCGTTTCAATGAAAACGGAGATATAAAGAATTATACGATAAAAATGCATGCTCTTAAGAGCTCCGCAAAGATCATAGGTGCGAAAACTCTTGCCGAGAAGGCCGAAAAGCTTGAGACTTACGGAAAAACAGACCGTATTGATCTCATACGTGATCATCATAAAGAATTTATGAAGAAATATGAAAAGGTGCGGGATGCCCTTTCAGGATTATTTGAGGATGAAAAAGACGGCGGTGATAAACCGGCAGCAGATCAGACAGTTATCGAAGAGATATTTAAGGAGCTTAAAACCGGTTCGGAGGAAATGGACTGCGACCGTATAGAAGCTGCATTTGCAAAGCTTTCGGGGTACAGTATCCCGAAAGCTGAGAAAGATCTGTTCGACAGGTTAAGAGAATCGGCGGACAGATATGAATATGATGTGATACTTTCTCTGCTTACGGAAGAGAGAGGGATCTGAGGAGGAAAAACAGATGAAAAGACCGGTACGCACACGGACCGTGACGGGGATTGTGTCCCTTTTAATACTCACTTTTTTGGCCGGATGCGGTGGAAAGGATGCGGGATCGGATGACGGTTCCCTTAAGAAAATACAGGATGCGGGGGAGCTTGTTGTCGGACTTGACGAGAACTATCCTCCCATGGGATTTCATGACGCATCGGGAGAGATCACGGGCTTTGACATAGATCTGGCAAAGGAGGTCTGTGACAGGCTTGGTGTAAAGCTTGTGCCTCATCCTGTCAACTGGGATGATAAGGAAAAGGAGTTAAACGAGGGAAACATTGACTGTATCTGGAACGGCTTATCCGCTAATCCTTCCAGAAGCGCCAGTATGAACCTTTCACAGTCATACATAAAAAACGATATCATTGTGGTGGTAAGAGGAAACAGCGGTATCAAATCCATAGATGACTTAAAGGGCCTGAAAGCCGGCGTACAGACCGGATCAAGTGCCGAGGAAGCTGTTGCGGGTTCCGGTGATTATTCGGAAATTGAGATCGAAAGCTCTGATGACAATGTGGAGCTGTTTGAAAGACTGGACGAAGGGATCCTTGATGCAGTGATAATGGATTCCATATTCGCCTATTATTATATCGGAGAGCATGACGGAGATTACTATGTACTTCCGTCCATAATAGAGACAGAGGAAATGGCCATAGCCTTCAGAAAAGGCGAGGATGCCCTGAAGAATGCGGTGTGGGATACCTTAAAGAAAATGAAGGAAGACGGCTCCATGGCCGAGATATCGGAAAAGTGGTTTGGATCCGATGTTACCATCGTCAGATGAAAATCCGCTTAATACATGCCGGACGTTTCGGAAATCTTTGATATCCCGGACGATGCCTCTGACAAGTCTGAGGCGGATCCTCAGATAATGGCGGAAATATACGGGCAGATAAGAGGAAGCGGCGGAAGCCTATGATTACGAAGGCGTGCTCGAGCTTCTTGATGGATATAACCTTTGATGTGAGAGGATCAAAATGAATCAGAAAAGCAACGAACAGTTTATTGTCTTTATCATCACGCTGGCAAGTGCCGGGATGATCGCGGAAAACTTTCTTTTGGGGTGGGAATTCTGGGTCCCTGTCGTAATAGTGTTTGCGGTCGCTGCAGTGTGGTACGTGATCCTGTCGGAAAGGATCGCATACGATATAAGGAAGGCATTCTATATCGGGATAGCCGGAATGTTGCTGTTCTACCATGACATCCATAAGACAAGCCTGTTTGACGCGGCTCTTACCGTCTGCTTTGTAATGGCAACCTATTCGTTGCTTAACAGCCTGTATATGATGCGGATACTTCTGATCGAGTATTTCATCATCCTGTTCATACAGCTTATCAATCTGCCGGGAGGAGATCCGATCGTTTTCGACAGGCTTAATGTTTCGAGGATCCTGCTTCACGTTGCTATAGTGCTGATCGTTTATTATACCTGTTCAAGGACAATTAACGACAGACTTGACGAAGAGGAAGAAAAGCGGATAAGAGAAGAACGCGTGGAGCTTAATGACAGCGGAATGGAGGACTTCCTGTCAAATATCTCACATGAGTTAAGAACCCCTGTAAATGTTGTCAACGGTATGTCGGATCTTTTAATAAAAAAGGGCGCGGGTTCCGAAGCTCTGTCGATCAAGGATGCAGGGATAAGGCTTGCGTATCAGATAGAGGACATTCAGGATTATACGGAATGCAAGAGACAGAAGATATTCCTGGAAGAAGATAATTACATGAGTACCTCACTTATCAATGATGTAGTCACCTCCTTCCGTCAGAATGACAATACGAGGAATCTGAAGCTTGTTGTCGATCTGAGTCCGCGTACGCCGGCGATGATGAGAGGTGATATAAAAAAGCTCCACAAGATATTCAGGCATCTTCTGGAAAACGCGGTGAAATTTACCAGAACCGGCGGTGTATACGTAAAGATGTATGCGGATAAAAAGGAATACGGGGTGAATCTCTGCATCGAGATGACCGATACCGGTATCGGGATGGACAGAAATGCCATCCTTGCGATAAGTGACGGAATGTATCAGGAAAATAAAAAGAGAAACAGAAGCTCGGGCGGCATAGGACTGGGCCTGTTTATCGTGTATGGATTCGCCCACAGGATGGGAGGTTTTGTAAAGATCGAAAGCGAGAGGGGTAACGGTACGACCGTCAGGGTCACCGTCCCGCAGAAAGTGGTGGATGATAAGCCATGTCTTGCACTGGGAGAATCATTTGACGGATCTGTTCTGTTCCATGTAAGGCCGGATAAGTATAAGGTTCCCAAACTCCGTGATTTCTACCGCAGCATGGCGGCAAATCTTGCTACGGGGATCAAGGTTCCGCTGTATCCTGCGGAGACTGTGTATGAAGTGGAGCGTCTAAAGGAAAGCCTGCATGCCAGTCATGTATTTATGGGGCAGGAGGAGTATGAAGAAAATAAGGGATATTTTGAAGAACTGGCCAAAGAAGACATTGTGGTCGCCGTGTCGGCGGATCCCGGGTTTAAGCTTCCGGAAGGCAGCCGCGTGATACTTATGCCAAAGCCTCTGTATGCCTATCCGGTAATCAAGATCTTAAATGAAGGCAGGGAAGCCCTTAATATGGATGGGGGCGAAAGCACGGAAAAACCGGTGTTTAAGAATGTGAAAGCCCTGATCGTTGATGATGAGCCGATGAATCTTGTAGTGGCTTCATCTCTTTTCAGGGATTATGAGATGATCATAGATACGGCAGAGAGCGGAAAAGAAGCCATAAAGAAGTTTAAGGACAACGACTATGACATAGTATTCATGGATCACATGATGCCGGAGATGGACGGAGTGGAGGCCATGAAGAAGATAAAGAGCGTAGGTTCCGACCTTGGTAAGGCTGCTGTGGTTGTGGCACTTACCGCAAATGCCGTGTCGGGAGCAAGGGAAATGTTCATCAGAGAGGGCTTTGACGGATTTATAGCAAAGCCGATCAATACGGCCGATTTTGAAAGAGTGATGCTCAGGGTACTTCCTGACTTTGTATCGAAGGGAGGTGACAGGGCATGAAAAAGAACGGACTTGTAAAAAAGATCATCGATTTCATCAAAGATCCGAACCGGGAATTTTCAGAGCGTGTCTTTCTGATATTTACAATGATAACCGAGAGCGCTGTGATCATAGCCCTTATCGGGGATATATATGTTCGTGAGAGTATCGGTGAGATCATTACCATTCTTGCGATCATAATCTTAGTGCCTGCCTTTACGATCGTATGTCTGTACAAGGACAGGCTCAGGCTTGCCATCAGAGTGATCGTTATAGGTCTGGTGTTCGGGATAGTTCCGTCGCTGTTCTTTTTCGGAGGAGGATTAAACGGAGGAGGCTTCCTCTGGATTATATTTGCCTTCATGTATATAGGACTGGTGCTTACCGGAAAATGGAGAACCGTAATGCTTTCGCTTCTGGTAATACTTACGCTTGTGTGCTATCTGGTATCCTATCATTATCCAAGCGTTGCCTGGGGACATTCCGTAAGGACCTACCATATAGATTCGTTCATTTCCGTGGTATTGGTCGGTATGGCATGCTTTGCCATGACCATGGTGCAGAATATCCTGTTCAAGTACGAGAATGACAGAGCAAAGAGGGAAGCGGAGAGAGCGGAGGAGCTGACACGTACCCAGAACCGGTTCTTCTCCAGCATGAGCCACGAGATCCGTACACCGATCAATTCAATACTGGGTCTTAATGAACTGATACTTCGTGATGAGAGTGCTTCGGATGATGTCATAAGGGATGCAAACGGCATACAGGGAGCGGGAAAACTTCTGCTGTCACTGATAAATGATCTGTTGGATTTTTCCAAGATAGAAGCCGGGAGCATGGATATAGTACCGGTTGACTACAATGTCGGAAATATGCTCTCGGAGATCGTAAACATGATCTGGCTGAAAGCCCATGAAAAGGGACTGGGATTTGAGGTAAGCATAGATCCTGATGTTCCGATGGTCCTCTACGGTGATGAAGTAAGGATCAAGCAGATCATAATAAACATGTTAAACAATGCCGTTAAATATACTAAAAAAGGGCAGGTAGAACTGCATATTGAAAGCAAGGATACGGATGATAAGACCGCTGAACTGACCATATCGGTATCAGATACCGGAATGGGGATCAAAAAAGAGGATATCCCGTTTCTGTTTGATGCATTTAAGAGGGTTGATGAAGGAAAAAACAGACATATAGAGGGAACCGGGCTTGGTCTTTCCATAGTAAAGCAGTTAGTAGAGCTTATGGACGGAACCATTACCGTTAACAGTGTTTACGGAGAGGGTTCGACCTTTACCGTTGTACTAAAGCAGACGATATCCGATCATAACAGGGTAGGTGATCTTAATATCCACAACCAGACGGTAAACAGAAGTAAATATGAGAGCAGCTTCCTTGCGCCTGAGGTCAGGATACTGATCGTTGATGATAATGAGATGAACCTTGAAGTCGAGAAAAGGCTCCTTAAGGATACGGATATGACCATAGACACGGCTCTTTCCGGAAAGGATGCGCTCGATCTGTGCCAGAAGGTTCATTATGATGCTGTTTTCATGGATCATCTCATGCCGGCTATGGATGGAATAGAGTGTCTGGCACTTATTAGAGATCAGGCCGGAGGTCTTAACAGAAATACGCCGGTTATCGTACTCACCGCAAACGCCGGCAGCGAGAACCGGGAGCTCTATAACAGGTCCGGTTTTGACGGATATCTGGTCAAGCCTGTATCGGGTGAAGCCATGGAAGAAATGCTTATCCGGCATATTTCAAGAGATAAGATAATCTTAAGATCCGTTATGGTAGGTGATGATGAAGAGATACGTACTTCTGAGAGATATGCGGAAAAAACTCCGGTCATCATAGCATCTTCAAGTATGTGCGATCTTCCGGATTCCGTGGTAAGGAAGCTTCATATTCCGGTCCTGCCGTTTGTGATAACGACGGATGAGGGTGTGTTCAGGGATGGCGTTCATATGGATGCCAATGAACTGGTAAGATATATCGGAACAGGGGGAGCGGCAGTGTCATCTCCGCCTGATGAGTCCGAATACACGGTGTTCTTTTCAGATCTGTTAAAGAGAACTCATCATATAATATATATATCGATCACCACGGGCATGAGCAAGGATTATGCTACGGCAAGTGAGGCGGCAAAAGCCTTTGACAATGTCACGGTCATCAACTCCGAGTGTCTGTCGAGTGCTACCGGAATACTGGTCCTTATCGCATGTAAGCTGGCTCAGCAGGGAATGCCTGTACAGGACATCATCTCAGAGCTTAATGAAGTAAAGTACAGGCTTAAGTGCAGCTTTGTCATAGACACCACGAAATTTATGGCGGACAGGAAACTGATAAGCATAAGGCTGCATAAGGTCGCAGAAGCTTTTAACCTTCATCCGGCACTCAGCTTCAGAAATGACAGGGCAGGGCTCGGCGGAGTATGGCTGGGAAGGACCAAAAGGGCATACAGAAGGTATATTAGCAGAGCTCTTCCGCCGGATACGATCCCCGATTCCGATATCTGCTTTGTCACATATGTGGATATACCCGGAGATACACTTGACTGGATCGAATCGGAGATAAAGAAAACCGCTTATTTTGAGCATGTGATCTTTAAACAGGCATCAGCGGCAATATCCTCAAACTGCGGCCCCGGAACCTTTGGAATACTGTACTTCCTCAAATCAAATAAATCATACAACATTGCATCGTTTGTCGATGATGCAAGGGATTTAAATGATATGAAAGCTCATGCGGAAGAAGAGGACGAACTGTTTACAGAGGATATTGAAGAAGTATCGGAAACGGAAAGTGAGTTATGGGAGCTTATAGAGCCTTCGGTGGAAACTGAAGTGGCAGAAGCAGGGGATGAGTCCGGTGAAGAGCTTAAGTGGTATCAGAAGCTTGACTGCATAGATGCCGGGGTAGCCCTAAAGAACAGCGGTTCCGAAGAAGCATTTAAAACCGTGCTTCAGATATTCTACGATTCCATACCCGATAAGCATGCCGATCTTGAGAAATACTATTCATCGGGAGACTGGGAGAACTATACGATCAAGATCCATGCTCTAAAGAGCTCGGCAAGACTGATAGGTGCTACGGAGCTTGGAGAGATGGCCGAAGCACTCGAAATGGCGGGAAAGGGAGACAATATAAGCTATATTAAGGAAAACCATGAGCCTGTAATGGAGTATTATATGAGTTACAGAGAAGCTCTTTCGGAGACATTTGAAAAAGCAGGAGCGGATCAGAAACAGGATAAGCCCGATAAACCTGTTGCGGATGCGGGCCTTATGGAGAGCATATATGAAGAGCTCCGTGTGGCAGCAGATGACATGGACTGTGAAAAGGTCGGGATGATAATGAAAGAGGCCGAAGAATATGCCATACCGGATCAGGAAAAAGAGAAATTTGAGCTCATCCGGGAAAAGGCAAAGATGCTTGATTATGACGGGATCCTGGAGGCTCTTGAATAAGCCGGCGGGTCAGTAAAAAAGGAGGAGGATCAATGGAAGCGGTAGCCAGAGAAAAATTGGAGAGACTACTTAAGGGTGAACTCAAGTATACATCATCAAGTCTTGCGTTCAATATGCTGATCTCAAAGCTGAAGAAGAGAATACAGGCAGATCAGCAGAGCTTTGAATCATGCATGAATGAAATGGATGAATTTCTGACAAAGTATCCTATAGTTGCGAAGGTTGATCTCGCAAATATAGCTTTACTCTGATCATATAAAATAATATGGAGGTAGAGGAATGCTTATTACACTGGAAGAGACTGTCAGGCTTATAAACGCCGGAAAGGTACTGCATATCGCAGCAGATGATTCTTTGCTTAAGGAGCTTCCCACCGGGAAGTGGATCGGAGGGACCACGCCGTATTTCATGAGCGAGGAAGGCGGGATTTTTACCAAAGAAAGACTGTTTGTAAATGAGATCGATTATGCGGAAGATATAAGGATCGCAGCTTATGGAAAGTATAATGTTTTCCAGATAGTGGAAGAATGTTTCGATAACGGTCTTACATACATTATAATGCCATACGGATCCGAAGTCGCCGCAAAATACGCCAAGGAGGCTCCCGAGGTAGAGGAACTGCTCATGCATCCTGTGGCAGGCTGGGTATCGGGCATGGATCTACAGGCGCCGGGTGTTCCGAAGGTTTATGACGGGACAAGCGGCAGCTCCTATACAGACAAAGCCGTGGTGATGTATGTTAAGCTTCCCGAGGGAAGAAATGCCATGATCAGTCTGGTCAATATGTTCTCGGATGATAAAGCGGATCCTGTCATCAGGTTTTACGATAATGACTTAAGCGTCACCAAATGTATGGTGGATGACAAAGAGTGGAACCTTGCGGATTATATACGGGATAATGATATTGATATCAAGCTTCCGCTTGTTGCGGATCTTAACGGGTCATATATCAATACTTCGATAAAGTCGGTGGAGAACGGTAACGTGAGCTTTTATGCACCGGTATTCAAGGGTGTCGATTACAGGTTCGCAAAAAAGGTGGATGATTATGCTCTCAGATTCAAAGAAAGCGTAGATGCGGCTAAAGCCCATGCTCCCGTATTTTCCTGCAACTGCATCCTGAATTATACGTATGGAGATCTGAACGGACAGAAGATACCTCCGTATACAGGACCGGTTACGTTCGGAGAAGTGGCGTATCAGCTGATAAACCAGACACTGGTATATTGTGAGATTTTAGGATAGGGATATGGAAACTGTTGTAAGGATCAATGACGCTGCCAATGGCTTTGTGTGGGGAACGGTCGGCCTTTCGCTGTTACTGGGAACGGGTCTTGTATGTACAGTGATCACCCGGTTTTTCCCGGTAACGCATCTTCGTCACTGGTGGAATAATACCTTTGGGATCGTGAACGGAAAGGCACGTATCATCAACGATGCAGGTGCCCTTTCGCAGTTTCGTGCCTTCTGTACCGCTCTTTGTGCGGTCATAGGAACGGGAAACATAGCGGGAGTATCAACCGCCATCTGTGTGGGAGGCCCGGGGGCGGTGCTCTGGATGTGGGTAGCGGCCTTTTTCGGAATGATGTTAAAATATTCCGAGATCGTGATCGGCATGTACTACAGAAGGCGCAATCTGGAAGGCGCATGGTCGGGTGGACCGATGTATTATCTGCAGGATGGTCTGGGCTCCCTTAAGCACTGTAAAAAAGCCGGAAGAGTATTTGCGATATTATTCTGTATATTTACCGTGCTTGCTTCCTTTGGTATCGGAAATATGGGGCAGATCAACAAGATCACCATCAATTTCGAGTCCACTTTTCTCTCGGGTATTGAAATCGAGATGTTTTTCGGAGCATCAGGTGTTAACTGGGCTATAGGACTGTTTCTCATGTTCACGGTGGCAGTCATACTTATGGGCGGCTTTCGCAGGGTTGCTGCAGTCTCCGAAAAGCTTATACCGTTTATGTCAATAGCCTATATACTTGGGTGCGTCATAATGATCTTACTGCATATCACGAAAATGCCCATGGTCTTTTCGGCAATATTCAGATATGCCCTGGGACCTGATGCGGTAAAGGGAGGCGCTGCGGGAACGGCGGTACAGATCGCCTTCAATACGATAAAGAACGGATGCAAAAGAGGCGTATTTTCGAATGAAGCAGGACTTGGGTCATCTGTAATGGTTCACTCAAACAGCTGCGCCAGAGAGCCGGTCCATCAGGGCATGTGGGGAATAGCCGAGGTATTTCTTGACACGATCGTCATATGTACTCTTACTGCACTGGTCGTGTTAAGTTCAGGAGCGATCGATCTATCAACCGGTATTGTTAATGAAGGAGTAAATGACGCAACACTGGTTGCCAAGGCATTCGGCGCAACTCTCGGAAAACCCGGAGAGTGGTTTGTGGTGCTTGCGATAACGCTGTTTGCATTTACAACGGTACTGGGATGGTCGTATTACGGGGCCAAGGCGGTAGAGTATCTTTTCGGTGTGACCTGGGCAAAGCTCTACCGTGTGATCTTTATCCTGCTGATAGTATTTGGCGCGATCATGGAATCCAATCTTGCATGGGATATATCAGATACATTTAACGGACTCATGATGCTCCCGAACCTCATTGGAATACTTGTGCAGATACCTCTGGTAATAAAACTGACTAAGAACTATATTGACAGAAGGATAAAAGGTATGGACATTGCGCCCATGCTTTCATATAATCCTTACATACAGCAGGATGCGGCAAATGCCATCGCAAAAGGAGCAGATTAAGGATATAATCATTTAAGAGGAGCATGTTATGGCAGATTTAGTAAGAAACGTGGCGATCGTTGTTTTCCAGTACAGCGTGGTAGTAAAGGGCATCGAAAGAAAAATGTCCGAGGAATACCATGTTGAGATCATACAGGATTTCACGCTGATCAGATCCATAGCATCCAGAACGGATGTGTTTGTGATATATCTTCCGGAAGATATCGTGGGTGACAGTCTCATGCTTGAACATCTTAAGCGTATCTGCAGGGACCTGGATGAGGTCGGAGGCAAGATGGTACTTATCGGTGAGAGCAGATTCCACCGTGAACTGGAAGAGTACCTGCCGACGATAGCAAACAGGATATGGCTTGACAGGCCGGTTGAGATGGATGCGTTAAAACCTGCGATCGAGAAAGCTTTTGCGGCAACAGGGTCGGGAAGTAAGAAAAGGATCCTTATAGTCGATGATGATCCGTCCTACGCCGGAATGGTCAGGGAATGGATAAAGGACGATTATCAGGCTGATATTGTCACGGCCGGAATGCAGGCGATCAAGTTCCTCTTAAAGAAATCAGCCGACCTTATTCTGCTTGATTATGAAATGCCGGTAGTGGACGGACCGCAGGTCCTTCAGATGTTACGTGAAGAGCCGGAGACCGCAGGCATCCCCATTATCTTTTTAACGGGTATCGGAACAAAAGAGGCAGTCCAGCGTGTAATGGCTCTTAAGCCGGACGGATATGTGTTAAAAACAACGACAAGGGATGACCTTTTAAAATATCTTAAGAGCAAGCTGGGATAACCCGGTCTGATGATATGAACGGTTTTCATACAGGGATTATTATGCTACAATAAACCCGTGTACGGAAACCCTGGGGCTATAGTTCAGTTGGGAGAACGCTTGCATGGCATGCAAGAGGTCACCGGTTCAAGTCCGGCTAGCTCCATATTAAGATGCGGCTGCTTTACGGGGTGGCCGTTTCTGCGTAAAGGGCAAAGGTTAAGGAGGAAATAAATATGAGAATTAAACGCCTTATTGTATCCGTCCTGTGTGCGGCGGTGGCATTATCGATGACGGGCTGTTATGTGGATCCCGAAACGGGGGCGATACAGATAGATGTTAATATCGATTCCGAAACCGCAGATGCACTTTCTGACATTGCAGCCGGTCTTTATGCAGCGGGTGAGACGACAGAGGTGACGGATGATACGAAAGAGATCACAGATACTCCTGACGATCTGACAGATGATGTAAGCGAAGATGAAAAGGCGGAGCTTAGATACTGGACGGAGGATTCCAAGGCGGCTGCATCCATAAGGGAATATGTTGAAAGGGCAACCGATGAGAACTCGGATGGTTTTATACCGGTAGAGGACAGGATAGCGGTATTTGATCTTGACGGAACGATAATAGGTGAGCTGTATCCTTCGTATTTTGAGTATATGATGTTCATCCACAGGGCTCTTCATGACGATACCTATGAGGCACCTGATGACATGAGAGAATTTGCCCAGGCTCTTGAAGAGGGAGTATATGGCGGCAAAAAGCCCGATAACCATGAGAGACTCCATGCAAAATATGCGGGCCAGTCCTATGCGGGCATGACGATAGATGAGATGAAGGCTTACACGAAGGAGTTCATGCAGACCAAGGCTGACGGCTTTACCAATCTCAAAAAGGGTGATGCATTCTACTGGCCGATGGTATCTCTGGTAGAGTATCTTACTGCCAACGATTTTACCGTATATATAGTAAGCGGTTCCGACAGGACACTTGTCAGGGCTCTTATAGAGGATAAGCTTCCGATCCCCGCAAACCGTGTGATCGGAATGAGCTATACGATGGTAGCCACGGGTCAGGAGGATACGGACGGTCTTGAGTATATCTATACAAGCGATGATGATGTGATACTCGGAGGAGACCTCATAATAAAGACCATCAAGATGAACAAGGTCAGCGAGATCGCGCTTGAGATAGGAAAGGTTCCCGTACTGTCCTTCGGAAACACCTCCGGAGACCAGTCGATGGCACAGTATACGGTCAACAATACTCAGTATGAAGGCAGAGCCTATATGCTCATGTGCGATGATCTTGAAAGAGAGCACGGCAATATGGAAAAGGCTGATGCCATGAAACAGATGTGTGATGAATGCGGATTCATACCCGTGTCAATGAGAGATGATTTTGCAACTATCTACGGCGATGACGTGGAAGCGGTTGACTATGAAGGCGTGGAACTCGAAGAGGTTCTGGAGCCTGCAGCCTAGTATTTTTAGGGCGGAAAATGATGTGCACCTAAGGAGTACGGGGTAACACCTGATACGAAAATGAAGAAAAAGATCGCGGTATGCGCAAACGGATGGAATTATGATACCCTGTTCCATGCGCTTAAGGGAATAAAAGAATACGCAAGCAAGGAAGACTTTGATGTTTTTGTATTTTTAAGCTTTGCAGCCTATACTCATCAGACTGAATTAGTCAGGGGAGAACTCAATATATATGAGCTTATGGATCCTGCTGAATATGACGGACTGATAGTCTTTTCGACTGCACTTAATTCCACGGAGACCGCACTTGCTCTTTGCAAAAAAGCAAAAGAGATGAGTGTACCTGTTGTGAGCGTCGGAATGGAGATCGAGGGGATCCATTCGGTGTGCGTGAGCAATGCGGAGGGAATGAAGGCGCTTGTAACGCATCTCATAGAAGAGCATGGTGTGAAAGAAGCGTTTTATATAGCGGGTACGCCCGATCACGTAGACAGCAACGCAAGGCTTGAGGCAACCCGTGAGGTATTTTTGGAGCATGGTCTCAGCTTTACGGATGAGGATTACAAATACGGACACTGGTCAAACAGGTATACCGCGGATATCGTAATGGAGGTTATCAATACCAGAGGGCTTCCGGATGCTTTTATCTGTGTAAATGATATCACTGCGATGGCTGCCTGTACCATGTTAAATGACCTTGGCTATGATGTGCCCGGGGATGTTATCGTTACGGGATTTGACAATATAGGTGAGGGTAAGATCTTTTATCCTGCTCTTACGACCGTTGAGCAGAATTACAGCGAAATAGGCTACAAAGCCTGTGAGATCATCTTTGGAGAGATAAGGCATGACCATGGAGAGGACAGTGTCATAAGGGATAAGGTATACTCAAGTCTGGTATGCGGCAACAGCTGCAGATGTAAAGACAGGGTTTATGAGGAGTTAAGGATCCAATACTGCCGTGATTCTTTCAGAAGGAACGTCTACGCAAAGCTGCTTGAGCAGAATGAGAGAGTAATGAGGCAGTGGATGGCAGATGTTCCGAGCTATGCTGCGATAAAGGATACTCTGTGTGATCATTACGGCAGGAATCATCAGTTTGAAGGTGAAGGCTTTTACATCTGCGTGAATAATGATTACTTTAAGGACGTGATGTCAAGTGAAAAGGACCTGCTTGAAAAGGGAATGAGCGCCGACATGGAACCGCTTGTCGCACTGGTGAACGGCCGTATTGTGGAAGGGCTTTCGATAGATCCCCGCACACTCATTCCGGGATATGATAAAAAAGAAGGGCAGCAGCATGTGTATTTCTTCATGCCGATGCACTATTTCGATTTTAACTACGGCTATGTTATAGTGACCGATTTTCCGTACATATTCAATGAAAATGTTCCGAATCCGTATATGGAAAAGCTTCAGCAGACGATAAGGCTCATGCGTCTGAATCTGCGGCTTAAGGCTCTGTATGACAGAGACCAGATGACGGGTCTGTATAACAGGTTCGGTTACGAGAACATAGCGCTTCCGTTATATGAGGAGAGCCTCAAAAACGGGACGGATGTCATGGTGATGTTTGTTGACATCAACTATATGAAAAATATTAACGATGAATACGGGCATCTGTACGGAGACAATGCGATAAGGACTGTTGTGGCGGCTATCACGGACAATATTGACGAAAAAACGATCGCCGTAAGATTCGGAGGCGATGAGTTTCTGATAATCGCTCCGTATCATGGCGAGGAAAGCTCAAAAAAGACCAAGGATTCGATACTTGAATATCTGAAAGATGTAAACAGCAAAAAGACAGTTCCGTATGATATCTCGGTCAGCATAGGTTATGTGGTGACGGATCCGAAAGGCAGACCGGATGCCGCTCTCCAGGATTATATCAGGGAGGCCGACAGGCTGATGTATGAGATAAAAAAAGAAATGCATATGAAAAACGACCGCAGGAAGTCATAAAGCTCCTGCGGTTTTTTGTCGGTATTTTCAGCTGTCATCAGGATAAAAATCTTTTGTCGTTTGGGTTAAATCATGATAAATTATTTATATGATACAGATCGATTTTCCAAAGAACTTGAGGATAGTGCTTGCCTCTGCTTCTCCAAGACGTAAAGAGATAATGGAAAAGATGGGGCTTGATTTTGATATATACCCGTCTGATGTTAAAGAGGAAATGACGGGAGATAAGCCTGAAGATATCTGCATGGCATTGTCGGGGCAGAAGGCACTTGATGTTGCATCGGGAATATGTACATATAATGAGACTCATCCCGATGTCACCGCCCCGGGCGATATTCTGGTCATAGGTGCCGATACCATTGTGGTCCTTAATGATGCATCGGGATTTAGTGTACTTGGAAAGCCTGAAGATGAGGATGATGCCTTCAGGATGTTAAAGCTTCTGCAGGATAATACACACACAGTCTATACGGGGATCACTTTTGTGATCATCGGAAGCGACGGAAGGAGCGGAGAGTATTCCTTTTACGATGCGACCGATGTGACCTTTTATCCGGTAACTGATGAGGAGCTTTGGGATTACATCCATACCGGTGAGCCCATGGACAAGGCCGGAGCCTACGGGATACAGGGTGCATTTTTAAAGCATATAAAGGGCATAAACGGAGATTACTATAATGTGATGGGACTGCCTGCTTCAAAAATGTATAACGAACTTAAGACGCTATTTAACGGAGAATAACTTGGCTGAAATAAAGAACTATCTGAAACCGAAATATATCGCTGCATCGGTCATATCCATACTGGTAGGATGTGCGATGCTGCTTGCAAATAATCTCGCCGAACGGGACAGGCTGCAGACCTCGGATTTTTCCCAGGGCTGGATCCTTGAGGATGGTACGGAGGTTGATGCAGATGACTTAAAAACCGAGGATTTCGGCGGAGAGCTGTCGATCAGAAAGAAGCTTCCCGATACAATTGAACACGGAGATGCTCTCTGCTTTATCGCTTCAAACATCCAGCTTGATATTTCGGTGGATGGGGAATGCATATATACCTATGAGCAGAAGAAAAACCTTACGGGAAACGGATACGGCATATCATACCATTCGGTCAGTCTCTGTCATGCTTATGAGGGAAAAGAAGTAAAGATCGATATGGACTGTGTCTATACGGATGATGTGGGCGGCAGTATCCGTATGATCTCGCTTGAGGATTCACGCACATATTTTTCACGTATCGCAAAAGGCCAGCTGATCGCTTACAATATATCGGCGGGCGTCGTAATGATAGGGCTTTTGTTGATGCTTCTTCGCTTCATCATGCCTAATGCAAATGACCAGCCCCGTATCCTTGTCCTTGGTATGACTGCGGTGATCTGCGGTATGTGGCTTGCAAACGACACGGGCTTCTTCAGGCTGTTCTTAAATGCCGTAAGGGTCAGCCGGGTTGCCGATTACGTGCTCATGCACAGTGTCTTTCTGCCGTTAAGTATTTTTGCCTATTCGATCACCAAGGAGAGAAAAGGGCGTTATCTGGCGACAGCATATATACTTGCCATTACCGATATCTCATTTTTCCTTATAAACCGCTATGCTCTGGGACAGGACATGGCTTATCTTGCTCATTACTATGCTCTGTATATACTGTGCTCGTTTGCCCTTATAGCGGTAATGCTTATAAAGGATCATATCTACTGCAAAAAGAGAGGGATAGAAAATGACAGGCGGTTCTTTGTAGTAGGGCAGGTCACCATGTTCATATGTCTGGTGATAGACGGCGTCATTTATTTTGCGGGGGTTCAGAACGTTTCCGGGCATGGGCTCTTTTCACGTGTGGGGATCTGCATGTTCTTTCTTATGGTTGCAGTCGAGACGGTGCGTTCGTGGTTACATGAGCAGGCCTCTATAAACCGTGACCGTTTTATCAACAAGCTGCTGCAGCACTCTGTATCCGCCGGTGACCCTGATGCGAGCATACGCGCGATCATTGAGCAGACCGGAAAAGAATATCTCGGAGATCATGTATATCTGTTTGAGAAGAGCAATGACAGAAATTACCATCTGACCTATGAATGGTTCAGCCATGATGCCGCATCCCGCGTAGGCTATGATTACTCGGATATTCCCTATGAAGGCTTTGTCGACGGCCTGTATGATGAATTTCTTAAGGCACACCGTATGATAGTGGATAATTCGGAGAAGACGCGTACGATCAGTCCTCCTCTGTATGAACTGATGAAGACCCTTCGATTAAAATATATGGTACTTGGACCGATAGAGAACGAAGGCAGGCTCACAGGTTTCATAGGTATGGACAATGTGCCTGAGGAAAAGCAGGGAGAAGCTGCAGAGATCATATGGCTGCTTTCGTATTTCATCACGCAGCTACTGTTACAGCGGGATGAGAAGAGAAATCTGGAGCATTTCAGCCTCTATGATTCGCTGACGGGCGTGCATAACCGTCATGCACTGGATGTGTTCGAACAGGATAATGAGGATATATTCCCATACGGCTATATCATGTGCGACATAAACGGTTTAAAGAAGACTAATGATACTCAGGGGCATGATGAGGGCGATGAACTTATCAAGGATGTCGCGAGGTGTCTTGTGGAGGTCTTCGGCAATGAGCGCGTATTCAGGATCGGAGGCGATGAGTTCATTATCTATTCATTTGCTGTAACGGCGGAGTCCTTCAATGCCCAGGTAGACCGCATAAAGATGCTTCTCTATAAGAAAAAAAGAAGTGTTTCGATGGGCTGTGTGTTTGCAAGGGATGACTCCATGAGCCACCGGGAGGTAAAGGAAAAGGCCGAAAAGCTCATGTATGAGGATAAAGACGAGTATTACAGCGGCGGCAATGACAGAAGGCGGTAATAACTGCCCGCTCGGAGTTTCATTCTACCAAAGAGGTAATATCAGATCCGTACTACATTCCTTTCTGAACCTTCAAGGAATGCTTTCAGATTAAGGAAGGCCTCCTCAACGCACCGGGTGCGTGCTTCCACGCTTGCCCATGCAAGGTGGGGAGTGATTATGAGTCTGTTACTGTCCTTTATGCGGCTTAACGGATTCTCATCGGTTATCGGTTCTTTTTCAAGGACGTCAAGACCCGCACCTGCTATCGTTTCACCGACCAGTGCGTCATATAAAGCCTGTGAGTCAACAACCGGCCCTCTTGCGACATTTATAAGTATCGCGGAGGGCTTCATTTTTGACAGGGCTTCTTTATCGATAAATCCCCTGCTCAGATCGCTGAGCGGGCAATGGAGCGATATATAGTCGCTTTCCTTAAGCAGGGTATCCTTGTCTACGCTTTCATAGGGCAGATCATGCCTGTTTCCGGTGATCGAGTGTGTGATGACTCTGCATCCGAAAGCCTCGGCGATCTTTGCGACTTTTTTTCCTATATTACCCATCCCAACGACACCCCAGGTCTTTTTATCAAGCTCGTAAAAGGGAAGATCAAAGTTTGAAAACCTGCTCTGGGCTGCATACTGCCCGGATTTTACATACTGATCATAGTGGATCATCTTCTGGGAGAGCGTGAGAGCCAGCGTAAAGGTATGCTGTGCGACCATGGCAGTGGAGTAGTCTCTTACGTTTGTGATACAGATCCCTCTGCTCTTACAGTATTCAAGATCTATATTGTCATATCCCGTGGCAAATTCACCGATGTACTTTACATTTACGGCATCCTTAAGGGTCTCCTCATTTAAGCGGGATTTGTTTGCGATAACAATATCCGCATCCTTTACCCTCTCTATGATCTCGTCCTTTGTGACGGTGTTTCCATACTCTGTCAGTTCGCCAAGTTCCTTAAAGCAGGATACATCTATATCCGGGCCAACGCTGTTTCTTTCAAGTATAACGATCTTCATAATCTGCCGGTGTCCTTTCATTGATACGTTTCTACTATTATGAAAATGATGCCAACGCATGGTTCCAAGGTCAAACGGCTTTTTATGCAGGCATAAAGCCGCTTGACTTTTAAACCCTGGCATCATCATTCTATCATGCCATTATCCATCTGAAAATACGGGAACCGGAAATGACCGGATAAGCGCCTGCGGCAGTCGGGTTGCATCAGATGATCTTCTTAAGGTATGATGATAGTCGGAGCATGATCAAAAAACCTGCCAATATCAGAATACAGGAGGACATCATGGTAAAGACGGTAGAGGTGGTAAGCCTGTCAAGAGGGATCATTGGAGAACCGTATATGGCGCATGAGATAAAGCTTGGAACGGAAATCCTTGAGTCGATGGGGCTAAAGGTGCGTTTTTCAGAGCATGCGATGATGGGCCTTGAATATATTAAAGACCATCCGAAGGAGAGAGCGGAGGATCTGATAAATGCTTTTAAAGATCCGGAGATCGACATGATCCTGTGCGCTATCGGCGGAGATGATACTTATCGTACGCTTCCGTATCTCTTTGAAAACGATGAACTCAAAAATGCGGTAAATGACAAGATATTCCTCGGCTTTTCCGATACCACGATGAACCATTTTATGCTGCATAAGGTCGGAGCAAAGACATTTTACGGCCAGTCATTTCTTGCGGATGTCTGCGAGCTATCGGGCGATATGCTCCCGTATTCGAAGAGCTTTTTTAAGGAGCTTGTCACAACAGGGACCATTAGGGAGATAAGACCAAGTGATGTATGGTACGAGGAAAGGACTGACTTTTCGGAAAGCCAGATCGGTGTTCCGAGGATAAAGCATGACAATAACGCCGGATTTGAACTGTTGCAGGGAAAAAGTGTATTTTCAGGGAAGATACTGGGCGGCTGTATAGATACGATATTTGATATATTCGACAACACCCGTTATGAGGACAGCGTAAGCCTCTGTAATAAATACGGACTGTTTCCTGCACTTGCTGACTGGAAGGGCAGGATACTGTTGCTTGAAACAAGTGAGGAAAAGCCGGAGCCTCAAAGGTATGAAAAGATGCTTTCCGTGCTTAAGGAATACGGTCTCTTTAAGGTAATATCCGGGGTCATAGCCGGTAAACCGATGGATGAGACCTATGCTGATGAGTATAAAAAGATCCTTGTAAGCGAAACAGACGATCCGGATCTTCCGATACTGTTTAACGTTAATATCGGACATGCTCTTCCGAGATGCATAATCCCGTTTGGAGTACCGGCCGTGGCAGATGCAGAAAAACAGCTTATAAGATTTGAACCCCAGGTGGGTAATTAACGGGACACCTTCTGTGTTACCTTATGTTTGTAAGATAAATAACCAATGATTCTTTCAAACAGGAGGTAAGAGTATGAGCGCTAATTTATGGGTTTACTGGGCAAAGAGATTACACATCGTTGACGGAAATGACAGGGACTGGTACGGATACTGCGACGACATCAATAATGAGTGTGATCTTAACGGTGATTCAATTATACTTGAGACCAAGAGCGGTTACGTGGAGCTATTCAGAAACAACATCCGCCTCATCGAGGCATGCTGACAAAGCACCGTAGGCAAACGCAGTCATTTATGGCGTTTATTTTAATATAATACGGGCCCTGGCGGGATACATGAGAGGATTTTAATTAAGGTGAATGTATTAGATGATCTTTACTGTCGGGTATCATTCCTGCCGGACAACATATATGTCCGGGCAGGAGTTAATACCCTGACTGTATTTCTGTTCCTGCTGGCTGTGGGATTAGTCATAAGCGGTATTTCTTCGCTTATTTCCCGGATCCTTTCGATGATAATAGGCTCGGAAGCATCTTTTGTTTTCTGTAACTATGTTACATGGCCCGGCACGGTCCATCATGAATTCAGCCATGCACTGGCAGCGATCTTAACCGGCGCCAAGGTCACAAGGATATCTCTCGTTCCCCATGGGGATATGCTTGGAGAGGTGGACTTTATAGCCCGCGGAGGCAGGATACTCATAGGGCTGCAGATGACATTTATATCAATAGCGCCGATAGTCTGCGGGATGATAACCGAGTCTGTCCTGTATACACGTGTATTTCCCCTTTGTGATTCCTGGTGGAAATATGCGCTGTTGTTTTATTTTGCGGTCTCCATTCTTTTGCATATGACTCTGAGCAGACTGGATCTTGAAAATCTGTCGAAGGGGATCGTACCTTCGCTTGTTGTATTTTACGGCGTATTTCTGTTTGTCGAATATGCAAAGTATCACTGATGCAGATATCTTACAGGCTGCGGATACATGTGCGTACATCATAACTGTGTAAGACCAGCATCATGCAAACATCATAATTTACTGAGAGAAAGGCGGAAAAATGACTGAACTGAGAAAACCGGAGATCATACCGGTCAATGATCATGTATGGCTTTTAAATGACAACTCACAGGCAACCTGCTATGTGGTGGCGGGAACCAGACAGGCTATGGTCATAGATACCTCGATAGGTATGTGTAATATAAGAGAAGCTGCAGAGTCGCTTACAGATATGCCTCTTATCCTTGTAAACACACACGGACACGGTGATCACATGGGTGGAAACTGGTGCTTTGACAAGGCTTACATGAATCAGGCCGATGTACCGATAGCAGAGGAATCGCTTAAGTGGCCCGGCATTAAGGAAGCCATAAAGCATTTCGGTCTGGTCTATCCTCCGTATGAGCATACAGAGGATGGGCATATATTTGATCTTGGCGGTATAGAGCTTGAAGTGATGCATTTTCCGGGACATACGCCCGGGGAGATCATATTGCTTGACCGTAAAGACAGGATCATTTTTTCCGGAGACGGGATAATAGAGCATATATGGCTTCAGCTTCCGCATTCACTCCCCATAAGAGTCCAGATAGAGAGCATGGAAAGGCTGAAACCGATCATTGGATCCTTTGATACGATACTGCACGGCCACTGTCAGAGTCCCGTGGGGATAGAGCTGTATCATTCCCTTCTTGCTGCCCTGTATGATCTTGAGGCAGGGAATACGCAAAATGACACCGATTACGACTGGGACGGTTTTAAATGCAGATCTCATCCATACCAGCCCGGCAACAGGGAGATCATATATAAGTGAAGATCCTGCAGGCGTACATGGGCATTTTTGGTATCAGGTACCTGTGATGCCTGAATCATGCTATAATGAAAAAGTCAATGTATTGCTTCGGTAAGGGGCGGAGAAATTCATAATCATTCAGGAGGGCTCTCATGGAAAAAGAAAGATCACAGCAGGCCTACGTCAACAAGACAGCGTTGATACTGTTTACGGTACTGACAGGTATCATAAGCGTTGCGTACATCGTGCAGTTTTTAAAGGGCGAAGCAGGCATGGGGCTGTTTCTGCCCATAGAGCTGTTTGACCTGATCCCGATGATACTTGGATGGATCGTGTATAACATGAATCCTGATTCAAAGATCATAAAGCATATCATGGCGATCGGATACGGACTGTTCTATCTGGTACTGTGCCTTATATCCACCAATACGATACTTGTATTCGTATATGCGCTTCCGACCGTTATAATGGTTTCTATGTTTGACGATTATAAGCTGTCTGTCACGAGCGGAATAGGCGTTTCGATCATAGCCATCATCCATGCGGTAAAGTTTGCAAGCTCAAGAAACTGGGAAGGCGGAGCTGTTGCGGATTTTGAGATAGAGGTGCTCATCATGATCCTCTGTTCCATATTCTCGATCGTTGTAAACAAAGTCATCACTGCGATCAATACAGAGCGGATGGATGAGATCAATGAGACAGGAAACAGGACAAATCACATGCTCGAAGAGATCATGGAGGTTTCGGAAGGCATGATCGATGATGTTGCCACTGTATCACAAAAGATGACAATGATAGCTTCTTCAAGTCAGGAAACTCTTTCGGCAATGCAGGAGATCCAGGCGGGTACCGGAAACACAGCTGATTCCGTACAGAACCAGCTGTACAAGACTGAAGAGATCCAGTCACAGATCGAGCTTGTAACGAAGGCTGCCGACAGTATAGGCGGAAACGTGAACGTAACCGTAGATGCCTGCCATGAAGGCCGTGACAATATCGGAAAGCTCATGGAGCAGGTACAGCTTTCGGAACAGGCAGGAACAGAGGTTATGAAGGAGGTTGATGAGCTCAAGGAAGCAACGAAACAGATGCAGTCGATAGTAGAGCTCATACAGAATGTGGCATCACAGACGAGCCTGCTTGCACTTAATGCTTCGATAGAAGCGGCACGTGCGGGCGAAGCCGGACGGGGCTTTGCTGTCGTTGCGACCGAGATATCAAATCTTGCAGGGCAGACACAGACAGCCACAGGAAACATAAGTGATCTTATCGCCAACATTTCCGCGGAAATGACCGGTGTTGTCAATTCGATAAATTCACTCGTTGAGAGCAACAGACTGCAGAACGATTCAGCACATATCACCGAGTCGAGTTTTGAAAAGATAGTAGAGAACATAAGATCCATACGTTCCAATTCTTCGGATCTTTCCAATATAGTCGGAAACCTTGTAAATGCAAACCGTGAGATCGTGGAGAGCGTTCAGACCATTTCGGCGATCACCGAAGAGGTTTCCGCACACTCTAGCAATACCTGTGAGACCACCGAGCAGAATGAGATCCTTGTAAAGGAAGTAATGGGAGTTGTTGAGGAAATGACGAAAAAAGCTGAAAAACTCAATGCTCTGAAGTAATGGAGCGGTTAGATCAAAAATCGTGGTAAATGGTTTTTATCTATGCTACAATAATTAAGTCGCAGGTCATATACAGACAGAAAGACGGTTAATGCTGTCAGGTTTTATATGACCGGCAAATAATATGGGAGGAAATGAAAACATGAAAAAGAGAGTAATTGCAACACTGGTATGTGCAGCTCTTGCAGCAATGACTGTAACAGGCTGTATGGCTACAACGGGAACCGCACCTGCACCGTCGTCAGATACGGCGACCGAGACTACTGATGCAGGAAATGAAGAGGCAGAGGGCGGATTAAAGATCGCTATCGTAAGCTCACCTTCAGGAGTGGATGACGGTTCATTCAACCAGGAAAACTATGAAGGCGTTGTAAGCTTTTGTGATGCACATCCCGGCTCAACAGTAACACCCGTTCAGGAGACGACCGGTGATACCGCTGCTTGTATCCAGGCAGTTGAGGATATCGTGGCTGATTATGATGCCATCGTATGCGACGGTTTCCAGTTTGCAGCTATCACACAGGTAGCTGAGGACAATCCGGACAAGAAGTTCATCCTTGTTGACTCATATCCCAGTGATGCTGACGGCAACGAGAAGGAAGTTGACAACATCTATGCTATGCAGTTCAAAGAGCAGGAGAGCGGATTCCTCGCAGGTCTTGCAGCAGCTCTTACAACCGAGACAGGCAAGGTTGCAGTTGTTAACGGTATTGCTTATCCTTCAAACGTTAACTACCAGTATGGATTCATGTCAGGTGTTAACTATTCAAACAAGCATTACGGAACAACAGCTGAGATCGTTGAGCTTGCTTCCTATGCAGGTACGGATGTTACCGGCGCTAATGTAGGCGGAAACTATGTAGGATCTTTTGCTGATCCCGCAAACGGCAAGGTTGTCGGTGATGCCCTTATCAAGGAAGGCTGCGATGTTATCTTCGTTGCAGCAGGTGCTTCAGGAAATGGAGTATTCACAGCTGTTAAGGAAAGCGCAGAGAAGGATTATGTTATAGGCTGCGATACCGATCAGTATGATGACGGTGCAAACGGCGATGAGAACGTTATCCTTACCTCTGGCCTTAAGGTTATGGGCATCAACGATGCTCGTGTTCTTGAGACTGTTCTTGACGGATCCTTCAAGGGAGGCAACTATCTCCTTGGTGCCGATACCGATTCAACAGGTTATGTTAAGGCTGACGGAAGATGTCAGTTAAGCGCTGATGTGATCGAAAAGTGCGATAAGGCTTATGAGCTTATCAAGAACGGAACGATCGTTCCCGCAGCAAACTTTAACGGACTTACACCTGATGATTTCACAGGAATCGATGCAGAATAAATTATAAAAACGGGCGGCAGCTGTCTTAATGACGGCTGTCGTCTGATTTTTTGGGAGCAGATATGGACAGTTCCGAATATATTGTTGAAATGAAGCATATCACCAAACGCTTCCCGGGAATAACAGCCAATGACGATGTTTCGATAAGCATCAAAAAAGGCGAGATATATGCTCTTCTCGGAGAAAACGGTGCAGGCAAATCTACCATTATGAGTATTCTCTTTGGTATGTACGAGCCTGATGAGGGTGAGATATTCATCCGCGGAGAAAAGGTTAACATAACATCACCACGTCATGCGACACGTCTCGGAATAGGCATGGTACATCAGCACTTCAAGCTGGTCTCTAATTACACAGTCACGGAAAACATAATACTGGGGACAGAACCTCAGAATAAGCTGTGGGGTTTTATTCCAAGAGTCGATCTGAAAAAGTCAAATGAGGAGATCGCGGCCCTGTCCGAAAAATACGGACTCAAGGTCGATCCCAAATCCGTCATAAGCAGCCTTAACGTCTCTACTCAACAGAGAGTCGAGATATTAAAGATGCTCTATCGTGATGCTGAAATACTGATATTTGATGAGCCTACGGCAGTCCTTACTCCGCAGGAGATAGAATATCTGCTTGAGATCATCAGGGGACTCAGGGACGGCGGCAAGACGATAATCATCATCACGCACAAGCTTGAAGAGATCAAAGCTATCGCAGACAGATGTGCGATACTAAACCGCGGAAAGCTTATCGACGTAAAGGATGTTGAGACTACGACTACCGCAGAGATGGCAAGGCTCATGGTAGGACGTGAGGTTTCCTTCACTGTTGATAAGGAACCCGCAAAGCCGGGAGACGTTGTACTTGAAGTAAAGGATCTTACCGTAGCAAATGATACCGGATATGAAGCAGTGAAGCAGGTTTCATTTTCTATCCGATCCGGAGAGATATTTGCTCTTGCAGGTGTATCAGGCAACGGCCAGAACGAGCTTGCAGATGCCATTGCGGGACTGATCGGAACAAAGAGCGGACATATCCTCCTAAACGGAAAGGACATTACGAATGCCTCCATCAGGGACAGGATCGAGGCAGGGATCACTTATATCCCTGAGGACCGCCAGAATGTCGGACTGGTAATGGGGTACAACCTTCGTGATAATCTTGCCCTGAAGGTCTACTATTTGACCAGGTTCTCAAAGAAAACCGTTATGTTAAACGACGAACTCGAATCCCACGGTAAAAACCTCATAGAAGGCTATGACATAAGAACGAGCAAAGGCAACAGTACGATAGTAAGCTCAATGTCAGGAGGCAACCAGCAAAAGGCTATCATTGCCCGTGAGATAGATCTCGGAGGATCACTGGTTATCTTCATGCAGCCCACAAGGGGTCTTGACGTTGGGGCTATATCAAACATACATAAGCAGATTATAAGAGAGAGAGACAGGGGAGCGGCCGTGCTGCTCATATCCCTTGAGCTTGATGAGGTTATGAATCTGGCTGATACCATAGGTGTTATTTTTGACGGCCGTATCAATAAGATAGCCGATGCATCCGAGCTTACCGTCAATGAGGTCGGAGAGTTCATGATGGGCGTTACCGGGGAGGTGAAGAAATGAAGAAATTTCTTGTAAAGCTTCTTGGCGGTGAAAAGAACCAGATGTTAAGGATATCGGTCTTTGCGATCATCATAAGTCTTATAGCCTGTGCGGTGATCTTAGCTCTCATTGGTAATAATCCCGGTGCAGCCTATGTCAATCTGTTGCAGGGGTCGGGACTGTTTCCGAAAAAGACTTATGCAGGACGTCAGAATATGTTTACTGACTTCATGAGCTTTCTTGACGCGATGACACCGATGATATTTGCAGCTCTTTCAGTCGCGGTAGCGCTTAAGGGAGGTCTGTTCAATATAGGGGTATCGGGCATGATGATGGCTTCGGGATTTCTTGCGAGCATCCTCGTCGGATATTCATCCATGAATGCCTTTATCGCAAAGCCGCTTGTTGTCATTATCGGGATCATCACGGGAGCCCTTGTCGCGGCGCTCATCGGATGGTTAAAGTATAAGTTCAATATAAATGAAGTGGTTTCCTCCATTATGCTGAACTATATCATCATGTACATCATCACGTTCTTTATAAATACCTATTATGTCAATCCTGTTTCGAGACAGAGTGATGCGATAAATGCCGAAGGACGGCTCACGCTTGTTGATGTCAATGCTTTTTCCCTGAAGTTTGACATACCTCTTGCATTTCCGATCGCCATACTGACTGCGGTCATTATCCGCTTCGTGTTGGAAAGGACCACCATAGGCTATGAGATAAAAGCAGTCGGACTCAGCAGGAGAGCGGCCAATTATGCAGGTATCAGCATTCATAAGAATGTGATGCTTACGATGATCATATCAGGTGCTCTTGCAGGGCTTGCGGGAGTCACCTATTTCTGCGGATATTACGGATCAATACAGCCGGGCGTGGTTCCGAGCATGGGATTTAATGCCATAGCCGTTGCCCTTTTGGGAAACAGCGATCCAATAGGCTGTATCTTTGCATCCTTCCTTATCACCGTAATATCAAAGGGGTCGATATATATGAGCTCACAGCAGGGTGTCGATATAGAGATCGCCGATCTTATAACCGCAGTCATACTGATATTTGCTGCATGTTCGGAATTCATACGGATGTATGTTTCAAGGGCAGCGAAGGATGCACAACAGTAATCGGAGGCTATAGTATGTTAGAGAACATAATAATTGACGGACTTGCATTTGCGGTTCCAATGTTTGTAATGGCGATCGGAGGTATTTTTTCCGAAAAGAGCGGTATTACCAATCTTGCAATAGAAGGATTACAGGGATTCGGAGCTTTTATGGGTGCTTTTGCGGCTGTGGTGCTTGCCACGCTTTTGGGGCCCACCTCATCGGTTCCGTTCTATGTATCGTTCATCATAGCCTTCCTTGGAGGAATGCTGTATGCCCTGATCCATGTGCTCTTATGTATCCGTTTCAAGGCCAATCAGGTAATAAGCGGCGTTGTAGTAAACATTCTTGCCATGGCTCTTACGAGCTTTTTTACCAGAAGGTTGAATGAGATATTTTTCGGACAAAAGTCCAACAAGTTTGTGCTCGGCACAAGTGTCCGGTTTACTGTACCCCTGATCTCAAAGATCCCCGTGATCGGCGCAGTCTTTAAGAGGGTATATCCCTTTGAGATCATGATAGCCCTGATTGCTGTCGTTATGTGGTATGTGATGTACAGGACGCCTTACGGTATGCATCTGCGTGCCTGCGGCGACAATCCGCATGCTGCCGATGCAGCCGGCATTGATGTCAATCGTGTGAGGACTATCGCGGTTGTTCTGTCAGGCGGACTTTCTGCCATAGGCGGAATGAGCTTTGCTTATTCGATATCGGCCAATTTTTCACCGAGCATATATCTGGGCTTTGGTTATCTTGCGATCGCGGCGCTTATTTTCGGAAACTGGTCCATACTTCCGACTCTGTTTGCCTGCCTTCTGTTCGGGTTTGCAAGGAGCGCCGGACAGGCGATAATACAGCGTTTGGGGATGCCGTCGACCTACAATGACCTTGTAAGGATACTGCCTTATGTGATCACGCTGCTACTGCTAATATTCTTCGGAAAGAACAACAGGAGTCCGAGAGCTCTCGGCGAGATATATGATAAGGGTAAGAGATGACAGAGTATAAAGGATGAATAGTAAAGGGGGATAATGGATGTTACATAAGGTTGCCGTTGTTTCGGGAGACAGGAATGTAAACAGACTCATATCCGTTGAGTATATGAAGGAAAGGGGCATGACGGTCGCATGGTGTGACTGTGAAGTTCCTGATATTGTGAGCGTTTCCGGTATCGTGAGCACCTATATAGTGCTGCTTCCCGCGGAATTTGACATGAAGCTGCACCAGATCTGCTTTTTCTTAAGGGATCTCTGCCTTGAAGAGGACAAGACTCTCTATCTCTACGGCAGTGAGGAAATGATCGCAAAGGTGAGAGAGATAATCCCCAAGCTCTTTATACTCGGAATGTATGACAGCACAAAGGTGCCGTTTAAGGAGTTTGTGGATGAGATAGATAAGGATTTCAGGGAACTTACAGATCCGCTTCCGAATCTTTTGATGATCGATGATGACAAGGAATACTTTAAGCAGCTGTCACTGCTTATAAAGAGTGATTTCAATACGACGGTGACCACTCCCTGTTTGGAGGATGTGGTGAGATATCTTGTTAACACCGATATCCTCCTGATCAATCTGAACATGAAGGTTTCTGTCCTTGATCTCGGGGTCCTTCTTGAGGCCATAGAGCGCAAGGTAAAGACAAAGAACATGAAGCTTTTGTATATCACTGATACGAGGGCAGAGCAGAAATACGTAAACAGTATCCAGCTGAACCCTCTTATCTGTTTTGCAAAAGAGATACCTATGGAGAAGATCGCCTTTTACATGAGAAGGCATTATTCGAACCATCCTGCAGATACCATGGCCTGAGGTTTTTGGTATCAGCCGTTTGTCATGCTTTTACCGTTTCGGTGTGTTCCTGTTCGTTTACCGCAAGTCTCTTTACGCGCTCAAGTGCCGAGGATACAGGCGGCAGTGATATCACGATAACGGTGAGCAGAAGCTCAAGCCCCATGTAGGATCCGTTGTATACGAGAGAGTATACGGTGGGATTAGGGAAGTTATCCGGAGCATAGCTCCCAAAGAAGATAACGCCCGAGAGGGTTGAAAAGAATAGCCTGCAAAGAACAGCGATGATATATCCCGGAACAAGTCCGGATATTGTATATGTGCTGTTCTTTTTTTCGTTGACACATATGAATTTCTTGCCGCAGAAGAGTCCGGAAAGTCCCAGGGCTCCGAAGGCAAGGATGTAATCTGTGAGAAGCTGCGGAATACTGATAATGTATGGGCCTGCAAGGATCTGAAGTATTCCGTAGGCTATGGCGGTAGTAAGGCCTGCAGACAACCCGAACCAGTAGCCGATAAGGGTTATGAAGAGCATCGAGAACAGAGTGACGCTGCCTCCCATAGGCATTGACAGAAGCTTTATAAAGGACGTGATCATCCCGAGAGCCATGGCTATGGCCGAAAAAGCAAGCTGTCTCGTGTCCATGCGGTGCTTAGAATTAAGTATTGATGATGCGAGGATGACACAGAGTACCATGAGTACCACAAATACAGTGTAGCCTGCGGTGGTCAGATCATAGGACCCGTCTTCGTTGAGGGTAGCAAAGAATGACATAAAAAAACCTCCCTTTGTATTACAAAAGCAGGGAGATATAATATAGCTTCCTTACGTCGGTACTAACCGAATCAAGTAATAAGGGTTGGCATTTGACTGCCTCTCAGCTTTCGCACCCCCAGCTTTCGTCTTTATTTTTTGTTAATTATACCTTTTTTTCCGACCTTGTCAACCCGGGCCTGCAGGTTTACGTGTACCATAACGGCACAAATGGACTTTTGACACTTACATCATTGTGATATGATATAGAATGAAAATATATACACACGGATTCATGGAGCAGAATATGGCAGGAATGGGAAAAAGTGTTGAGGGTTACCTTTTTTTATCGGAAGAGGATGCTGATCTTGCAAGAGAGGAGATCGACAGGATCAATTTCATATCCTCAAAGATGAGTGCTAATAATCCGGCCTCTGTGCTGGCGGTATATGACAGGATGGTGCAGAACAGGACCTTTGTGACGCCTGTTGGTCAGGAGTATCTCGGGACCATAAGGGATTACCTGTACAAATCGCCTGAAATAAACGATGAGCTCATAAAGGACATACCGGTTGTGGTTTCATATTCGGAAGCCCTAAAGAGCGAGCAGGAAAAGGAAAAAGAGAGAAAAGCCGAGAGAAGGAAAATAAAGACCTTCAAGAGAGAATACCAGATTGCTCTGGGCGTTATCGGGGCTTTAATGGTTGTGATCGTTTCGATGTTTGTGATAGCGCTTAAATCGGATAACCCTAATATTCTTAATTATGAAACGGCTATAGTGAACAGATATGCATCGTGGGATCAGGAGCTTACCGAGCGTGAATCAAAGATCAGACAACGCGAGGCCGAGCTTGGCATCACCGGTGAGACAGAGGAATAAGTTATGGATACGGTAAAGGTACTGGTAGTAGATGACGAGAGCAGGATGAGAAAGCTTGTGAAAGACTTTCTTACCAAGGAGGGCTATACCGTTTTGGAGGCGGGAGACGGTGAGGAAGCCCTTGATATTTTTTATGAGGATAAGGATATATCGCTTATCATCCTTGACGTGATGATGCCAAAGCTTGACGGCTTCGGTGTGGTAAAGGATATCAGGATGAACTCAAAGATACCGATCATCATGCTGACCGCAAAGGGTGATGAGAGAGATGAGCTGCAGGGATTTGAATACGGGGTGGATGAGTATATCTCCAAGCCTTTTTCACCGAAGATCCTCGTGGCAAGGGTCAATGCGATACTCCGAAGAAGCAATGTCATCGAGCCGGAAGAGAAGCTGTCCGCAGGAGGGATCGAGGTCGATAAGGCTGCCCATACGGTAATGATAGATGGAAATCAGATCGATCTTAGCTTCAAGGAATTCGAGCTTCTGACCTATTTTATGGAAAACAGAAATATCGCGCTCTCGCGTGACAAGATACTTAATAATGTATGGAACTATGATTATTTCGGAGATGCAAGGACTATAGACACTCATGTGAAGAAGCTAAGGAGCAAGATGGGTGAGAAGGGTGACCTGATAAAGACTGTCTGGGGTATGGGTTATAAATTTGAGGGATAGGTCCCGGGAGATCATTTATGCAGTTTGAGGATATTGTTGACGTCCTTGCGATATTTATGAATATAGCGGCGCTGATGATGTGTCTTTTTGCCTATCTTGAAAATACAAAAAAGACGTTAGCCGTAGCACTTATTTTCTTTTTGGGCAATATGCTCTCCAATTATTACTGGGGAGTGTATATCCTGGTTATGGATGATTATCCAAATGTTTCATCCGCCCTTGCCTATTTCGGATGGAATCTGGCATTTATGATGCTTGCCGTGATGCAGTACCTCTTCTGGAGGGAGCCTGGCATAAGAAGGCTGTCGCCTGTATCACTGCTGCCGGCTCTGATAAACATTCCGCAGCTTTTTCTGTATATGCAGTTTGGCGGGTATTTTAACAATATCTGGCAGGTATTTTTTACTACGGTCGTGGCATGTCTTGCCTTTGACTGCCTCGTATGGTATGCAGAAAACAGAAAAGACGGTGCGAGATTTCCGTATGTAAGCGCCGTTGTTCTGGTCTTTATCACGGTCGAATATGCTGCCTGGACTTCTTCATGTTTTGACTGGCCTTCGGAGATCCTCAATCCGTACAATTATCTGATCCTTATAGCTGATCTGTGTTATGTGCTGATACCTGTTGCGATCATCCGCTACTACAGATCTGATACAAAGAGCGTAAATGCGGCAAGGGACCGCATAATAAGCGTATTCAAGCCGGTATACATCATCATTGTCACCATTTTCTGCATCGGGGGATTCCTGCTCGGGATATGGATCAGAAATACGCTTGATGCCGGTATCGGAAGACAGGGTGATTCGGATCCGTACAGCATAATAGCGGTGATACTTTTTATAGTATCGTTTATCATAGTGACATTTACGATAATGATCATGCTGATCTTCAGCTCCGAACAGAAATCATATGAGAGGGAGGAGTTAGCTGCAGCGAAGTATCTGGCAGAAAGATCAAATGCCGCAAAAAGTGATTTCTTAGCTCAGATGTCTCATGAGATAAGGACACCGATAAATGCGGTGCTTGGAATAAATGAAATGGTGCTTCGCGAGAGCCTGGAGGCAAGAGATGAGCTTCCTGATGACAGGGATGAGATCAGAAACACTTTTTCGGAGATCTGTAATTATTCCGGCAATATCGATAACGCAGGCAAGAATCTTCTCACCATAATAAATGACATACTTGATTTTTCAAAGATCGAAGCGGGCAAACTTGAGATCATCGATAATGATTACCAACTCAGCTCGCTGCTTAATGATGTCAGCAACATGATGGTATTCAAGGCGCGCCAGAAGGGCCTTGAATGTGTGATCAACGTCGATGCGAACATGCCTGATGCATTTCACGGTGATGAGGTCAGGATCCGCCAGATAGCGACAAACCTTTTGAACAATGCCGTTAAGTATACTCAGAAAGGACGTGTCATTTTATCTGTTTCGGAACATAAAGACGATGATATGGTCCGCAATCACAGAACAGATCTTGTGATATCG
Source organism: Lachnospiraceae bacterium (assembly GCA_024699595.1). The sequence continues at coordinate 6,980 of JAILPG010000035.1, read as the reverse complement.
GTTAAGGATACCGGAATAGGCATAAGGGAGGAAGATAAGGAAAGGCTTTTCGGCAAGTTTGAAAGACTGGATATCGAAAGAAACAGTTCCATTGAAGGCACCGGACTTGGCCTTGCTATCACATCCAGCCTGGCAAAGATGATGGGCGGGACGATAGATTTCGAATCCGAATACGGAAAAGGTTCGACATTTACGGCGACTATTCCGCAGACTGTGGTATCATACGAGCCAATAGGCGATCTGAATGACAGGTTTGAAAAGAGCATAAGAGAATTAAAGGCAAAAAAAGAACCGTTTCATGCAAAGGATGCACACATTCTCGTGGTGGACGATACTCCGACGAATCACATGGTCGTAAAGGGACTTTTAAGAAAGACCATGATAAATATCGATACGGCGCTGAGCGGGGAAGCGTCCATAGAACTTGCCTCAAAACATCATTATGATATCATACTGATGGATCAGCGCATGCCCGGAATGGACGGAACTGCCGCCATGCAGCACATCAGGGAAGATAAGAAAGGCATCAATTACAATACGCCGTTTATCTGTCTTACGGCCGATGCGATCTCGGGCGCCAGGGAAAGATATATAGCAAAAGGCTTTAATGATTATCTTACCAAGCCTATAGACAGCAGGGCTCTGGAAGAAATACTCTTAAAATATCTTCCACAGGAAAAGATCAAGAAAACGGAGAGTATGAGCGGGGGGACTCCTGATCCCGTAAAACCAAAGCAGTATAACTTAAAGCCGGATGCATCTGTTTTAACAAAAGAGCATATCATAGACAGAAAAGCCGGCCTTGAACTCTGCGAGGGTGATGAAGAGCTTTACGGCATGATCCTTGCGACGTTTTCGGAGGAATCGCCTGAGAGGGCGGAGGCTATAGAAAAAAATTACAAAGAGCGCAACTGGAAGGAATATGGCGTCTATGTCCATTCCTTAAAGAGCAGCGCAAAGATGATCGGTGCCATTGAGCTGTCTGATATCGCAAAGCGTATGGAAACCGCTGCTTTAGACGGACGGACCGATGAGATAGAAAAAGATCATAATATCATGATGGATATGTATCATAAAGTGATGGAGGAACTGAAATGAACAAAAGAGTACTGCTTATCCTGATGAGCTGCCTGATACTTGCGGCCATGATCTCAGGCTGCGGAAAGGATAAAAAAGATACTTCCAAAGCCAATGATAAGGTGACCGCAGCCGAAGATGAACCGAAAGAACAGGCATCCGAGCCTGCGCCTGCTGCCGATACAGCGGCATTACCGGCTGAGCCAGCCTCGGATACAACAGCGCCGGCAGCAGAGGCAGCCGTGGTCAAAGAGGATACTTTCGAGGATGAGATAGGGAACGTATTATCTGATGATATCAGTGTTTTGGGTTTTGGTTCCATAGGAGATACGGGTGATCATTTATGGATCCGCTGCGGCGACGGGTGCTTCAGACTGATAGATGCCGACCGGACAGTCCTTAAGGTGATAAACGGTAAATGGCTTGAGGATCATAACGATGGATATATGTTTTATTCAGATGACTTGGCAGAATACGCCTATGGCATATATGACCTTGAAGGAAATGAGATAACAAAAGACCATATTTCGGGTGATGAAAAACCCATAGATATCCTTCATTACAAAGGAAACAACTATCTGGTAACATTAGAGGAAAAGGAAACCATATCGGATTATATGACAATATTCAGAGTCTATGATGACAGCATGCAGCCAGTCATTACCGTTGATTCGTCATCTGTTATTCAGCAGATCACTCCCGGAAGCCACTGGTATGATGGGATCACCATGGATATTGATGACCAGGTCGAGATAGAGGTGATGGTCGAAGAAGGATTTGAGATCCCCAAAATGGACAGATACGGTATTAAGCAGATCGAGGGGTCGGAACTGTTTCTGATACACAAAAATGAACGATATGCGTTGCTTTTAGACCTTAAGAGAGATCAGTATCTGCTGCTTGATGCCCCCATGTTTTATGCCATGTTTGATCAGGCCAGGATCGTAGGCGATGAGGTCTTATGGGGCGATGGATACAGGTTCAGATATAACCTTGCTTCCGGACAGTATGATTATGCAGACGATGATCTGGCTCGTTATCTGACCAGGATATATGGGGACAGAGAAGTAGAGCAGGGTGAATATTTTAGGGAGACAGCGATCCAGGGTGAAAACCAGTTTATGGTTGTAAAAAATGATAATGGTACCTGCTTTACAGCATACTGTGATCTGAGTGGGAAGTTTCTGTGTGAGCCTGTCAAAGGAGATATCATCATGACCAGTAACGGCAGCTATACCGGACACGACGGATTAAATGCATACAGTCCCAAAACCTGCCTGATCGCTGCGGATGATGGCAATGACCGTATTTGGTATGCAATGAACAGTAAAGGTGAGACAGAAAAACTTACCGAGACACGTTCAGACGGACTGATAGATTTTTATGTCTGTAAGAAAGACGGTCATGTAACATACTTTACGATCGATGATTACAAGCTTTTGTATGCAACTATAGAAACGGAAGAATAGAGGCCGGGGGTGGATGAATGGGTCTTTCATATTATCCCGAGGGAGCCATAATAGCCGGAAAACCGAGAGTGTACCTCTGTCTTGCGGATGCCGATCATGAGCGCATGTTTAAACACAATGCCGATCTGTTGATAGGAGCGTGCCCGAATGCGGTCATCTGGTACTTCGACAGAAACAGCTCAGGAAAAAGAGGAGACGAAGATTACCTGTTAAAGCTTGCGGATATGCAGCTGTTTGTACTTCCCGTCACCGCTTCGGTAATAGATGGTGAAAAAACTGTCATGGATGAACTGCGGCTTGCAGCAGAACACCACATCCCTATACTTCCGCTAATGCAGGACGGGATCTCCTCAAGAGACTTTGCTAAGATTCTTCCAGGTGCTCATTGTCTGAATGAATATAAAAATGAGGTATCCACGGTAACCTTTACTGATAAGCTTAAGAGCTTTTTAGATCAGACACTGACCGGTGATGAAGAGGCCGAAAAGATCCACAGCTTCATTAAGGATTATTTTTTTATAAGCTACAGAAAAAAAGACAGGGCTTCTGCCATTTCGGTGATGAAAAGGATACATGAGTATGATCACCTGTGGGATGTGGGTCTTTGGTACGATGAGTTTTTAGTGCCCGGTGAAAACTATCATGAGGGAATAGAAGAGGCCCTGAAAAAGAGCTGTGCCGATGTGATGGTGATAACACCGAATACCGTTGAGCCGGATAATTACATAATAAAAACGGAGTATCCGAGGGCAAATGAGCTTGGATCATGCATTATACCCGTTTTGGTCAAAGAAACACCGGATGATGAGTTAAAAAATGCATTTGAAGGACTGCCTGAGGTTATCACCCTTAACGATCAGAGTCTTGGTGATATTCTTGGAGGTGTTTTAAAAAGTACCCCGGATGGATCCGAAAGAGAGACACCACAGAGGCTTTATTATATCGGACTGTCCTATCTTAAGGGCATAGATATGGAACGGGACATAAGAAAGGGAATGCTCCTGTTAAAGAGGTCTGCAGAGAGCGGTTACCCGGATGCTTATGAGAGGCTTGTCCGGATCTTTTTATACGGAACAGGCATAGGAGTGGATATAAGAGGCGCACTTAGCTGGCAGAAGGCGTATCTTTCAAAGCTTAAAAACGACATGAGTGATGCGCCCTCAGTTTCCCGGATCACTAAATACCTTGACGAATTATTCCGCCTGGTGGATATATTTCTGGATCTGCTGACCTCTGAAAATGCGCCGGTAATTAGCATCGGAGACGATGAGAACACCCGGGGCATGGAAGAAAAGCATAAGCATGACAGGGAGATCATTAAGAATGCAGGCATTTATCTCAGCAGTTCGATAAAATATCTCGATCTTATAAAGGATGATAAAGAAACCTACATGAGATACCTGGCCAGGTGTTCCGAGGCAGAGACAAGGTTAGAGAGAAGCGATTTTAACAAAAGGGCCTATGACAGCTGTAAAAATGCCATCATCCTGAGAGAGCGCCTGAATGACAGTTCGGAAAAAGGGAAACTGGAGCTGGCAAACGACTATTTTACGATGGGCCAGATGTATGTTTCAGACTGTTACGTGGAGCATATGGCCGGAAGGAAACCTGACAGAAATGCCGCAGAGGAGGCACAGTATTATCTTGCGAAAGCACTTCTTTTGTACGAGGATATCCTTAAGGAAAACGATTCCGTTGAGAACAAGCGTGTAAAGATCAGCCTGAACCTGCAGCTTGCAACTGTCTATGAAATGCTTGATGACGGAAAGCTTGAGGATGACGTAAAAAGAGCCAAAGTGCTGGTCGATGAGGCCACAAACATGCAGGAGATCGTCTTTATACAGACCGATGCTTCAGAGGATCTTATGGAGCTTGGTTCTGCATATTATCATCTGGGATCATTTCCGCAGAATATGCCGGGGACCAAGATCATGTATCTTGAAAAGGCGGTGGACTGTTACTCAAGGCTGTATCAGAGAACGGGAAGATTTTTCCATCAGATGAATCTTAAAAGCGCCGAGGGGCTGCTTGAGAGACTAAAGGCCATGACTCCTGATACAGAGGATGATGCAGGAAAGCCATAGATGAGATGCTTGCGGGGTGATTTGGTGGATATGAATCATTCGATAAAGAAACAATTTGCTCTGATATTCGGAGGCATAATGGCAGGAACACTGTTATTATGTTTTCTTGCGAGTACCCTTTTTGCAGGAAGCTATTATATCCGCGACAAGGAAAAAGTGCTTGCGGAAGGGTACGCCTATATCGACGGCATTGCAGGTGAGGGCGGCCTTGAGAGCGTAAACTATGATACGCAGTTTGATTTTCTGTCGGGAAAAAACAATATAGAGATACTGATCCTTGACACCGATACGGCCACGGTCAGATCCACAAGCAGCGATAACAGGATGGCAAGGAGGCTTTTGGATCTTATAATAAACGGCTCAAACAATGCGGATCTGATATCCAGAAATGAGAAATACAGTATCCAGAAATCATTTGATCCGGGAGCTAACATGCAGTTTTTGGAGCTGTGGGGTTTCTTAAGCGATGGAAAGATGATACTTATGAGGACTCCGATCGCGGGCATCAGGGACAGTGCAAGGATCGCAAACAGGTTTCTTGCCTATATCGGTATCATTGCCGTCATCATCGGGATGTTCATAATGATTGCGGTATCAAAGAAGGTCACAAAACCGATCCTTGAGCTTGTGGACATATCGGAGAAGATGACCAATCTCGACTTCGACGCAAAGTATACAAGCGGAGGCAGAAATGAAATAGCGATCCTCGGGGATCACGTAAACAAGCTTTCGGAGAAACTTGAAAGCACGATTTCGGAGCTTAAGACCGCAAACAACGAGCTTCAGAGAGATCTTGAAAGAAAAACAGAGCTTGAGGAGATGAGAAAGGAATTCCTTTCAAATGTGTCGCATGAGTTAAAGACCCCGATCGCGCTGATACAGGGCTATGCCGAAGGCCTTAAGGACAATGTGAACTCAGATGAAGAAAGCAGGGATTTTTACTGTGATGTTATAATGGATGAGGCAGGCAGGATGAACAGGCTCGTGCGGGGCCTTCTTGAGCTCAACGAGCTCGAAAACAGTAATGACAGCGTTAAGGTTGAGCGTTTTGACATAGTAGCCCTGATAAAGAACTGTATCAATGCCTCTGCCATTATGATAAAGAATGAGGATATCACGCTTATATTTGACAATGATGCTCCGATATATGTATGGGCGGATGATTTCAAAACGGAGCAGGTGGTAAATAATTATCTTTCCAATGCTATCCACTATGCAAAATATGATAAAGTCATTAAAATAACAGTAGAGAAGTCGGATAAGACGGCAAGGATCACCGTGTTTAACAGCGGGGATCCGATCCCTGAAGAAGAGACTGACAAGCTTTGGAATAAATTCTACAAGATAGACAAGGCAAGGACGAGAGAGTACGGAGGAAGCGGAATAGGACTGTCGATCGTTAAGGCCATTATGGAATCGTTTAATCAGGCATACGGTGTTACCAATTACGAAAACGGCGTCGCTTTCTGGTTTGAACTCGATGCCAAGGGATGAGAGGTGTTTACGTGAGGAGAAAAGGCATTATCTTATTATTGTCATTTTTGATATCTGTTATGTTCCTTTCGGGCTGTGGGGGAAAGGATCAGGCAGAAGAGGCTGAATCCGCCGAGAGCATTGAGAAACAGGAAAAGCTTGTGGCAGAGTATGCAGCCGGTCTGTTAATGAAATATGATAAGGGCGGTCACAACGGACTTACGTATTACATACCAACACCTGAACCGACAGAGGAGCCCGAGCCTGAACAGACGGAGGAGGATACAACAGACGGCAAAGGATCAGAAGGAAAGAATCCGACGGTAAGTGTCTCGGGTGTGAGTGATGAAATTGAGAATCTTGATAATGTATCACAGATCGGCACAATGCCTGAGAGCGAGGATCAGGTGACCGTGCCTGCATCGATCGCAGAATATCTGGGCGCAGGCAATGTCGATATCAGATACACTTCTTATGAGATCTGTGATCAGTATCCCGAGGAACAGAGCGACGGATTATTCTTCTCGATGTCTGCTTCGGACGGCAGAAAGCTTTTGATACTGCATTTTGACCTGTCAAACAACTCGGGAGCCGATACGGAGTGTTCAATCCTTGCAAGTGATGCCAAGATCAGGATCCTTATCAATGATACCGAGAGGATCAACCAGCAGATGACCATTCTCTTAAATGACCTCAAGTCCTTTGACGGTACCGTCGCGGCAGGAGAGGTGATAGATTCGGTTCTGGTATTTGAGATACCTGAGGAAACCGCCGCTAATATCAATTCTCTTAAGCTTATTATAGTAAACGCGGACGGAGAGCAGACGATCGCGTTGTAAGCATAAGAACTTGTTGCCATAAGCATTATGAAAACGCT
>JAILPG010000032.1 GCA_024699595.1 Lachnospiraceae bacterium | reverse complement strand
TATACAGAAGCTTTGATATAAAAGACCTTAAGGAGATGCTTTCATGCTTTAACAAGTGGGCAAGAGAAGAGGGCTTTGACGGGATCTACGTGATATCCGGAAAGACAAGGGACAGACAGGATGACAGAAAAGAGCTTATAGACGGTTATTATTATTTTGAGCCAGGATATACTTTAAAGAACGGTCTTAATAAGGGGAAGGTGCTTGCCTACGATATCAAGGTCCTTTGCAACTCTGTAAGAAACAGGTTTTTAAAGAATAAGATACTTGAAAGAAGGATACCTGCGAAATGGATCCTTGATCCCATCGAAAAGAGAGACTATAAAGAAAACGAATATCCGGGACTTATGCCCGACTGGGACAATACTCCCAGAAGAGGCTACAAAGGGCTTGCCTACACGGGTACCTCTCCAGAAAGATTTGAGCGCACGCTTAAGATCTTAGGTGAAAAAAAGAAGACCGCCCCGCATGATCTTGTATTTGTAAATGCCTATAACGAATGGGGCGAGGGAGCCATGATAGAGCCCGATGAATACAGGGGCTATGGATATCTGGAGGCCATAAAGAGGGCTGTTTATGAAGTATGATCCTAAAGTCAGCATAATAGTGATAATATACAGGGTCGCCCCTTTCCTTTCCGAGTGCCTTGACAGTATCATCACACAGACCTATGAGAACACAGAGATCATCTGTGTAGTAGGAGAAGGTGATGAAGAGTGTGAAGAGATCGCCCGTGAATATGAAAAAAAGGATTCCCGCATAAAGCTTTTGATAAATCTGCCGCGCGGAACCGCCGCAGCAAGGAATGAGGGACTTTCGGCAGCAGGCGGAGAGCTCATAGCCTTTGTCGATGGTGACGATCATATAGAATCCGACATGATAGAGACCATGGTCAGATCGCTTACGGATAATGATGCGGATATCTCCGTTGTCGGAAGATACTATGATTACGAAAACAGGACCGATGCGGATAATGCGGGCAGTAAGTTTATCCTAAACCGTAAGGAAGTATATGAGATCCTTCTATACCAGACAGGATTCTTTCTGCATATCTGGGACAAGCTTTACAGGCGGGAACTCTTTAACGGGATAAGCTTTGATACCGGAAAAAAGGTGGAAGACAGGGAAGTTGTCTTTAAGCTTTTGGGAAGAGCAAAAAAGACGGTATATGACAGTACGCCGAAATACCATTTCAGGGTAAGTCAGGACAGCGGATCGAGAGTATCGGATAATCTGCTTAGATCTCTTGAATCCGACAGGGTCATAACGGATGAGATGTTAAGGCAGTACCCCGATCTTAAGAAGGCCTGTGATTTCTTTTTGGTGTATGAGACGATAAGCGTGATACAAAATGACATGCTTAAGGGAACGTATTCTTCTGAGTATGATAAAGAGCATCTCACTTTTGTAAGAAAACACTTAAAGGACGTATGCCTTGACAAAAGAGTGAGAAAGGCAGTAAAGCTTAAGATAATACTGTGCTCATATTTCCCGGGCATACTTAAGAAAATGACTTTAAAAAGACGCAAAGAATACCTTGATACGCATAAGGAATTCACTACGGGGACAGACTGGGCGGCTACCTTTAAAGAACAGGGCGTAGAATGAGGATTTTATGGACATAAAGGATTTTGAAAACAAGAGAATACTGTTTGTGTGCAGGGAAACCTATTCCATGCCCCTTTATTTTCTGGCTGAACACTTCAGCATTAACAATGAGGTAGCAGCCTTCTTTATAATGTCCTCGGAATGCAGCTACAACAAGTGTTACTACAATGAGAACACCTATTACAAATTCAAGGACCTTAAGAATGTAAAACTGTACGATGTAAGGGACATATGCGATCAGTATACTAAGGGACTTAAGGAAAAGGGTTCGCCGGTTGACATGGCATACCTTGAGGAGATTGAGGATAAATACACCCACTTTAAGAACCTGAACATGCAGCTTATGTGCTCACAGGAGAACACCAGGCATTATCACTGGAGGTATTACTGGTCCTATACGGATTACGACGAGAACATGTACTGGCTTGAGCTTAACTACAAAAAGATCCTGTCAATATTTGATGAGTTTAAGCCCGACATGATCCTTGATTTTGACAATGCGGAGCTCCAGAGGACGATAATAAACGAGATCGCCTATGTAAGGAATGTTCCGTATATCACGGTCGAGTATTCGAAGTTCGGGTACTATAAATATCCCACTTTTCAGAACACGATCGGCATAGATGACTATGTGGTGGAAAAATATAATGAGAATCTGAAAAGATCAAAAGACGAGCTTAAGGAGATGTATGATTACATCCTGGATTACAGGCAGAAGAGCTCGATAATGAACAAGGAATTCGCGGGCACTGTCACAAGCAGCTACGAGAGGGATTCACTCATA
>JAILPG010000030.1 GCA_024699595.1 Lachnospiraceae bacterium | reverse complement strand
TCCTTTACCTCATCCCTTGTCCTGCCATATACATTTTCGTCAAAGACTACCGGAAAATATGCATAATTCATCTTTACGTCCTTCCCGGGTCTTGGAAGCGTCAGGCCTTTTATTTCCGAGAGTCTCTCTATATATCTGTCATAGACAGCTTTTCTCTTTTCTATTTCCTCTTCCACGTGTCTTAAGTTGCAAAGGCCCATAGCTGCAGAGAATTCATTCATCTTGGAGTTTGGACCGATGTAGCTTATGACCTCCTCATCCTTAATTCCGAAATCTCTTATGAGATCCAGTCTTTCCTTTAGGTTTCCATCATTTGTGACAACGGCTCCGCCCTCGATGGTATTGTATACCTTGGTCGCGTGGAAGCTGAACATTGCGGCATCGCCATAGCTTCCGATCCCTTTGCCCTTATACTCTACCCCGAAGACATGGGCAGCATCGTATATGACCTTAAGGCCGTGCTTTTTTGCGATCTCTTCGATCCTTTCCACATCACAGACATTCCCGTATACATGGACCGGGACTATTGCAGAGGTCTTATCGGTGATAAGCTCCTCTATCCTTTCGGGATCGATCGTATAATCATCCGGCTTAATATCACAGAATACAGGAGTCAGATCATTCCTTACTATGGCATGGACTGTGGATACAAAGGTAAAGGGCGTGGTGATCACCTCTCCGGTAAGCCCCATCGCGCCTATGCAGGTTTCAAGAGCCATATGTCCGTTCACAAAGAGAGATACGTTATCTACTCCCAGATACTTTCTGAGCTTTTCCGTAAGTTCGTTATGCTTTTCTCCCATATTGGTGAGCCAGGCCGTATTCCAGAGCCCTTCTATCTCTTTTACATATTCCTCGTAGGGGGGCATGGACGATCTCGTCACCATTATCTTTTTTTTGCTGTAATCACTCATAATTCCACCGGATCCCGATCCCTTATCTTACTTTTGAGCCTTTGTGAATTTCTCTAAAATGCACTTAAGGCTGTAGCCTAAAAGCGTCGTTTTCTTTCCCTCACATACTATCTCTTTAATATTATACTCATACATATCAAGCAGGAACTTCTTATTCTCCTTATTCGGTGCCTTTAAAAACATCTTAAGGGCCGTCTGGAAATCCTTCTTAGCCCTGGTCTTCCCGTATTCGGATATCTCCATATAGTTTTTGAGCCACTTTGTAAGGGTCTGTGATAAATAACAGTCGTCTTTTATAAGATTCCTGCTCATGCTTAAGGAATTCCAGTTAGTGCCGCCCTTCTTTTTTACATATCTCCATGCACTCATTATCTCATCCATTCTGTAAATATCCCCCTGTATGAGCAGAAACAGAATGATCACCGCATCATCTACAAAGTCATGAGCCTTATAGAGGATCGTATAGTCAAATCTCTCATTCTTATATATGTTCCTTGATACCACCGTCGCATAATGGCCGGGCCATTTCCCCGAATACTTGTAATCTTCATAGGTAAACCTTCCGGACCATTCATACAGGGCTCCGATCTCTAGAAGCTCAGGGTCTGTGATCTCATCCGAATTCTCATCGACCATCATGCAGCCATGGGTACAGGCTATATATTCCCTGTTTTTCTCTAAGAAATCAACCTGCTTCTGCAGCTTGTGCGGATCCGTCCAGTAATCGTCACCTTCCAGATAGGCAAGATATTCGCCGTTACAGGACATCGTTGTCTCATATACGTTAAGCGTTGGGCGGCCAAGATTCTTATCCCTGAATAAAAGCCTTACCTTATCGGGGTATTCATCCCTGATCTTTTCAAGTATTTCTCTTGTGGAGTCCGTCGAACAGTCCTCACCGACCACTATTTCAAAGGGGAAATCCGTGATCTGCTCACAGACGCTTCTTAGAGCCTTTTCCACATATCTTTCATGATTATAGGTAATGAATATGACACTGAGCTTTATATCATCCATCTGTATTCACTCTTATGCACGGTCTGATCTTTTGCAGCTTCAGGATCCGCTTACGGTTCCGTCACCCGCTATCTCCTCGTAGGTCACTTCACGGACGTTTCCGTTCTCCACCTTAAGGATCATCTGGCAGTTTTTGAGGGTTGTAAGCCTGTGCGCTATGATTATAAGCGTCTTTCTGCCCATCAGGTTGTCTATCGCATCCATAACAGCTGTTTCTGTTTCATTGTCAAGAGCGGAGGTAGCTTCATCAAGTACGAGGATCTCGGGATCATCGTAAAGAGCCCTTGCTATGCCTATCCTTTGGCGCTGTCCGCCCGAGAGACGGACGCCCCTCTCTCCTACCATTGTATCAAGTCCTTCGGGAAGAGATCGTACGAAATCGCTGATCTGGGCTTCCGAAAGGGCCTTCCATACCTTTTCTTCGTCTATCTTATCATCATCTATGCCAAAGGCCACATTATTTCTGATGCTCTCATCGGCAAGGTATATCGACTGCTGGATATAGGCAAGCTTTTTGGACCATTTGAGCGGGTGCTCGTGAACATTCATGTCTCCGTAAAATACGCTCCCCGATACCGGAGTGAGTATCCCAAGTATCACATCGGCAAGGGTCGATTTCCCGGCACCTGTGGGTCCGGTAAGCCCTACCGCATAGCCGAGAGGTATCTTAAAGGAAACATTCTTAAGTACATCGGTCTCTGTATGAGGATATCTGTAGGTAAGATCGTTAATACTTATATCCGATGCTTCCGTCTCAGCCTTAAGTCCGTCCTTATCGGCTATCTCATAGTCCTTCATATCCTCGGTATCCTTGATATCCCTGTAGATAAGGTCGACCGAGGGTTTTAAGAATATGATGAGATTTGCATAATTGTTGATCTTGCTTGCCGAAGGAAGCAGCTTAAAGGCTGCGATCGCAAAGGCCGCAAGCTGCGGGATCATCGAAGACAGATCGCTTCCTGAGTATATCTTTATTAAAAGCACCGACAGGATAGCTCCCACACAGACAGTCTCTATGACGTACTTTGGCACGTTTCCGAGAACGTTATTGTTCCTTACGGCTGTCATCTTTTTCTTTCCGTAACCGGTGAAGGCATTGACGAAATATTTTTCCCTGTGCAGGATCTTTATGTCCTTTACGGCGCCCAGAGCCTGATTAATGGACTGGTGCATCTTTCCGTCATAGATCTGGTTGATCTTTCCGTATTCC
>JAILPG010000007.1 GCA_024699595.1 Lachnospiraceae bacterium | reverse complement strand
AGAGCTCTTATAACGCCGGATAATAGGTTGAATAAAAACCGCCTGACCCGCTTTTCAGACTGGAGCATTCCTTTTCAGGGATTTGTGTTGTCAGGAACCTTATAACCACAGAGAGTCATCTGATCCAGAAACTTTTTCTCACTTACCCCTATTTCCTTTGACGCATCTTCAACGGAAAGCTTTCCATCCTGAACAAGCTTATAGAGCATATTATTTCCACCTCTCGCTTCTGCATCTGCCACAAGCCTATCCGATGCAAGCGTCATTACCTGTCCGCCCATAATCTCACCTATTCCTTCCCTTGCCTTTGGCTGATTTGCAAGCACCTCATCAGCGATATCATTAGCCAACTCCAGGAGTATGCTTACATACCCGGCTTTTGGATCCTTCTCCATCACCTTGATCAGGCGATCCGCAATTTCCTTATAATCCTCAAGCAGCTTTTCCCGATCCTTATCTGACCCTTCCAGGGCTTCCTTTTTATTCTCATATTTCAGAAGATAGTATGGGATCAGCGCATATAGCTTTTTCTCAAAGATGTCATCAAGCGTGTAGGACAATGTCGGTATCGCTTTGGCCTTATACCTCACCTTCGCGCCATCCGGAAATTCAATCTCTACATCCAGGGTCCTATTTTTCAATCGATGCCTTCGTATATAGAAAACGCAGGATTCGGGAAACTTGATGCGGTATACACCGTCCTTTTTCTCCGCATTTCCAAGTGCGATATGAAAATCGTACTCGATCATGCGTATCTGCATTCCCGAATCACTATATGCCTGAACCTCCACATGGTATGAAACTCCGCGTACAACAAGCACGGAATCCGTTACAATCTTTCCCGCTTTAGTAACGTGCTCGTTCCTCGTTCCTGCACTGTATCACCGGCTCATCGAATCTGTAATCCGTATGAAACGCTTCATTGATCATCATCACTACAAGCTCTGGTGCTCGCTCAAGGATCGTCCGAAAAGCGTTATCAAAAATCATCTTTCTTCCAGCCATATCTACCTTCCAAACCGCTTCTAATCACATTTTTAATATAGCATAAACCTTCATTCTCCACAACCGGCAATGAATTAAGGATAGACAGCCCGGCAAAACAGACAAGACATAATCAGCAACAGTTTGTATCTCCTTATCTGATACGCCCAACAGCCTTGTCATTCCTTCCTTGAAAAGGTATACGATGAGGGAAAGTGACTTAATGGATGAGCTTCTTCAGCTTCGTGCCCTTTTAGATTGCAACCGTACAGGTGGAAAAATTACAGAGACATCTCCCCTGTCTCATCTTAAATGACTTGCGCCTGTACCAGCGCAGTGGTACAATATGTATATGAAAGAGTATAAAGCATATGAGGGCGAAAAATACACGATCGAATGGTATTATTCAGAGAATGGTAAAAGCCAGCCACTGGATTTTTTGAAGGATTGTCGGCTGTTGAACAGCAGAAGCTGTTTCACATTGTCAAAAGGCTTGGGGATTTTGGCATCATATATGATAAGACCAAGTTTCGGAATGAAGGTGATGATATATATGCAATGAAGCCCCAGCCGAATCGGTTTTTATCATTCTTCTACGATGGTAATAAGATAATCACTACAAATGCATTCAACAAGAAAGCGCAAAAGTTAAGAAAGCAAGACAAGGTTCGGGCAATTATCGCCAGGGCAGATTATATCAAGCGGGTTAAAGAGGGTGTTTATTATGAAGACGAGGAAAAATAAGAACACTTTTGATCGTATGATTGAGGATCCCAAGTGGAAAGCTGACTTTGATAAAGGATATGAGGAGTTTCTTCTTTCAGAATTTATTTGTGAACAGATGGAATCTAACGGTATGACTGTAAGGGATCTTGCCCACAGAGCCGGTGTTTCACCCACGACAATCCAGAACATGCGAAGCGGTAATGCTGACAATGTAAAGTTGAAGACTTTATTGTCAGTTTTCCATGAGCTCGGTTTTAAACTTAACCCTGTCTCACTGCAACGTTAATCCGTGCCTGAGCCTCCCCCCGAGGGTCAGCACGGCGACGACCGTCAGCAGCGGAAGGAGATAGCCGACGACTGCGGCGGGTCCCTGCCGGCTCACAAGAAGGTTGTAGATCGCGTGGTATA
>JAILPG010000308.1 GCA_024699595.1 Lachnospiraceae bacterium | reverse complement strand
GTACCGCGAATAATATTTCATTCTTTTCATACAGTTTATGCATATCATGTTCCCCGTCTTTCTGTTTCTATTTGGATCAAGACTCTGTCGCGCCCCGCTCCATCCTGTTTACCGCCTTCGCTCCGGATAAAAACACATTCTCAAGCATCTTCTTACACTGCCCCTCATCATATTCCATTGAATTATTAGCAAGCAGGCTGGCCATGCCATGAGCAACGCAAAAAAATGTAAGAAACATCTCTTTAGCCTTTTCTGTGTCTACCTTAAGCCCAGCTGCCATGATCCCCATGATCTCCGAAAGTGCGGGATCAGACATAAGAACCGCCACATCCTTTCCACCAAACTTATCTGTCTGGAACAGAAAGCGGAACAGATTCTTTTCTTCCCGGCCGAACCTTACATAATTAAGCCCCAGAGCAAGCATTGGATTCTCATCTGTTTCCTTCGGCATAATATACTCTGTATGATATCTGTCTGCTATCTCATAGGCGGCTTCTCTAATCTCATCCACCGTCTTAAAGTTGTATAGCACCGGCTGAGTTGAGCATCCCAGATATTCCGAAATGGTTCTGGCATTCAGGTTCTCATGTCCGTTTGCCCTTATCACCTCAAACGAGGCATCCGCAACCATCTTTTTTGTGATCTTCACTTTCGGCGGCATGATCATCCTCCTTTTATATAATCGTCGTTATATAATTCCAATTATATTTAAAGATGTAATGATGTCAAGTAAAAAAAGAACGGTCTTCAAAACCGTTCTTTTAATCCGCCTCCATTATCTTATGACTCCCAAGCCATTCAACCGATCGCCTCAGGGCTTCTATTGTCTTGGTCTCAAGTACGCACCTGGCTTTCCTGTTCTGTGCAAGCTTAAGTCTGTTCAAAAGATCGATATCCCCATCTCCGAGAGCCAGGTGGTTCCTCGGCGGATTTTCCGATCCATCATGAATATGGAAATGTATCAGCTTCTCCTGATGATCCCGGATAAACGGAACATCCTTCTCACCGGTCGCTTTGGAATGCCCGATATCCCAGGTCAGGCCAAACTTAGGACTCTCAAGCAGATATTCTATTGCTTTTTTCTCATAATCCCGGAATCCGTCAGTATTTTCGACTGCGATCATCACATCACTGTCACCGATCCATTTCTCGCATTTTGTACGGAAATCAGAAAAGGACTTCATATATGTATCAAAATCACGCTCATACATCTGTACCTTCCGATCCGGCAAAGTGATGTATATGCCGTGATTCATATGCATATTAAGAATAAACGGCTGGCTGCTGTCACCAAACCGGTCCTTAAGAACCAGCAGTTTCTTTGCTGTAAGGACAGCCAGATGTACTGTTTCAAGATAAGCTTCTGATACGAGATGATTGAAATCAGCTATGTTCAGGTTTTCATCCAGATGGATGGTATAGTAGATTCCTGCCTGTTGTGCTGTCTTTATCAGATAGTCTTCCCGTTTCAGCTGATCTGCCTGATACTCAGGGAAGTTCATATTCAGTTCGATGAACATAAGACCAAGGCTCTTACACAGAGTAATATTATCCTCCAGAGTCTTATTCTCGATAAGCGTAGGCATCCCAAACTGTATCATGCTGTCATCTACCTGTCATTTTCCTTTTCGATGATCCTGTCCACACATGTCGGAAGATGCATCATATGATGAGATGTCATCGGAGTCAGGATCATGCCGCCGATCGTGAGTCTTCCCCAAAATACAAGAAGCCAGACTGAACGGAAATCTGTTGTCACGCCGCCCTCTTCCAGGATCCTCATGACCCACTCTTCCGGAACCATTGATCTGATCTGCTCAAGAGTTAATTTCGATAAAATACGTCTCGTATTCTTTCCGACTTCGATCATGTAATTCCGAAGTTCTTCTGCATTGATCATTTTTGCCCAGGAGACCAGCTCATCCGGTTCTAAAGCGTTTCCTGTATCTGTTATGGAAGATCCGATCCTTTTCTGCCAGTCCTCATTAAATATCTGGCTGCCATTATCCATCAGTATGTTGCTGACCAGATCTTCGATCCTGTATGTATGCCACAACAACCAGCAGACAGGAACTGTTTTTGATCCGGCATATTTCAGATCCGTATCCCAGATTTCTCTCTGAACAAACTCGTTCTGATTCCCAAGCATCATATAATCCAATACGAAATCCGCTATAGTCTTTTCATCTCTTCCGGAAATCTC
>JAILPG010000307.1 GCA_024699595.1 Lachnospiraceae bacterium | reverse complement strand
TGTTTCCGGTAAGCTTATGTATCGCGCCTATCACAAAATCAAAACCGTTTTCACATATAAGCCTTTTGCAAGGATCCGGTGCTCTGTACCCCTGCCCGATCTCCGCGCCGTTTAGAATGGTAAGCCTGCCACTGTACTTATCCCTGAGACGCTCGATCTCTTTTTTGCGCCTGTCAAAATCCGGCCAGGGGGTATCGTCTGATTCCATTGAGGCATCATTCCCCGGAATCCCTGCAAACTCTATATGATCCGTAAAACAGATCTTTGAAATGGAAAGCTCTACCGCCTTTTCGCAGACGGGCTCCATCTTCTGGTCACTGTCAAAAGAATATTCGGAATGAAGATGATAATCGCAAAGAAGCATATGAAAACCTCAAGAATAAAAAATCCCCCAAATCCATGCATAAATATAGCATGAATCAAGGGGACAGGCAAATCTTGAAAGAGGTACTTTCATCCATCCTTTCGGATCACTTCTTCATAATCCTTCCGGATCATACAGCCCCATCAGACGATCCTCCACCCTTCACGATCTTACCGAATCATTCAACCTCGTCAGACGATCCTCCACCCTTCACGATCCTTCCGGACCTTACGGCGACATGTCCGATATAGATGAAATAGTACGCAAACCAGATAAGACACGCCAAAAGTGAAAATGCGAACAGATAAGTATATATTCGGTTGACCTCAAAGCGAAGATGCAGCTCTTCCACCTGATCAGAGGCATTAAGATACACCCTGACCCTGTTCTTCTCACCCTTTTCGACCCTGAGAGGTTGCCCATTCTGATCGTAAGCTACGTACCCGTCATAGTAAAACAGCGGGAAATCCATGTATTGACCATCCGAGTCAGCCGTGTAAGTACAGTCAATATGTGAATTAACCTTGGAATACGAGAAGGCTCTGACCTGGTCATAGTCGGAAAACTCACCGGTATCGGTCGCATACCACTCAGTCAAAGTACCGCCCGGAAGGTAATCCTCCATGATCGTGTTGATCTCCCCGACAGCCGGATGGTAGAAAAGCTTCCTCGAAGAAAAATGATCATAGAAATTGATGATGACACCTATCCCAAGAAGCGCCATGATGGAAAAGGTGATCTTACGGCGAAGCTTCGTCCTCGAATCCATGTGCGAACAGATAGCCTCCGAAGCCAAATAGGCCATGCATGGAGCTGCAAGGAAGTGAAACCTCATCGGATACTGCATCATCGATAAAAAAGTATCAACATAGGGAACGTTCTGGAATAAGAACCACGGGAAGATCGGAAGTGCCATGAGCATCGATACAAAACCCATGAAAAAGATGCCCCTTCCAAACTGGGTTAGGAGCTTTCGTTTTATGATCGCATACAGCGATATCAGGATTACGATCAGCGTGATCGCATTTAATATCTCCCTGTCGGTCTCGACGGGGAAGTGATAAAAATCAGTCCATGCAAGCGCTTCTCTGTTCCAGTCGGTAAAATAATAGCCTATGAAGGGTGCAAGCACACCGGCAGACAGTACAGTAAACAGAAGCGCAGCCTTCAAAAGAGCTAGAAATACCTTGCCGGTAAAGAGCTTCTTCAGATGGAACAGGAAATAAATGAGCATTGCAAGCGCAGACAAAGCAAAGCCCATAACATGCGAGCTGGCCATGCCCCACAGACCGATCGCAATGTACATCCACCTGCGGCAGCCCCGGTTCATGACATCATGCATACCCGTTAGCAAAAACGGCAGAAAAATGAGCGCCGTGCCCATACCCGCCCCGGCGCCGAGCTTTAGCATCACATACATCCTAAAGGGCTCGATGAGATACAAGACCGTAGCCACAATGCTCCAGCGAAGGGAAGTAAACAGTCTCTCGCAGCAGAGCATTACGGAAAAAGCAGTCGCGATGTTTACAAGGATCATATAGATATTGTAGGAGGTCGGAACAGAGACATTAAGAAGTCTAAGAATGGCCGGAATATACAGAAAGAGTCCCGGCTGCAGCACCACAAGCTCGCCATAGTGGTTGGCGTAGTTCGGCCCGATGATCACCGGAAACTGGCGGTCCCTTATACCCTGAGCGATAGCCTCGATACGCTTAAGATGAGCCTGGGTGTCGATTTCAAAATAAGTTCCCTTTGTAAAAAACGGGATGTTCACCACCACAAGGGTGATCAGTAAAAGCCCTACATATGAAAGCCCGATCGTGGAGATCTTAAGCCTGTTAAAGACAAGGATAAGCGCTATAAGGATCGCCCCGATGATTGCCGCAAGCGCCATAACGGCATAGTAATCATAGAAGATATATTCCTGTGAGCTGATACGGATGCCCTTGATATCAATCTCCCCGTCCTCGACCTGGGAGAACTTGATGCAACCCTTATCCGTACCGGTAGGAAGGATAAGCCTCCCGTCAACGATTTCCTGATCACTCCCTCCGGTAGCGGGAAGCTCCACCTCAAAGACGCAGTCGTTATTGCCCTGCACAAGAGCAGAGCCGGGCGCAGTCGATGAATAAGAGATCACCACCAGGTAATTGCCGGCAGGCAGGATAAAAGGCACTGTTTTAAAGGAATAATCGGAGATCTCCGATGAATGGATATAACCGTCCTGCAAGACGGCCGTGTTCAGTTCGATACTGTTATTGTCAAAGAGAATTTCATCAGCCTGAGTCTGAAGATATATACAGCTTGCACATATACAGAGAAAAATAAATACAACCGCCGATATAGCAATGATCCTGCCACGTCTGGAAAGTTTTCCCAACTCAATCTCACGCATGATGACTCCGTGACTCACCCTCGTGAAAGATTATACTACCAGACAGGATTAAGAAAAAGATAGAACAGAAAAAAGTTAAGCGCGTTGTAGCAGACAAGGATTTGTGTCCGGATCAGAATGCAAACAGATCATCCATAAGTACAACACTCACAAAATCACCAAAATATTCGTTTTGCTTTAGTCCGTATGTCGTGATCAATGTACTATGAACGACGGCCTTCTTGGGGATCATAGGAGTCAACGCTTTTTGACGTTCGTCTAATATAAAATG
>JAILPG010000237.1 GCA_024699595.1 Lachnospiraceae bacterium | reverse complement strand
TCTGTGGCTATCTGTAGACCCCCAGATGATACTAAACAAGACAAAGATCGACATGTTCTTTCTTGATAAGATCAAAAAGATCGTCGATTTTGAGATAAAGATCGAAGAGACCTGTAAGAATATTAAGAATGATCCTTCGGTCCTTTCCGCGGAACTTCTGTATGATGCCAAAAAGATGGGCTTTTCCGATTCATATATCGCAGAGCTTGTGGGACTCTCAGAAGCGGATATACGTAAGAAACGCAGGGATTATGGCATTCATCCGGTATACAAGATGATCGACACCTGCGCCGGTGAGTTTGAAAGCTACGTTCCGTATTTTTACTCCACATATGAGGAGGAAAATGAGTCGCTACCTTCGGATAACAAAAAGATGATCGTGCTCGGTTCAGGCCCGATCAGGATAGGACAGGGTGTGGAATTTGACTACTCCACGGTACATGCGGTAAAGACGATCCATGAAATGGGCTATGAAGCCATCGTTATAAACAATAATCCCGAGACGGTGTCTACAGACTATACTACCGCGGATAAGCTGTATTTCGAGCCCCTTACGCCCGAAGACATCTTAAATGTGATCGATCTTGAAAACCCTGTCGGAGTCATAACTTCGCTTGGGGGACAGACAGCGATCAATCTTACAAATGCCCTTAAGGAGAACGGGGTTAAGATAATCGGAACCAGCGATGAGGCAATATTTAAAGCCGAAGACAGGGATGCATTTGAGGTGGTCCTTGAAGAGCTTGATATCCCGCACCCCAAGGGCATCGCGGTGACTGATATCTCCGACGGGATACGCGCGGCAGAGGAGATAGGCTATCCGGTGCTTGTGAGACCATCCTTTGTCCTCGGAGGCAGGGCAATGGAGATTGTTGCTAACAGTGAGAGCCTGTCAACCTACCTTAAAAATGCGGTTGAAGTAGATGCATCACACCCTGTGCTCGTAGACAGATATATCGTCGGCAAGGAGGTGGAGGTCGATGCTGTCTGCGACGGATCAGACGTTTTCCTGCCCGGAATAATGGAGCTTGTGGAACGTACGGGCGTGCATTCGGGAGACAGTATCAGCGTGTATCCTCCGTTTTCCATCTCGGATAAGGTCAAGGATACGATCTGGGAATATACCAAGAAGCTTGGGATCGGGATAGGAATAAAGGGCCTTTACAATATTCAGTTCATAGTTGATAAGGATGATAATGTCTATATCATAGAGGTAAATCCGAGAGCATCAAGGAGCGTTCCCTTCCTCTCAAAGGTCACGGGGATCCCGCTTGTGGATACGGCAACCAGGGTAATGCTTGGTGAAAGTCTTAAGGATCAGGGATTTGCCGATGTGAGACTTGCCGAGAAGGATTTCTGGTATGTTAAGGCCCCGGCATTCTCCTTTGAAAAATTAAACGGAATGGATGCATATCTCTCACCGGAGATGAAATCGACCGGAGAGGCAATAGGATATGACAAGAGCCTTAAGCGCGCACTGTATAAGGCACTGCAGGCATCCGGCGTCAGAATGAAGGAATACGGAACGGTCATGGTCACACTTGCCGATGAGGACAAGGAGGAGGCTCTTCCGCTTATCAGGCGTTTTTATGAGCTTGGATTTAATATAGAGGCTACGATCGGAACCGGAAAGTTCCTAAAGGAACACGGAATAAGGACAAGGATAAGAGGAAAGATAAGCGAAGGAAGTGATGAGATATTAAGATCCATACGCGCGGGCTATGTAAGTTATATAATAAATACTAGAGCCGTTCTTTCCGGGGTACATTATAATGATGGAGTAGAGATCAGAAAATGTGCCATCATGAACGGGGTTACGATGTTCACATCACTTGATACGGTAAAGATACTGCTTGATGTGCTTGAGGACATTTCTCCGAGGATCAGTGTTATAAACTGAGAAGGTTTTAGTCAGATAATTGTGAGGAGGACAGTAATGAGCTACGAATTTGCTGAGGTTATGAAATTCATTGAAGAGGAGGACGTAAAATTCATACGTCTGGCCTTTCGCGACGCATATGGCGTACAGAAAAATATTTCCGTAATGCCGGGTGAGATGAAGAAGGCATTTGAGGAGGGAATACCCGTAAACGCCAGAGAGATCGAAGGCTTTAAGGACTCGCCCCATCCTTCCCTGTACTTAAGACCTGAGCCTGACACAATGGCCATACTTCCCTGGAGACCGGACAGCGGCAGGGTATTGAGAATGTTCTGCAGCATATATACACCTGAGGGAGAAGAGTATCTCTCCGATACCAGGGCGATACTTAAAAAAGCCGTAGAGGAAGCAGAGGAATCGGGAGTAGAATTCAGGTTCGGAACGGAATCCGAGTTTTATCTCTTTGTAAAGGACGAAGCCGGGAATCCCACGAAGATCCCCTATGATCATGCCGGATATATGGACATAGCTCCCCTTGATAAATGTGAAAATGTAAGGAGGGAGATATCCCTTACGATAGAGAGGATGGGTCTGACGCCTGAAAGATCACACCACGAAAGAGGCCCCGGTCAGAATGAGATAGATTTTCATTATGCAAAGCCCCTTAAGGCTGCGGATCAGATGACCACCTTTAAGATGGCCGTCAGCACGGTGGCGGACCGTTACGGTCTGTATGCCGATTTCTCCCCGAGACCCTTATCCGATCATCCGGGAAACGGCTATCATATCAATATCTATGCCGTAGATAAGGACGGAAATGATGTTGCCCTTCAGGCTGCGGCAGGCATTATGGATATCATCAGGGATATCACCGTATTTTTAAACCCTACGGATGCATCCTATGCAAGGCTTGGAAACGATACGGCTCCTGATAAGGTCAACTGGTCAAGCACCGGAGAATCGGAGCTTATGTATATAGAGACCTTAAACGGCAGGACCAGGGTAGAGCTAAGAAGCCCCGATGCTACGGGAAACCCGTATTTAGTCTATGCGCTCCTTATACGCGCGGGACTGATAGGTATTATGAATAATAGGGAGCTTCCCAAGGATCAGGAGAGCGAAGCGATCCTGCTTCCGGGTTCGCGCAAGGAGGCTGCCGGCATAGCGTCAAAGAGTGATTTCGTAAAAGCAAATGTTCCGGAGGGGATCATCAGATCATATACGAGGCTGTAGGAGGTCATCTTATGTCCAAAAAAGACGACATATACCACTCCGTGCTGATCGTATCGGCCTCAGAAAAATTTGATCAGATAGTAAAGAGATCGCTTGCAGGATATATAACGGTCGATACAAAAAAGAGCGCGGCACTTGCCCGAAGATGCATACTTGAAAGATATTATGATCTTGTCGTGATAAACTCACCTCTGCCTGATGAAACGGGAGAGGATTTTGCCATGTTTGTAACTGAGAACTGTAATGCCTCGGTGCTTATGGTGATACCCCAGGATGTTTTAGAGGAGACCCTCATGCATGTAACGGATAACGGCGTACTGCTGATACCAAAACCAACCCCGCCGGGCCGTATAGACAAGGGAGTGAGGTATCTGCTTGCGATCCAGAACAAAATGCATCTTCTTGAAAACAAAGCAAGACAGGCTGAGGAAAAGCTCGAAGAGATGAGAATGGTAAACAAGGTGAAATTCCTGCTCATAGAGAAGAAACACATGACGGAGGATGAAGCACACAGATATATCGGAAAGCTTGCAATGGATAACGGTATATCAAGAGGCAGCGCTGCAAGAAGCATCCTGGACGAGATGGAGTGATACAGACATCGTGGAAATTTTCTGTGATATGAGGTATACTTGCACAAAGAACAGAAAGACTAAGGATGTAAAGCAGTAATGAGCGCAATTGAGATCAAAAATCTGACAAAAAACTTTGAAGTGGACGGGCAGGTCATAACGGCACTTAAGGATGTGAGCCTGTCTGTGGAAAAAGGTGATATCTTTGGAATAATCGGAATGTCGGGAGCGGGTAAGAGCACTCTTGTACGTTCCATTAATTATCTTGAGAAGCCGACAGACGGAAGTGTGTTTGTTGACGGTGTAAACCTCGGCACCCTTACTGAAAAAGAGCTTAGAAAGACCAGAAGCAAGATCGGGATGATCTTTCAGAACTTTAATCTCTTAGAGCAGAAGAACGTCATTGACAATGTATGTTTTCCGCTTGAGATAGGGGGTATAAAAAAGAAAGACGCAATGGTACGGGCAAGAGAGCTTTTGGGTCTTGTGGGGCTTACGGAAAAAGAAAAGGCATATCCTTCTCAGCTTTCGGGCGGCCAGAAACAGCGTGTGGCAATTGCAAGGGCGCTTGCAACTAATCCTCAGATACTTCTCTGCGATGAGGCAACAAGTGCTCTGGATCCCCAGACCACAGCCTCTATCCTGGAGCTTATCAGAGAGATAAATGAAAAGTTTGGGATCACTGTAGTCATAATCACCCACCAGATGTCAGTGGTAACGGATATCTGTAAAAAAGTGGCGATCATAGACGGCGGAAGACTGGTGGAAGAGGGTCTTGTGGATGAGATATTCAAGACGCCAAAGTCCGATGCCGCAAAGGAGCTCTTATCCGGCAAACAGACCGGATTTACTCCGCTAAAGAAACTCGAAGCAGAACGAAAGATAAGGATAGTATTCCAGGAGAATTCAGCCTATGAGCCTGTCATAGCAAACCTGATCCTAAAGATCCAGGCGCCCGTAAACATACTTAAGGCAGATACGAAAAATGTCGGAGGCAAGGCAGTCGGAGAGATGATCTTAGGCCTTCCGGATGATGACAGGATGCAGGCGGATATAATATCGGAACTTAAAAGAGCGGGCTTATCCGTGACGGAGGCAGATGAAAATGAATGAAAATGTTGTACGCATGCTGATTGACGGCATAGGAGAAACGCTTTACATGACACTTGGCTCGGTCATTATAGGATATATAATCGGGCTGCCGCTTGGCATCTTACTGTACGTATCGGGTGAAAAAGGATTAAAACCATGCAAGGTACTGTACAAGGTGCTTGATTTTATCTGCAATATCATAAGGAGCATACCTTTCCTGATACTGCTCATCCTGTTAATACCTTTTACCAGATTTGTGGTGGGACAGAGCTACGGCTCGACGGCAACGATCGTTCCGCTTGTTATATGCGCCGCTCCGTATATTGCAAGAGTGGTTGAATCCTCGCTTACGGATGTGGATGAGGGTGTCATAGAAGCGGCAAAAGCCATGGGAGCAGATACAATGCAGATCATCACAAGGGTCCTTCTTGTCGAGGCAAAGACCTCTCTTATGACAGGATTTACGATCACTACCGGACTGTTACTTGGATATTCGGCAATGTCAGGAACAGTAGGCGGCGGCGGACTCGGAGATATCGCGGTCAGATACGGATATTACAGATGGCAGACGGACATCATGTTCATCACCGTATTCTTGCTGATAGTGATCTTTCAGATCATCCAGAACATCGGTACCAGACTGTCTGCAAAGCTTGACCACAGGAAGAGATGATATCCCAAAAGACTATTTGCCATATATTGAAATAGGGTTTATTATTTTCTGAGAGAAAACGTGAGGATCATTTCTGATGTCTCACAGAGTAAAGAGAGGAGATTCTTTATGAGAAAAAACACTTTGACGATATTATTATCAGGGCTGCTTGTACTTGGACTCTTATCAGGCTGCGCAGTAGCTTCAAACGGAACAGGTGCAGCTTCAGGATCAGACGCTGACAAGGTCATAAAGGTTGCCGCATCAAGCGTACCGCATGCAGAGATACTTGCACAGGCCAAGGATATCCTTGCAGATAAGGGATATGACCTTCAGGTTACAGAGTTCTCTGATTATGTACAGCCCAACAACGTGGTTGAGTCCGGTGAGTTTGATGCCAACTATTTCCAGCATATTCCCTACCTTGAGTCCTTCAATGATGAGCAGGGAACACACCTTGTAAATGCAGGCGGCATCCACTACGAGCCTTTCGGTATCTATCCCGGAACCAAGGCATCACTTGATGAGATAGCAGACGGTGATGTTATTGCTCTTCCCAATGATACGACCAACGAAGCGAGAGCACTTTTACTGCTTCAGGATAACGGAGTGCTTACCTTAAAGGACGGTGTCGGGATGACGGCTACAGTAAATGATATCACTGACAATCCGAATAACATCAAGTTTGAGGAGCTTGAGGCAGCACAGGTTGCAAGAGTAAAGGATGAGGTAGCTTACATAGTCCTTAACGGAAACTATGCACTTGAGGCAGGATTCTCGGTAGGCAAGGATTCCATCGCATACGAGAAGGCTGATTCCGAGGCTGCAAAGATCTATGTTAACGTTATCGCTGTTAAGGAAGGAAATGAGAATTCCGAAAAGATCAAGGCTTTAGTTGATGTTCTTAAGTCCGATGAGATCAAGAAATACATAAACGACACTTATGACGGAGCGGTAATCCCTTTTGAATGATACCTGTTTCCTGCTGTCGTTTGAAATAACATAATAATCCATCCCTGACAGAGATAAACTGCTCTGTCAGGGATGTTTTGATTACGGAGAATACGTTGAAAGCTTTATACTATGACGGAAAAAAAGCGATATACAGGGAAGATGCTCCCATGCCAAAGCCGGGTGCAGGCCAGAGTCTTATAAGGATACTGCTTGCCGCAGTCTGCAGTACCGACCGGGAGATACTTAAGGGGTACAAGCCCGATTTTAAGGGCATCATGGGGCATGAATTTGTCGGCGTGGTTAAAGAGAGTGAGGACAGTTCTCTTATTGGCAAAACAGTGGTCGGAGAGATGAATGAAAGCTGCGGGAAGTGTCTTTACTGTCTTACAGACAGGGCGACTCACTGCATTAACAGACGTGAGCTTGGAATATCAAGAGACGGATGCTTTGCAGAGTATATGGCTCTTTCCACTGATCTTTTATATCCCGTACCGGAAGGACTTGCTCCCGAAGAGGCGGTATTTACGGAACCTCTGGCGGCAGCTATGGAGATCACACAACAGGTACATATTGAGCCGGGTCTTAATGCCGCGGTGATCGGAGACGGAAGACTGGCCTTCATGATCGCACAGGTACTTTCGCTTACCGGAGTATCCTTAACCGTCATAGGAAAACATCCCGAAAAACTGAAACTGTTTGCTCCGTATACAAAAACTGCAGAATACGGACAGTTTATTTCAGACGGAGAGTATAAAAAAGCAGGTCCCGAAGACTGTTTTGAATATGTCGTGGAGGCTTCGGGAAACGAATCGGGGATAAAGCTTGCGCTTAATATAGTCAGAAAAAAGGGGACCGTTATCTTAAAGAGCACATATGCGGGAGAGAGCAGATTAAACTTAAGCATCCTGCCGATCGATGAGATCACAGTGGTCGGGAGCCGCTGCGGTCCGTTTAAGCCTGCGCTCAATCTGCTTTCATCGGGAAAGGTATCTTTTCCGCCGATAGAGTTGTATGATCTTAAGGATTACGACATGGCATTTTCATCCGGAGCTTTTAAGAGCGGATTCAGATTTATTTAAAGGGGATCAGTTTATAATGGTGGATTTTCTGAGAACATATCAGCTAGATATTATGCTTGTTCTTATCGGCATATGCGGCATTACGTCTTTCTTTGTGTATATCACCGGGACACTGTCGAAAACACGAAAAAGGGCGTTGATGCTAGTAGAGATTTACGCTACGCTGCTGCTTATTTCTGACCGTTTTGCATACGTCTACAGAGGAGATACAAGCCGTACCGGTTATTGGATGGTAAGGATATCGAATTTCCTCGTATATATTATGACGATCGCTGTTTTGCACGGGATAATCCTGTATGTGATCGATCTTCTGAAGAATGAAGGAGGCCTTACAAAGCTTCCAAGAAGGGTAAAGGTTGCAGAGTATTCCGTTTATATATGTGAGCTGCTTGTCGTAATATCACAGTTTACGGGTCTTTATTATACGTTCGACGAGAATAACCTATACCGGCGTTCTTCGCTGTATCCCTTCAGCTTTATACTTCCGAGCACTGCAATGATCATAGTGCTGTCGCTGCTTATTCAGTATCGTAAGAGGTTCAGAAAGCTGATCCTGTACCCTCTCATGCTGTTTATCACCGTGCCCTGGCTTGCAGCCTTTTTACAGTTATACGCATACGGGCTGTCACTCATCAACATGTCGACTGTCGGAATGGCTGTGGTCATGTTTGCCTTCGCTCTTAAAGATATGAATGTAACGGTATCGCGTGCGCACAGCATGGAGATCGATTACCTAAAGAGACAGAAGAAGAGTATGGGACATCTGTTTGAGCAGACGGCTACAGCGCTTGTAAACGCAATAGATGCGAAGGACAAATATACACACGGACATTCTGCAAGGGTAGCGGAGTATTCAAGGAAGATCGCCGAGCTTGGCGGCAAGAGTGAAGAGGAATGCGATGAGATATTTTTCTCTGCTCTTTTACATGATGTAGGAAAAATAGGTATACCCGACAGGATAATCAATAAAGAAGGAAAACTGTTACCTGATGAATATGAGGCAATTAAGAACCATCCTGTGATAGGAGCAAATATTCTGTCAAGTATCAGTGAATACCCTTACTTAAGCATAGGAGCGCATTATCATCACGAGAGATATGACGGCAAGGGATATCCGATAGGACTAAAGGGCGAGGATATACCGGAGATAGCCAGGATCGTTGCCGTTGCCGATGCATATGATGCAATGACCTCCAAGAGAAGCTACAGAGATGCCATACCTCAGGCAAAGGTAAGAGAGGAGATAATCAAGGGCTCCGGAACCCAGTTTGATCCGAACTTTGCCAGCATCATGCAGCATGTCATAGATCTTGATACCGAATATGAACTGAGTGAAAGAGAAGAAGGAAAGAAGCTTACGGAGAGAAACGAGCTTGAGTGCGGAGAGTACAGAAGCAGCATATCCGATGGCGTGCTTGTTAACGAGAACAGGCTCCATATAAGCCTAAGGAGCACTCCCTGCGGGGAATACATGTCTGAGCCGAGCATGCCTGCACTTCTTTTGTTCGATTCAAATGACGGACGTGTCTACAGTGATGAGAAAAAGAAGAAAGACCTGCACTATTATGAGTACGGCGAGATATGGTATGACGGACGGACCGTCAATTCGGGCGTAAGAGATATGCAGGTATCCATAAGACGCCAGGTACAGACGGATCTGGGTATAGAAGAAAAGGATCATAAGAAGAAATCCTCAAAAAAGAAAGGATATAAAGAATACACCATAGATGCTGTCAGGTACAGGGATCATGCTCAGATCAAGATCGAAGACGGCGGACAGACGGTGGAGATCACGATAGCTCTTCCTGACAGCACAAGATTTCTGTATCTCGGACTTACCGGACAAAACTGCCGCTTAAGCAACGTAAAGATAGAAAAATCCGAAGAAGCCATAGGTGAGGGATATATTAAGAGGATAGCCGAGGAAATAAGTTATATCAATGTTCCTGCGGGTGATGTTCCGAATCTGCAGATCGACGGATACCGGGCTGATGCGACAGAGGGTATCCCGATAAGGGACGGACTTAAGATAACCTTCCATTCCATGAGTCTTCCGACGGCTACGCTGATATGGCACTGTCCTTTTATAAGCCTCTTTAATTCACTGGATAAAAAGGTGTTTGGCGAAGGCTACAGGGAATTTGCGCTTATACGTATAGACGGTGAATACTGGGAGTCAGACTCCGCAGCAAAGAATGAGATGTTCATTACCAAGAGTGATGATTTCAAGGACTGGGAAGACTGGAAGGAAAGGAACAAAGAAGGAATAGACTGCGTATTTACTTTCGAAAGGAAGGGCAATACCATTACCACGGTTACTGAGAATCTTGGTATCCATATCAGGAATATAACCACGATCACGGACGACACGCAGGATATATATGCTACTCTGACCGGAGATCAGGTGGCACTGACCAATATAAGGATCAGTTGAGGATTTCTGAAGATTAGGCAAACTAAGAGTGATAACACAGAAATACTACAAGGAGACCCCTTATAGATGAGTGAGAGAATAGAGAAGAATACAGTTGTTTCGTGCCAGATCATATTTGCGATCCTGATCCTCGTACATGGATTTGAGGCCATCGTACTCAGGATGGATGAAACTGTTTTTGGAGAGAACTTCATAAATAAGTTATTTGGGATCCTCGTCATGTACATTGTGCTTCGATGCCTGAAGTGGGGATGGGCTGACATTGGACTTACAGATACGGGGTTATTAAAGAACATTGGGCTTGGTTTGTTGGTGGCTCTGTGTTCTTTTGTTATTTCGTATTCTGCCGAGATCATCATACTTAAGAGTCAGGGATCTGATATTAGCTTTGGCTTATTTACGACCGGGTTTTCTCTGACCGGTGAGGCAGCTGTTCATACCGGTATCGGATTTATTCTTATGTGCATTCTGTTCAACATTATCAATGTGATAATGGAGGAGGGCACATTCCGGGGTCTTTTCTATCATATCGCCTGTATCGATCATTCAGAGAAGTATGCGTTGTTTTTTCAGGCGTTTCTGTTTGGAGTATGGCATATAGTCACTCCGCTTCACAATCTGATAGACGGAGATATCAATATAGGATCTTTCATTGCACTGGGTATCGGATATATCATTCTGGCCGGACTGATGGGCATTAAGTGGGGACTGCTCTATCGGATGACAGGAAGCCTGTATGCCGGGATGGCTGACCATTTCTTTAATAACTGTATAGCTACAAATCTGCTTCATGTTGTCACGGAGAGCGGGATTGATGAAATGATGATAGTGCGCGTAGCGATAGCCCAGCTTCTTTCATTTGCAGCAATATTATTCATATGGAATAAGAAAAAGAGTGAACGATAACCGAAAACCCATTGTTCAGCTTGTTTTGACCATACAGAATTTCGTAGATTTCAAAGAAAGGATAAATGATATCAGATCATGAAGAAATACAGATTGCCGATCATCATGCTTGCGGTATTTGAGGCAGTAGCAATAACGCTGTGGCTGACAAAGAACAACCTGTTTTATCTGTTCAAATTTAGTTATATAGGCTTATCTATATTGTTTGGGATGTTTCTTTTCATAAAGAAGTATAAATATGCCCGACGCATAGTGCAGCTTCTAGTCGGTTTATATATGTTTATATATCTGGGACTCATCTGCCGGGAAAATATGCAGATAGAAGGCTTCTGGTACTACCTCTTTACCGGTGTTTTCGAGGCGGCGACCATACATTATGCTGTTGCAAAGATATTCGGACCGCTCATCTTTGGAAGAGGGTGGTGTGGATATGCCTGTTGGACAGCGATGGTGCTTGACTTTCTTCCGTACAAGGAGCCGAAGGAGCCAAGAAAAAACCTGGGGTGGATACGGTATATCACTTTTGCTCTGTCGCTCGTATTTGTAGCAGCATTGTTCTTAGCTAAAGTCGGTAATATTGAACGCATCATGTTCTGGGCTTTTGTCGTTGGCAATATAGCATATTACGGGATTGGCATCGTATTGGCGTTTGCTTTTAAAGATAACAGGGCTTTCTGTAAATACATCTGTCCGATAACCGTATTTTTAAAACCAATGAGTTACTTTTCACTGATCAGGATAAAGTGCGATAAGGAAAAATGTATATCCTGCGGTAAATGCAAGCGGGTCTGCCCGATGAATGTGGATGTGACGGACAATTCGAGAAAACGCAAAAACGGGACAGAGTGTATCCTATGCATGGAATGCGTGCATAATTGCCCTAAGAATGCTCTTTGAATTCTGATTTATTGCAAAAAAGGAGCGGACATATGAACATAACATATAAAAAACTGACTGAAAAAGAGCTGGATGTATTCATTCAGATGAGAATAAAGCAGCTCAGAGAGGAAGGGGCTACAGAGGATATAGATCTTGTCCCGGCACTTAAGGATCATTATGACAGGCATATGGCTGACGGAACTTTTGTGTCATGGCTTGCCATGGATGGTGACCGCATCATTGGGACAAGCGGGATGTCATTTGTGGAAAAACCGCCTTACTTTGGCTGCCCCAGCGGAAGGATCGGACTGCTTTCGAGTATGTTTACGGATCCTGATTACAGGAGGATGGGTATCGCAAAGGAACTTCTGTCAAGAGTTGTAGAAGAGGCAAGAAACTATGGATGCGGTGTGGTACAGATCACGGCATCCGATATGGGGGTAAAGCTCTACTCGGCATACGGGTTTACTCACAATGGAAATTTCATGCAGTATAAGCTATAATCGAGAAGCGGCCGGCTGTGTTTTTGTATATCTTCTGGCCTGGAACGACTTGAAAAAGGAGATAAAAAATGAAAAGTGTTTCGGATTATATAATAAGCATACCTGATTTCCCCAAGGAAGGGATAATCTTTCGGGATATCACCTCTGTGCTGCAGGATGCGGACGGATTTACACTTG
>JAILPG010000191.1 GCA_024699595.1 Lachnospiraceae bacterium | reverse complement strand
TGATCCCTGTCGTCAATATCATCGCATAACTCAAGCTTTCCGATCACCCTGATATATTCATCTCCATCACCCGGATCCACATCCTCTACCAGATATTTCCTGTGAGATGGCTTATCTCCGACAGATGCGATGTACATATTTTTGCATTCCCCTTCAATTAACAGTTCCGTTCCTCTCTCCAGGGTAATTATGTTTCCCACTTCTACCATTTTATCATCCATAATATCAGTAATCCTCCTTTTCCGATCGAACCGCATATCCTTTGGATCATAGTAAAGATGTTCTGCGGCTGTTTTTTTCTGTTTCTGATATATATAGACGATAATCCGGTTATTTTCTCCAAAATGGATTTCCTATTCCCACATCTCTCCCCATATATCATTGCATAATGACACAAGATATTCATAGGAGAATCCGTCGGCCTGTCTTACTATGGCATTTTCGGCAGCCATCTCCTCCGAGTATTCCGAAAGCGGATATACCTTTACGCCGTCCTCGCCCTTGTGAAGGTCGCAGACCAGAGCCTCTACACCGTAATCTTCTATGACCACCTTTCCGTCTTCATCGCGGCCTACCGTTACCTTGGCCATTCCGCCAAGCATCCTCTTTGAGACCTTGGCTCCGGTTCCTGACGTCCAGTTTACATAATTCCCGAGTGAGTAGTACACGAGCATTTTTTCCCCGTTTTCTCTCTCATAGATCTCTATAGGCTCTATAACGTGCGGATGGGTTCCGATCACAAGATCCACACCGTTTTCCAGGAAAAGCTTTGCCCATTTTTCCTGCTCGGCTGAGGTCTCAAGGCTGTATTCGATACCCCAGTGCGGACATACTATCGTAAAATCGGCAAGTTCCTCGGCTCTCTGAATGTCTTCTTTTACCCGGCTCTCTTTAAGCAGGTTTACTGCGTATGGCATGTCGGATGGCAGCGGGATCCCGTTTGTTCCGTAGGTGTAATTAAGGATCGCTATTTTTATCCCCTTATCTTCGTATATGTAGATCTCATCGGCCTTTTCCTCATTTGCCGCGATACCGATATAGGCGATGTCCGGGTATTTTTCTTCCCAGTTTGCGGTGCAGTTTTGTATTCCTTTTTTTCCCTTATCAAGTGCATGATTCGTCGCATGCAGTATCACGTCAAAGCCGTTATCGACAAGCGCGTCCGCGATCTCATAGGGTGCATTGAAAGCGGGATATCCCGATACTCCAAGCTCCTCGCCCCCGATTATCACTTCCTGATTGACTAAAGCCAGATCGGCTTTTTCAATGTCATCCTTAGTCTCCGAAAAGATTGCGTTAAAATCATAGGTTCCGTCTTCTCTTTTTGCGCTGGCATCAACAGGTATATGAAGGAGAATGTCTCCCACCATTATAAGGGAGATCGTGTCATCTTCTTCAGGTTCACTCTCATCTTTGTCGGTTTCGGGATTGTCCGGGCCGGTCATCCCGGATTGTGAGGAAATTTCCGTTTTATCATCCGCCGGGTTGTCATCAGGCATCTTTATTACAGGAGTCCCTTGATCTTCCCGGTCCCCAGAGATCTCACTGCTTTCTATGTCTTTACTTTCACCGGAACCCTCACTATTTCCAGCTTCTTTACTTTCATCGGAAGCCACAGCGTCACCGCCTGCCCTGGGCAGAGCAAAGCCCCATTTTCGGACATAAAAAAAGACAGCAAATATCGCAATAAGACATATAATCCCTATGATCATTCCTGTGCGTTTCTTTTTCATGCCGTCTTTTTCCTGTTTTATAAAGAACCGTTTGGTTATTTACTATTATCCGGTGATCTCACATCCTCTCCGGTGCGGAGAACCCAAGGAGGTCGATACACTCCTCAAGTAACCCCTGTGTGAGCTTAAGCAGTGCGATCCAGCCCTTTTTCCTGTCCTCGTTTTCTTCGGTAAGGATCCTGTTTTCATGGTAAAAACTGTTGAAAGCATTGGCTACATCATAGATGTAGGCACAGATCCTGTGAGGTGCAAGCTCAAGATATGCCGATTCAATGACGCCGTTATACTTGGAAAGCTCAAGCATCAGGGCCTTTTCCGTCCCATTATCGGCTGCATTGCACTTATATCCCTTTATCGTATCCGCAAAATCCTCTCCCGAAAGTCCTGTATCCTCAGAATAACGTGAGAGGATGGATTTGATCCTTACGATCGTATAGAGGATATAGGGACCGGTGTTTCCTTCAAATGAGGTAAACTTGTCCACGTCAAATACATAATCCTTAGTAGCCTGATTGGACAGATCTCCGTATTTGATGGCTGAAAGGCCTACTATCTTAGCAGTCTCCCTGGCGCTCTGTTCATCGACCTCATGATTTTCACGGATCTTTCTGTACATTTCCTCATTGATGTCGTCGATAAGGTTCTCAAGACGCATCACTCCGCCCTCTCTTGTCTTAAAGGGCTTTCCGTCTTTTCCGTTCATGGTGCCAAAGCCCAGGAAATCAAGGCTTACATCTTCATCCATGATACCGGTCTTTTTGGCGCACCTAAACACCTGTACAAAATGCATGTCCTGACGCTTATCCACCACATAGATCACCTGGTCGGGATCAAAGATCTTCTTCCTCTCAAGCAGAGTCGCAAGATCCGTAGTCGTATATAAAGATGCCCCGTCCGACTTAAGTATCATGCAGGGCGGGATCTCCTTTGTATCCGTATCTTCCTTAACATCAACAACAAGCGCCCCGTCGCTTTCGTATGCAAAGCCGTCTTTTTTCATCTTTTCAACCATGTCCGGGATATACGGCTGTGCATCCGACTCGCCCTTCCACCAGTCAAAAAAGACATTCAGCGCATCATAATTCTTCTTAAGATCGACCTTTGATATCCTCATGATGTGATCCCAGATCGCCTTATAGCCTCTCCTTCCGTGCTGCAGATCATAGGTGGCCTTAAGTGCTTTTTCCTTAAAAGCTTCATCTTCCTTGGATCTTGCGGAAGCCGTCGGATATATCTCCTCAAGCTCGGATATCGTAAACGGTGCCTCTTTAGGATATTCCCCCGTATAGCTTTCATCAAAATACACAAGATCCGGCTCTCTTTCGTTAAGCTCGGTGATTATAAGCCCCATCTGGAGTCCCCAGTCGCCCATGTGGATGTCTCCGATGACCTCATTTCCCATATATGCGGCTATTCTCTTTATGCTCTCTCCGATTATTGCAGCCCTTAAATGCCCGACATGCAGCGGCTTTGCAACGTTTGCCCCGCCGTAATCGACTATTATCTTCTTTTTTTCGCCGTCACCTGTCAGTCCGAATTTTTCGGATACAGCCATTTCATCAAGATATTCCTTAAGAAAGCTCTCCGAAAGCTTCAGATTGATGAATCCGGGCTTTACCATGTCGATTTCGGAAAAATATCTGTCTGCCTCAGCCTTAAGCTCACCCTTTAGTATCCCTGCGACCTCCTCTGCGATCATAAAGGGTGCCTTATGATATTCCTTTGCAAGCGACATCGCGCCGTTACACTGATATTCACAGAGATCGGGCCTGTTTGAAAGGGTCACCTTTCCGGCCTGAGCCGGATACGAAGCCTTTTCAAATGCCTCTCCCATTACTTCGGATAAAATGTCTATAAGTTTTTTCATGATCTGTCTGCCTTTCTGTTTATTCATCGGGACCCGTCTGTGCTCCTTCGTCAGGTTCCGTCTTTTTCCTGGAAAAATCACAGCCACAGTAATCCTGCCTGTATAGTCCATATTTTTCCGATAACCTGATGGAGGTAAGGTATCCGTCCTTCTTTTTAAAATCCGAGGGAAGATGCTTTATCCCGTATTCCTTTCCGACCCGCTCCCCGATCTCGTTTATCCAGTCCGCATTCTTAAGCGGTGAGATCGAAAGCGTGGTGGTAAAATAGTCAAAGCCGCCGCTTTTTGCATATTGTGCAGCTTTCCTCAACCTCAGCTCATAGCATTTATAGCATCTTTTTCCGCCTTCTTTTTCATTCTCAAGGCCTTTTGCCATTTCAAGAAAGAGCTCCGGTTCGTGATCACCCTCGATAAATGTGATCTTAAGCGCATCCTCTCCGAGGAATTCCCTGTTGTATTCCTCCGTAAGGCGTTTAAGCTCATCCCGCCTGTGCCGGTATTCTGCCTCATCAGTGATATTCGGATTATAATAAAGATCCGTTATATCAAAGTATTTGAGCAGATACAAAAGGCAGTAGCTTGAACAGGGCGCACAGCAGCTGTGCAGCAAAAGGGATGGCTTGCTTCCGCCGTTTTTTACGGATTCCTGTATTTTTTCAGTTATCGCATCAAGCTCTCGCTGGTAGTTACGTTTGTTCATGTCTGTAAAGATCCTCACCAAAGCCTGCCGGAGGAAGGATGGCTGCAGACTTCACAACCGATTTGGGAAAAATAAGTGCTTGCATGAAAAATCGCACTTACAGGAAATACTCAACTCCCGCTTCGAAGATCTGCATGTCCTGCTCTCCGTAGATATTCACGGCCACGCCCTCGCCTATTCTCTCGGCATGTCCCATCTTTCCAAACACCCTTCCGTCGGGACTTAGGATTCCCTCGACCGCCATAAAGGAGCCGTTTACGTTCCACTCCTCATCCATAGTGATGTTTCCGTTCTCATCGCAGTATCTCGTAGCAACCTGACCGTTTTCAAAGAGCTTCTTGATGCAGTCATCATTTGCGACGAACCTTCCCTCTCCGTGGGAAGCAGGTATCACATATACTCCCGAAAGCTCTGCTTTTTTAAGCCATGGCGATTTATTGGAAACAACCTTTGTATATACCATCTTGGATACATGGCGGTTTATCGTATTATAGGTAAGGGTCGGTGACAGCTCATTCTGTCCGGTTATCTTTCCGTCGGGCACGAGTCCTAACTTTATAAGTGCCTGGAAGCCGTTGCAGATACCAAGAGCCAGACCGTCGCGTTCATTAAGAAGCCTCATGACCGCTTCCTTGATCGCGGCATTCTGAAAGGCCGTTGCAAAGAACTTGGCCGAGCCGTCGGGCTCATCACCTGCAGAAAATCCACCCGGGAACATGATGATCTGAGATGCATCGATCGATCTTTTGAATTCTTCGACCGATTCCCTGATATCCTCCGCAGTCCTGTTTCTGAAGATCTTCGTTATTACCCTGGCACCCGCTCTTTCAAAGGCCTTTCCCGAATCATACTCGCAGTTGGTTCCGGGGAATACCGGAATGAACACAGTGGGAACAGCCGTCTTGTGTTTGCAGATGTAGATGCTGTCGGTGCTGTATTCCTGCAAATACATTTCTGCCTTATCTTTTTCAGGAGCATTTTCGGAAAATGGACCACTGACTCCGTCCCGGGGAGCCACTGTGGGGAATACCTTCTCAAGAGGCTCTTTCCAGGCTTTCAGTGCTTCCTCTTCGGAAAGTGATACATCCGCGTATTCAAATGCCGCCTTATCAGTCACTTCACCGAGAAGAGTATATTCTATCGAAAGCCTGCTCACATCCTCAGGCCTTACCTCTGCGATCACTGCACCAAAGACAGGTTTAAAGAGGTCTCTCTTATCAACGTTGTGCTCTATCTTTATCCCAAGGCCGTTTCCGAAGGCCATCTTGGCAAGAGCTGCAAAGATTCCTGAACCGTCAGGCACATAGGCCGATCTTATAAGGCCCTTTTTCACATCATCATGGAATTTCGCATACTGGTCATCGATTTCCTCATATCTCGGAAGCTCGTTCTCATCTCTTTTTGGAAGCAGGATCACAAGCTTATTGCCGCTTTCCTTAAGCTCCGTGGTAACCACGTTCTTAAGCTCTCCCACATCTACGGCAAAGGATACAAGTGTCGGAGGCACATCTATATCGTTAAAGGTTCCCGACATCGAATCCTTTCCGCCTATTGAGGGAAGTCCGAACCGAAGCTGTGCCTCAAAAGCACCAAGAAGGCTTAAGAACGGCTCACTCCAGCGTGATCTGTCCTCGGTCATCCTCTTAAAGTATTCCTGGAAGGTAAACCTTATCTTCTTATGATCACCGCCTGCTGCCACAATTTTTGTCATTGACTGAAGCACAGCGTATACAGCTCCGTGATAAGGGCTCCAGGTGGAAAGATAAGGGTCAAAACCATAGCTCATCATCGTAACCGTATCGCATTTTCCGTTAAGGACCGGAAGCTTTGCGATCATTGTCTGGGTCTCGCTTAACTGATACTTTCCTCCGTAGGGCATCGTGACCGTGCCTGCTCCGATCGATGAGTCAAACATTTCCACAAGACCCTTCTGTGAGCAGACATTTAAGCTCTTTAAGGTTTTAAGCATTGCGCCCTTTACATCCTGCCCTTCAAGACAGTCACCTACGCCTTCTGTTTCATATTTAGAGAAAAAATCTTCCTTTCTGTCAGGAAGGTGTACGGATACCTCAGTTTCCTGATGGGCACCGTTGGTATTTAGGAATTCTCTCTTAAGGTCGACTATCTTCTTACCCCTCCAGGTAAGCACGAGCCTCTTTTCCTGCGTGACAACGGCAACCTCGGTAGCCTCAAGGTTTTCCTCATCCGCATATTTCATAAACTGCGAAACATCGTCCTTTGCTACCACCACAGCCATTCTCTCCTGCGATTCGGAGATCGCAAGCTCTGTTCCGTCAAGACCCGCATATTTCTTGGGTACCTTGTCAAGATCCACCAAAAGGCCGTCTGCAAGCTCTCCTATCGCAACCGATACACCGCCTGCGCCGAAATCATTGCATTTTCTTATGAGCTTTGATACCTCGGGACGTCTGAACAGACGCTGGAGCTTTCTCTCAGTCGGGGCATTTCCTTTCTGTACCTCGGCACCGCAGGTCTCTATCGAGCTCTCCGTATGTACCTTGGATGAGCCTGTAGCTCCGCCGCAGCCATCCCTTCCGGTACGGCCGCCAAGTAAAATAATCACATCTCCCGGATCCGAGGTCTCACGGATAACGTTTTTTCTCGGAGCAGCACCCATTACGGCACCTATCTCCATCCTCTTTGCAACATATCCGGGATGATATATCTCCTTTACATAGCCTGTTGCAAGTCCTATCTGGTTTCCGTAGGAGGAGTAACCGCTTGCGGCTCCTCTTACAAGCTTCTTCTGAGGAAGCTTTCCCTTAAGGGTTGCATCAAGCGGCAGCGTGGGATCTGCTGCACCCGTGACCCTCATCGCCTGATATACATAGCTCCTGCCCGAAAGCGGATCCCTGATCGCTCCTCCAAGACAGGTAGCCGCTCCACCGAAAGGCTCTATTTCCGTAGGATGGTTATGCGTCTCGTTCTTAAAGCTTACAAGCCATTCCTCGGTATTTCCGTCTATCTCTACGGGAACCACTATGGAACAGGCATTTATCTCATCCGATTCTTCCATATCCGAAAGCTTCCCGTCTTTCTTAAGCTTTCTCATTGCAAGAAGAGCTATATCCATCAGGCAGACATATTTGTCATCCCTTCCGGCAAACAGTTCTTTTCTGGTATCAAGGTATTTCTGATAGCTTCCCTCTATCACTTCCTTATAATCACCGTCATCAAAGGTTATATCCTTAAGCTCGGTGGAAAATGTCGTATGACGGCAGTGATCCGACCAGTAGGTATCAAGAACCCTTATCTCGGTCATTGTGGGATCCCTGTCTTCATCGTTCTTAAAATAGTTCTGTATATGTTTAAAATCCCTGAAGGTCATGGCAAGAGAAAGCGAATCGTAAAGCTCCTTAAGCTTTTCGTCATCCATATCCTTAAAGCCGTCAAATACGATAACGTCCGCAGGCTCTTCATAATTCGTGATCAGGGTATCCGGCTTCTTTAATCCGGTCTCTCTTGAATCAACAGGATTTATACAGTAATTTTTGATCGCCTCAAACTCAGCATCAGTCATTGACCCACTCAGACAATATGTTACAGCCGTCTTGATCACTGGGTTTTCGTCCTCTTTTAAGAACTTCACACACTGTTCTGCCGAGTCAGCCCTTTGGTCAAACTGACCGGGAAGATATTCCACGGAAAAGACCCTGTCATCTTCATTTCTTTCAAAATCTTCTTCATACAGGATGTCTACAGGCGGCTCCGAAAAAACCGTGACCTTTGCCTTTTCATAGACCTCGTCGGACAGGCCTTCGATATCATATCTGATAAGCTCTCTGACTTTTTTTAAGTCTGAGACCGACAGATAATTTACGATATCCGCAGACAGTTCCTTAGCCTTTACCGCGTAGGGTTCCTT
Source organism: Lachnospiraceae bacterium (assembly GCA_024699595.1). Next base: position 28,975 of record JAILPG010000191.1, on the reverse strand, counting down.
TTTTTCCACATAGATTCTTCTTACCATTGTGCCTGTTACTCCTTTTTAGGTTTTATTGCTGACTTCTATAGCTTACTGTTTCGTCTTTCCGTCCGTATCGGTCAAAGCAGGTTTAATACCTCTGAAAGGTTGCTTACCCCTATAAGCTTTATGCCTTCTGTTTCTGACTTGGAAAGGCTCTTTAATGCACTCTTTGGAAGCATGCAGGTTGAAAATCCGAGCTTTTTTGCCTCCATTATACGCTGTCCCGGATTGCTTACGGATCTGACCTCGCCGCCAAGGCCCACCTCGCCAAATACTATCAGATCTTTCGGGAGGGGCTTGTTTCTGTAGCTTGATACGACCGCCATCACTATGCCTAGATCGATCGCAGGCTCAAGCATCTTCATTCCGCCCGCCACATTGACGTAGGCGTCACATTCGGAGGTTTTTAATGAAAGCTTTTTCTCAAGTACTGCCATTAAGAGGTTGACTCTGTTTATATCCGCACCCGTTGCCTGCCTTTTCGGAAATCCGAAGCTGGTATTAGCGACCAGAGCCTGTATCTCCAAAAGTACGGGACGTGATCCCTCCATCGCGCAGGCTATCGCCGAGCCTGCCGAATCCTCGTCCCTGCCGGAAAGCATGTATTCGGAAGGATTGAGTACCTCGACAAGACCTTCGGCTCTCATCTCAAACACGCCTATTTCATTGGTGGAGCCGAACCTGTTCTTTACTCCCCTTAACACCCTGTAGGATGCATATCTGTCACCTTCAAAATAAAGAACGGAATCCACCATGTGTTCAAGCACCCTCGGGCCTGCAACCATTCCTTCCTTGGTCACATGTCCGACGATGAAGATCGCGATGTTTAAAGTCTTTGCAAGCTGCATAAGAGCCGCGGTCGCCTCTCTTACCTGGGAGACCGAGCCCGGAGCCGAAGAGACCGTATCCGTATACATCGTCTGTATCGAGTCGATCACCACTATTTCCGGAGTTTTCTTTCTGATCACATCGGATATTGCCGACAGATCCGTTTCACAGAAAAGAGAAAGCCGGTCCGTGAACTCTCCGAGCCTTACGGCTCTCATCTTGATCTGCTTTAAGGATTCCTCTCCGGATACATATAAAACATTATGGTCAGCTGCAGATAAGTTCCTGCAGACCTGCAGAAGGAGGGTCGATTTTCCGATCCCCGGATCTCCACCGACTAAAATAAGGGAGCCCGGTACTATACCGCCTCCCAATACCCTGTCAAACTCCTTTATGCCCGTGCTTATCCTGTCATCCTGCGTAAGCTCTACTTCAGACAATTTAGAAGGCGCATTGTCTGAAGATGCGCCTTTTAATCTCTTACTGTCGCCTTTTTTTGCGGTGACAGGTTCTTCCACGAAGGTATTCCACTCCTTGCACATGGGACACTGACCCATCCACTTGGCTGACTCATATCCGCAGCCCGAGCAAAAAAATACCGTCGTCTTCTTTATATTTGCCATTTACTATCCTGTCTTTAAGGTCAGACGGCTTATCCGGTCCAATTCATTGACCGGTTCAGATCATGACCTTAACCAATACTTCGCCCTCTCCGGCAAGCTCCACGCTGAAGCTTAATTTGCCTCCGAGGTTGGTCTTCATCTTTCCTATTTCCTTGTCATTTACGAATACGTTGTATTCGGTATCCTCCATAAGTCCGACGGTGATCTGGGCATCCTCATTTCCCGATACCTTAAACTCAACGCCGTCCTTTTTTGCCTTAAATCCCGTAACTGCAGTTCCCGGCTCGGATTCATAAACAAACAATCCGTCTCTCTCAAGCTTGGTAAGCTCACTGTAGGTCTTCACCTTGTACAGATTGCCGTTGTTCTCGAAATCCTCAAGCTTTGACTTTTCAGCAAGTTCATAATCTCCAAAGCTTATTGTTCCGTCACTTTCAGTCCTTATCAGTTCCTTTACTGCTGCCATGTTTTTCCCCCCCTGTGAGAACTTTGATGAACACATCCTGTATGTTCATCCCGCACCGATCGAAACATTTTAAAGCGATCATCCGATCCGGTACTTTTGGTTAATTTCCGTCAACGAAATGAAATATTCCGTCCACAATGATTATACATTAATCAAAGATATGAATGCAACTCATTCCTACGGTGTTTCAGGCGCCTTTTATGGTCATTTCGCCCTTTGCAAATGATACCGTTACAGTCTGTCCTTCCTTTATGGATCCTGAAAGGACTGCCTCGGAAAGCGGATCCTCTATCATCGTCTGTACGGCGCGCCTTAACGGCCTTGCTCCGTATTTCTTATCGGTGCCTTTCTCGATCACTCTCTTCTTGGCGCTTTCGGTGACCTTAAGATCCATATTAAGCTCATCCTTCATCCTCTTACCAAGCTGGTCAGTAAGAAGGGTCACTATCTTCTTCATGTCGGAATCATTAAGGGATCTGAACACTATCGTCTCATCGATCCTGTTTAAAAACTCGGGCCTGAAGATCTTCTTAACCTCCTCCATCACAGCCTTCTTCATGTCCTCATGATCTCTCTTTTCACTGTTGTCAGTGATAAAGCCAAGCTTCTTCGGCTCCATGATGCGGTTAGCTCCGGCATTTGAGGTCATTATGATCACACAGTTCTTAAAGCTTACTTTTCGACCGTTTGAGTCAGTAATGTGTCCGTCATCCAAAACCTGTAACAGGATATTGAAAACATCCGGATGGGCTTTTTCGATCTCATCAAACAGAACGACCGAATACGGATTTCTTCTGACCTTTTCGGATAATTGACCGCCTTCCTCATATCCAACATATCCCGGAGGTGATCCGATCATCTTTGAAACCGTATGCTTTTCCATGTATTCGGACATATCTATCCTGATAAGGGCGTCCTCGGTTCCAAAGAGTACTTCGGTAAGTGCCTTTGACAACTCGGTCTTTCCTACACCTGTAGGACCGAGGAATAAAAATGACCCGATCGGTCGATTTTTCTCCTTAAGTCCCACCCTGCCTCTCTTAATGGCACGGGATACTGCACTGATCGCTTCCTCCTGACCAATGACTCTCTTCTTTAATTCCTTCTCCATCTTAAGGAGCTTTGAGCTCTCGGCTTCTTCAATCCTCTTAAGAGGTATCTTTGTCCACTCAGATACGATATCCGAGATATCCTCTTTAGTAACCTCCAAAGCTCTTGACTCGATCCTCTGCTTACGCTTAAGCTTTTTCTCATGTTCCTTTATGAAGGAATTCTGTTCTTCTCGGATACGGATAAAATCATCCATCCGGTCATCTCTTAATGCCTGTTCCTTCTCTTCCTCATAGACCCTGTTCTTCTCGGAATAGTCATCATCAAGCTCCGTCTTTTTATACAGTGAGAGCCTGACCTTTGCGGATGCCTCATCCATAAGATCGATGGCCTTGTCGGGAAGGAATCTGTCGGTTATGTATCTGGCGGAAAGCTTTACGCAGGCCTCGACAGCATCATCGCTTATCTTTACGCCGTGATGCTTCTCATATCCCTTTCTGATCCCCTTTAATATCCGGATAGAATCCTCTTCCGAGGGCTCCTCGACAGCGATCTTCTGAAATCTTCTCTCAAGAGCCGTGTCTTTTTCGATATATTTTCTGTATTCGTCATAGGTAGTGGCGCCTATCAGCTGGATCTCGCCCCTTGCAAGCGAAGGCTTTAAGATATTTGATGCATCTATCTTGCCCTCGGAGCTTCCGGCACCTATTATCGTATGTATCTCATCGATGAACAGAATGATGTTTCCGGTTCCGATGACCTCATTTATTACATTCTTAATCCTTTCCTCAAACTCTCCCCTGTACTTGCTGCCTGCAACCATTGCCGACAGATCGAGGGTGAGCACCCTCTTTCCGATAAGGGTCTTTGGAACATCCTGTTCAACGATCCTTGCCGCAAGTCCCTCGACTATGGCAGTCTTTCCGACTCCGGGCTCGCCGACAAGACAAGGATTGTTCTTGGTCCTCCTGCTTAAGGTCTGTATGATCCTCTGTATCTCGGATTCCCTTCCGATCACGGGATCTAGCTTTCCTTCTTCAGCAAGCTTTGTGATATCCCTGCTGTAGGAATCAACGGTCAAGCCTTCCTTCTGGCTGAAAGCCCCTCTTCCCGCGCCAAGTCTCAGGCTCTGTATCTCTTCCTTGTATCTTGCCACATCCTCGCCCATTGCAACGAGCAGATCCACATACAGCTTCTGTGTATTGATACCGAGAGTGTTTAAGATCCTGACAGCAAGATTATCAATATCCTTTATAAGGGCAATCAGCAGATGCTCAGTCCCTATCTCCACAGCCTTAAAAGAATCCGCTATCTCCTCAGATGCTTCAAGAATATCCGAAAGCTTGGGCGTATAACCGTCTCTCTCCTTGATATCCACAAAGTCCGCTATGGCGATCTGATCCTTTATAAGCTGCTCTATGGCCTCTGTTCTGGCACCGTTTTCCAAAAGGACCTTGGAAGCCACTCCGCTCCCCTCCTCTATAAGTCCTATGAGAAGATGCTCGGTACCCGTATATCCGTGATTAAGTTTTTTTGAAGTCTTTTCGGCGATGGATATTGCCTTTTTTGCCTTTGCATTGTACTTAAGCGGCATGTATCTTACTCCTTATCAGTCGTCGTCCCCGGTATTTAAGAACTCAAACTCGAAATCATCATCCATTTCCAGATTTGCCGTATTCGGATTGATCGGGCTTGATTTCGGCGGAAGTGACCCGGGATATCCACCCTGCTGCTCATACCCGTAACGGGCCTGAACATTTGAATATCTCTGGTTGTATGCAGCTCCCGGATTATCCGGCGCCCCACCGCGGTCATAATATCTCGGATCGGGATTTCCGTATGAAGCATTTCCGCCTCCGTACTGCGGCGGATTCGGATTTGAATAGGAGTTTCCTGCATTCTGGTATCCCGAAGATCCGTACTGGTAAGCGGAATAACCGGGATCCTGGTATCTTCCGTTATCGCCGCCTCCTCTGTAGGGATCGCTCTGGCCCTGTCTGTAGGGTGCATTCTGGCCTGATCTGTAGGGATCACTCTGGAAAGCCGTAGGATTGCTGAAAAGAGCACCCGTGTCATATCCCTGACCATACTGTCCTGCGTTCATGGCCTCGGCTTCTCTTCTCCTGTTTCGCTCCTCCTGCTGCCTTAAGAGCTCATCACGCTTTCTTTCAAGCTCTCTTATCTTTTCTTCCTGTTCTTCCCTTGCGATCCGCTTTAATTCCTCTTCCCTGCGTGCCTGCTCTTCTGCTCTCTGTCTTTCCATAAGAGCCCTGTCATTTTCTTCTTTTATCCTTGCCTCTTCTATGGCACGCTTCCTGTTAAGCTCCTCTTCTCTCTTTCTTGCGGATTCAAGCTCTCTTTCCTTTATGTTCTCCGCTTCCCTGGCCTCAGCAAGGGTTCTTTCTCTCTCCTGTGCAAGGGCAAACTCTATCTCCTTGGTGTTGAAATCAGACGAAGATCTTATCTTGTCCGATTCATCCTTTATTCCCTTTACCGTATTTCTGAGTTCATGCTCCGAAACACCGCCGTCTGCAGCCGAAGGCTTCTCATCCTTTAAAGGCGCGCGGGGTGCATCATCCTCTGCGCTCTCAGATCCGGGGCGTGCAGGGGAAGTTAACGAGGTTTCCGGTCTTTCCGGTCTTTCCGGTCTTTCAGGTCTTTCCGGTCTTTCCGGTTTTTCAGGTTCACCACCCTTGGCACTGTCAGGAGTATCCGTTCCGGAGTAGTATTCAGGCATTCTGCTCTGATCGTTTCCTCTCGGCCTTCTGGTATCGGTATTATCCTTCATTGCGCTTTCCATTGCTGCCCAGTCAAAGGATCCTGCCTCTTCCTCTTCTTTTTTCCTCTTCTTATCCTTCTTCTTTTCTTTCTTGGCCTTCTTTGATGAGAACAGATCCTCGTCATCCTCATCATCCATCATATCATCGTCATCATCACTCATTGAGGCTTTTGCCATCTGGCTTGCGGTCAGCTTTCCGCTTCCCTTTGCCCTGTCGGCATCAGAAGTCGTCCCGCTTGCTGCGCCCTGCGAATTCTCAGCATAGAACTCATCTTCGTCGATGTATTCATAGCTCTGGTAATCCTTAAGCTTCACCAGGCTTACGATCATGATTATCAAAAAGATCGTCATAAGGATAAAGAGTGCACCCACAACGATATATACCCATATGGGAAGGTCTTCGATGCCAAGCTCTTCTGTGCTGTCCGATATGGAAACCGAACCTCCGCCGGCTGAAGCTAAATACCTCTGATAGGTCCCCTCGACCTGATCATACTGATACCAGCCGGTATTACCTTCCGAATTGATCGCATACAGCAAAAAGAAGTCCGAAGGCTGCGGACCCGAAGGATCATAATCTCCCACGGGAGCATCCACTACCATATATGCTTCAAGATTCTGGCCGTTCCACTGTAAAGTTGCCTTGGTATAGCCTGCGGGCACCGCTACGCTTTCATCAGCTTTTAGTATTATTATGTATTTTCCGTTTCCGCCCTCGATATTCCTGTAATCGGAAAGCTCGGGATCCACTCCGTTATACATCTTAAAAGCGCCGTTTGCCCCGGCACTGTCCATCGTATACAGAAGGGTTATGTCCCCCATGTCAAATTTAGCGCATTCAACAGGGGTTTCCTGATAGGTCGTTGTATCCTTGTGAAATCCCATAGGCAGGTATTCATCCGGGAACACGGACGATACCAAAACCTCGCTGTTCGTGGTCGGTATCGAAACAGCCTGATCGACAGCGAACACCGGCAATGTCATAGCGCCCGATACGATTGCCGATAAAAACAGCATCCTGAATAATTTCCTGATCTTTGATTGCATCCTGACTCCTTTCACGCTTCGTCTATTGCCTTTCCTATGTCGCTTCTAAAATATCTGTTTTCGAAATCCACGTAGTCAACGGCCTTGTACGCATTTTCCCTTGCTTTTTTCAAGTCGTCTCCGATAGCGGTGACGCCAAGCACCCTGCCTCCGTTTGTCACGATCTTTCCGTCCTTAAAAGTACTGCCTGCATGGAAACAGAATATGTCATCTCTTCCTCTGAAGGCATCAAGACCCTTTATTTCAAAGCCTTTCTCATATTTTACGGGGTACCCGTTTGATGCGAGTACCACGCATACTGCCGCATTATCCGCAAAGGACAGCGCGATCTTATCAAGTGTGCCGTCTATGCAGGCATTCATGACCTCTATAAGATCGTTCTGCATCCTCGGAAGCACTACCTGGGCCTCAGGATCGCCGAATCTTGCATTGTATTCAAGAACCTTCGGGCCCGATTCAGTTAACATAAGTCCGAAAAAGATTATCCCCTTAAACTCCCTGCCTTCCTTTGCCATGGCAGCTACAGTAGGTTCAAAGATGTTCTTCTGGCAGTAATCGCTTATCTCCTTTGTATAGAAAGGGCTCGGGGAAAAAGTACCCATTCCTCCGGTATTAAGACCCTGATCGTTATCAAGTGCTCTCTTATGATCCTGTGCGGACGTCATCTGCTTGATCGTCTTTCCGTCCACAAAGGTCAGGACCGAAACCTCCCTGCCCGTCATAAACTCCTCTATGACAAGCCTGTTTCCGGCATTTCCAAACTTTTTATCGATCATGATCTCCTTGACGCCGTCTCTTGCCTCGTTAAGATCATTGCAGATCAGTACGCCCTTTCCCAGCGCAAGTCCGTCGGCCTTAAGCACTATAGGCATCTTAGCCGTCTCAAGATACTTAAGTGCATCCTCTGTATTATCAAAGTTTTCATATGAAGCCGTAGGGATCCCGTATTTTTTCATAAGATCCTTGGAAAAGGCTTTGCTTCCCTCTAAAATGGCAGCATCCTTCTTCGGTCCGAATACCCTTAATCCTTTCTCGGTAAGGGCATCTACAAGACCTCCCACAAGCGGATCATCGGGACCCACTATGACAAGATCGGCTCCGATCTTTACAGCATAGTCTGCGATCTTATCAAAATCCATCACGGAAATGTTTTCGCATTCCGCATATTCGGCTATTCCAGCATTGCCGGGGACACAGTATATCTTATCCACAGCTTTGCTCTCATGTACTTTGGTGACTATGGCGTGCTCTCTTCCGCCCCCGCCTACGACAAGAACCTTCATTATTATAATACCCTTTCATTAAATAGACATGATCTGTTATTTATGACATTTCTCAATTTGTGCCGATTTAGTAACATGTTTTGGGCGTTATCTTATTTTTCGATAACATATGCTCTTTTACCCTCTAACACAGTATTTCCATGGGCTATAGCATTTATCGCCCTGGGTAATATCACCCATTCCGCTTCTTCCATCACCCGTCTCTGAAGTGACTGTGCAGTGTCGTTATTTTTTACCTCCACTGCTTTCTGTATGAGGATGGGCCCCGTGTCTGTACCGTCGTCAACAAAATGTACGGTGGCTCCTGTAACCTTTACTCCTCTTTCAAGCACCTTCTCGTGTACCTTCAGGCCGTAATATCCGTCCCCGCAGAATGAAGGGATGAGACTCGGATGGATGTTTATGATCTTTCCGCTGTAATGAGAGACAAAATCAGAAGAAAGCACCACCAAAAAGCCCGCAAGGACGATAAGATCAGTGTTTTTTGCATCAATTGCACCGATCATCGCCCTGTCATATTCTTTTTTGTCGGGAAAATCCTTCGGAGAGAGGCATATCGCTTCTATTCCGGCTTCCTCTGCTCTTTTTAAGGCATAGGCGTCTTTTTTGTTGCTTATCACGAGATTTACCTTCGTATCCGTGATCTCTCCGGATGCTATCGCATCCAATATCGCCTGCAGATTGGTGCCGCCGCCCGAAACCAGCACGGTAACGTTTAACATAATGATATACCCTTTTCTCCGTTTTCTATATGACCGATCTTAAACGCCTTTTCGCCGGCTTCCTCGATAGCGGCGATCGTCTTCTGTTCATCATCCTTATCTATGACGAGCATCATTCCGATACCCATATTGTAGGTATTGTACATTACCTGCTCTTTGATCCCGCCGCTTTCCTGTATGAGCTTAAATACGGGAGGCACACTGTAGCTGTCCTTCTTTATCACCGCTCTCTTTCCCTCGGGAAGCATCCTCGGGACATTCTCGTAAAAGCCTCCGCCGGTGATATGACTGCAGCCCTTTATGACAACGCCCGAATCCTTAACGCTGTTAAGAGCCTTCACATATATCTTTGTGGGTGTCAAAAGAGCCTCTCCGAGACAGCAGCCGAGACTCGAGATGGGCTCGGTCATATTGCTCTCCCTCATCGGAAAGACCTTTCTTATAAGTGAATAACCGTTTGAGTGGACACCGCTTGAAGCGATACCTATGACCGTATCACCCTCAAGTATTCCCTCTCCGGTTATCAGTTTGTTCTGATCGACTATTCCTACGGCAAATCCCGCAAGGTCATATTCATCCACCGGATAAAAGCCCGGCATTTCGGCAGTCTCGCCTCCGATAAGTGCGGCACCTGCCATCTTACAGCCCTCGGCCACTCCCTTTACTATGGAAGCGATCTTTTCCGGCTCATTCTTTCCGCAGGCTATGTAATCAAGGAAAAACAGGGGTTCTCCGCCTGCACAGGCTATGTCGTTTACGCACATGGCCACACAGTCGATGCCGATAGTGTCGTGCTTATCAAGCAGGAAAGCAAGCTTTAACTTCGTTCCGACGCCGTCCGTCCCCGAGACCAGGGTCGGTTTTTCCATCTTCATATATTTTTCCAGGGAAAAAGCACCCGAAAAACCGCCGAGACCGCCGATCACCTCGGGTCTCATCGTCTTCTTCACATGCTCCTTCATAAGCTCCACTGCCTTGTAGCCAGCTTCGATATCAACGCCTGCACTCTTGTAATCCATAATCCCTCCTGTCATGGAATAGTTTTCTCTCCCTTTATGGGAATTAATATTCTAAGAACTGTAATTTTTATAGCCTTTTTCCTTAAGACGGGCATCTTTTTTAAGAACACCGTCCTTAAGCTTTTTTGAATACTCCTTAAGAGCATTAAGAAGAGCTTCATCCGAGATCGCAAGCATCTTCACTGCAAGAAGTGCCGCATTGGCTCCTCCGTTTATCGCAACCGTTGCAACGGGGATCCCGGTCGGCATCTGCACTATCGAATAGAGGGAATCCCTGCCCCCGAGTGAAGTGGTATGCATCGGTATCCCGATAACAGGCATCGGAAACAGCGCCGCACACATGCCGGGAAGATGCGCTGCCATTCCGGCACCGGCGATGACTATCTTAATGCCTCTTTCTTCCGCATTTTTCGCATAATCAAAGAACACATCCGGTTCCCTGTGGGCAGAGATAATGTTCATCTCATATTCGATCCCGAATTCATCCAGTATTTCCGCGGCTTTTGCCATTACAGGCATGTCCGAATCACTGCCCATCACTATAGATACTTTTGCCATAGAAACCTCCTGTTTCCTTTATCAGTCACATTTTCCCTTATCAGTCACTGTTTTCTTTCAGTCACTCTTTCCTAAGAAGCGGCTCGTTAAGCTCATCAAGTCCTTCGAGCACGAAAATCCCATCTCTTATTATATCAGTCCTGCTGCCATCTTTATGCACAGCCTCGATGAGCTTTAACTCATCATAGGGTATCGTGATATCTGTATGACAGTAAAAATATGCTGCCGCAGGATCGGTATCTCTCTTATCCGCGACCTCATTGGATTTGGCCACTATCTCTTTTCCGTCGAGGTTATATAACGTCACCTGCTCTTCGTGAGAATAGCAGGTATCACCGACTGCAAAGTGCGGTCCCGTCTTTTCACCTATTAAGATCGGAAGCCTTGCTCCGATATCATAATCCCTGGACATGCGGTAGGCCGTGGTATTGGTTCCGATCGCAAACTCTCCCATCGGCAGGGTCTTATGATGGAATAGGAGGTTTTCTTCTATGAATTTCCTGTTTTCCTCATCGTCATCAAAGTTCTTACAGGAATAATCCGAGATCATGCCATCCTTAAACCATACATGCAGATCCTCGTATTTAAGGCCATCAAGATATACTCCGGTCACATGTAAAAGGCCGTTTGTACCCTTTAATACCGGAGATGTGAACACTTCTCCGACAGGGATGTTTACATCGGCGACACAGTTTTCGAAAATGGTCTGGTGTTCAGGGTCGGTCAGTTTACATAACTCAACAACCAGATCCGTTTCATTGCCGGTGTCCCTGTTACCCACAATGTGAACACGCTCCGCCTTATCAAGCTCATCTATGATCATCTGCTGCATTTTCTCATACAGCTTATAATCAAGAGTATTGATCTTTACAGTCTCCATGAATATTTTTTCATAGTCGGGGCCTATCTCGGGGATAGGATATGCGATAATTGTAAAGCTTCTCTCCTCACCTATGATATATTCATTGGCAAGCCTTCCGGCCTGATCGGTATAGCTTACGAACAGCTCGCGTGCACTCTTCGAAAGTTTTATAGCCGATTCATGATTTACCGGAGTGAACGGATCCTCGCCGAAGATCTCAATGACCGCAGGACCTGCATGGGTATTTGCAAGCTCTTTGTTCTCCTCATAGACCGATCTCATCAGATCCGTCTTTCTCTTTACATATTCACTGTCAAGAAACAGGGCAAAATCCTCCCTGTGATCGTAATCATACTGACGGTTCGGGATGGCTCCGAAATAGCCCGTTCTTGTCTGGGAAGACTTATTTCCGGCAAGAAGGTCCGCACGATATATCACAGACTGTAATCCCATTTTTTCAAACTGCTTTACGGCTTCTCTTACTATCCGCTCAAAGCCAAGGCAGTACCTGATGTTGACGGTCTTCTTTTTATCAAGAGGCTTTCCGGCTTTTACAAAGCCTACTCTGTATCCTTCTGTAAAGGTTGAAGCCATGGCCTCTATCTCATCATCGGTAAACCTTGCAAGAAAACGTGCTGTCCCGGTCTCATTATCGGTAATATATTCACCAAAATCGTAGAGATATGAGGTGTCCGTAAGATCGGCATTCATGATGATATCACGGGCAAAGCTCCTCTCCGGTGATAATCTGTCAAGGATCCTCTCTCTTACCAGGATATCGAGATTGTCGCGCTCAAACCAATAAAGTGCATCATGGATCTCCTTGACATCAGGCTTTACCCGGTCACTTGCAGCATAGGCAAAGATATCATATATCTGGATAAAGAGCTCCGAATACATGACAAGGATCTCCTCCCTGTTTTCCCAGGCGTAAGGGATCAGGGCACGTATCTGTGCATATAAAAAGCAGAGATACTGCGATATTTTGGGGTCGCAGTCATATTTTCCGGATAACTCCTTCATGTACTCGGGGTTACCGTAAGAGGTATCATAATTTTCTGCAAGGATGTCCTTATACAGCCTTTTGTTAAGATCTTTTGCCTCATTTATGTTAAGTTTACATAACTCATTATTCCCGGCCATTGAATTGACCTTAAAAAGCAGTATCAGATACTCTGCCTCATCCCTGAAAAAGCCTTCGTACTGCACTTTTTCGGGTATTCCGGCATCAATTATCTCTTTTATTCTGTCTGTGGATAACTCCAGACGTTCCCTAATCATTTTCTCCTATGACCCCCATACAACCAGAAGAATCCAGGCTATCATGTCCACCGCATCAGCCACAAGAGCAGCCTTTGGAACCCATACATAGGTATCTCTTTCGTTTAAGCTTATAAAGGCAGCGATAACACTTGTTATGTTCATTAGTACGGCAAACAGGCCTACTGCGCCGTAATGATCATCCACACTGCCTCCGTTGTGATATGCGATCAGGACTGAAAAGATCAGTCCGAGAATGGATATTACCGCTAACGCAAAAGACAGGATACCCGTAAAAGAGTAATGCCTGGTAGTGAACATGAAGCTCTTTTTCTTTTTTATCTTTTTAGGCTTAGGCATTAAACGACACCATATTCCTCATAATATCTGTCAAGAGCCGATCTTATCTCATCGTTGATGATGATCTTTCCGTTTATACTGCGGCCGGTAAGATACTCCGTGACCTCCGGCATCGTGACTATGGCTCCGGTTTTTATGCCGTATTTTTCCTCGATCTCCGAAAGAGCACTTTTGTGCGGATCTCCCATTCCTCTCTCCATCCTGTTTAAGGATACCATGAGACCCTTTATCGTTACGTCGCCCTGGGCTTTTATTATAGGATAAGTCTCTTCGATCGATTTCCCGGAGGTTGTTACATCCTCGATCATCACCACCCTGTCGCCGTCCTTTATCTTTGATCCAAGCAGGATACCGACATCGCCGTGGTCCTTTATCTCTTTTCTGTTGGAGGAATACTTTATCTCCCTGTCATAGAGTCTGTGATAAGCTATGGCGGTGGTTACTGAAAGCGGTATGCCCTTGTAAGCCGGTCCGAACAGGACGTCAAAATCATCGCCGAAGGCTTCATGAATGGCTTTGGCATAGTATTCCCCAAGCCTCATTAGCTGGCCTCCGGTCACATAGGCTCCGGCATTCATGAAAAACGGGGACTTTCTCCCGCTCTTCAGTGTAAAATCCCCGAATTTAAGGACATCACATTCTATCATGAACTCAATGAATTCTTCCTTATATGTTGGCACGCAGATCCTCCTTCATATTGAGCACGGCAGCTCTTGCGGCATCAGCATAGTTTTCGTCCGTATACTGCGGATAGTCATCCGACATATAGGCAGCGATTATGCCGCGTGATGAATTAATAATAGCACCTAAGCCGTCTTTGTTAAAGAAATATTTGAGGTCCGATCCCCTGCCTCCCTGGGCTCCGTAACCGGGCACGAGTATGTAGGATTTCGGCATTATATCCCTGAGTATCTTTCCGATCTCCGGATAAGTAGCTCCGACAACAGCTCCGATCTCGCTGTATCCGCCGTGAACCAGCCCCTTTCCCAGAGCATCTACCATTTCTCCTACCGATTCATAGAGCGGTCTGCTGTTTTTATTAAGAAGCGGCTGATCCTGAAACTCGCCGCTTCCGGGATTTGAGGTCTTTACAAGGATAAATATGCCTTTATCCTCTTTTTCACAGGCATCTATAAATGGCTTTATCCCATCCGATCCAAGATATGGATTTACCGTAACGAAATCCTCATCAAAAACAGGAAGGATCTCCCCGTCCACATCAACTTTTCCGAGATGTCCCACGGCATAGGCCTGTGAGCTCGAACCTATATCAGCTCTCTTTATATCTCCTATCACTATAAGGCCTTTTTCCTTACAATAATCGATTGTCCTCTTAAATACGATGACACCTTCGGTCCCGTACTGCTCATACATCGCTATCTGGGGCTTGACCGCAGGTACCAGATCATATATCGCATCTATGATCCCTTTGTTAAATTCCCACATAGCCTCCGATGCGCCCTTAAGTGTCTTTCCGTATTCCGAAAAAGCTTTCTGCTTAATGTATGCGGGTACCATTTTAAGTGTCGGATCAAGTCCCGCAACGATCGGCGCATCCTTTTTTTTAATCTCTTCTATCAGTCTGTCTATCATGATTACTCCCTTTAGGGGAACGGATTCCCTCCACACCAAAGAAGGAAATGCACCCTGGCATTCCCTTCCCCTTGTTACCAACATTTTCGTTGTATGATCCCTCTATTATTATACCCTTGCCTCACCGGTGTCACAGTTCCCCCTCTGAAACATCCTTAAGCTAAAACCATTTCCTTCTTCATGGCATATTTTTTAATGTTTGAAGCGTTGGCGTATTTTTCGACGCTGCCACCGTTTATAACTACAAGAGTCGGTGCCTGCATCACTCCATACTTCTTTGCAAGCTCTGAATTCTCTTCGGCGTCGATCATGACAACCTTTTCGTTATTCAGATATTCCTTTGCAAGCTTGCAGTTGGGACATGTTTTTGTTGTAAAAAGATATTTCACGTTCTCTACAGGAGAAATATCCACCTCATCGTTGCTGTTAAGCCCCTTCAGGGTGACCATCGCGGTCGTGGGTTTCTTGAGGCATGAGTTATCTATATCATATACTACCCTGTTTTTGTATTCCTGTGCCTTACCGTCATTCCAGTTCTGAACAGGTCTGTAATAACCGGTGATACGGCTGTATACCTCCGTGTTCTTTCCGCAGTGCGGACAGGTCTTGTGTTCTCCGGCCAGATAACCGTGATCCCTGCAGATCGAATAGGTGGGTGAGAGAGTATAATAAGGAAGCTTGTAATTCTCCGCTATCTTTCTCACAAGATCTGCAGCTGCTTTCCAGTCGGGAAGCTTCTCGCCTAAGAAGGCATGGAATACCGTTCCCGAGGTATAAAGAGTCTGGAGTTCATCCTCGATATCAAGCGCATCAAATATATCCGGAGTATAATCAACGGGAAGATGCGAGCTGTTCGTATAGTAGGGTACGTCTCCGGGCTTTCCGGCAGTCTTTATGGAAGGATATTTCTTCCTGTCATGCTTTGCCAGACGGTAGGTAGTGCTCTCGGCGGGTGTAGCCTCAAGATTATAGAGGTCATTATAGAGCTCCTGATAATCGGAAAGCCTGTTTCTCATATGATTAAGGACTTCCTTGGTAAACTCCTGGGTCTTCTTGTCGGTGAGATCAGCCCTTAACCAGTTGGCATTGAGTCCCACCTCGTTCATTCCGATAAGACCGATCGTGGAGAAGTGATTCTTGAAGCTTCCAAGGTATCTCTTAGTATAAGGATATAATCCTTCATCCAATAACTTGGTGATGACGCCTCTCTTGACCTTAAGGCTCCTTGCGGCTATATCCATCATCCTGTCGAGCCTTCTGTAAAAATCGCTCTTGTTCTGTGAAAGATATGCTATCCTCGGCATGTTGATGGTAACAACGCCGATAGAACCGGTGCTCTCTCCGGCACCAAAGAATCCTCCCGTTTTCTTGCGAAGCTCCCTGAGATCCAGACGCAGTCTGCAGCACATTGACCTTACGTCACTCGGCTTCATGTCTGAATTGATATAATTGGAAAAATAAGGAGTTCCGTACTTGGAGGTCATTTCGAACAAAAGCCTGTTGTTCTCTGTATCCGACCAATCAAAATCGCTTGTTATTGAATACGTGGGTATCGGATACTGGAATCCTCTTCCGTTTGCGTCACCTTCGATCATGGTCTCGATGAATGCCTTGTTGACCATGTCCATTTCCTTCTTGCAGTCCTTATAGCAGAAATCCATTTCCTTGCCGCCCACTATTGCCGGAAGCTCGGCAAGATCATCGGGTACGGTCCAGTCAAGAGTGATATTGGAGAACGGCGCCTGAGTTCCCCAGCGGCTCGGTGTATTTACACCGTAGATAAATGATTCGATGCACTTCTTGACTTCATCATAAGTAAGATTATCAACCTTAACAAAAGGAGCAAGATAGGTATCAAATGATGAGAAGGCCTGGGCTCCTGCCCATTCATTCTGCATTATGCCAAGGAAATTGACCATCTGGTTGCAGAGAACCGACAGGTGTGATGCCGGTGCCGATGTGATCTTTCCCGCGATGCCGCCAAGCCCTTCCTTGATAAGCTGCTTTAAACTCCAGCCTGCGCAGTAACCGGTAAGCATAGCCAGATCATGGATATGGATATCGGCATTACGGTGAGCATCGGCGATCTCCTGGTCGTATATCTCGGAGAGCCAGTAATTTGCCGTCACTGCACCTGAATTACTTAAGATAAGCCCGCCTACGGAATAGGTAACAGTGGAATTCTCCTTTACTCTCCAGTCCTCGACCTTGACATAACTGTTTACAACATCCTTATAATCAAGGATGGTTGACTTGAGGTTACGCATCTTCTCTCTCTGCTTACGATAGAGGATATATGCCTTCGCAACCTCGGTATAACCTGCCTGTTCCAAAACAGTCTCCACACTGTCCTGAACATCCTCGACATGGATCTTGTCGCCGTCAAGCTTACTCTGAAAATCAGCGGTAACCCTCAGGGCGAGAAGATCGATCATATCATTATTATAATTCTTGTCGCAGGCATTGAACGCCTTCATAATGGCATCATTGATCTTTGTTAGATTAAAATCCGCTATTTCTCCATCTCTTTTTACAACACTGAACATTCTGTTAACAACCCCTTCCTGTTTTGCTGCAACACCCCCGGCTGATCTGTGGATCGAAAGACCTGTGACGATAGCCTTAGTTACTCTCCCTCATTTTTTGGTTTATGACCGATTCGGTCAACTTTTTTGACATCATACCTGCCAAACGAACACATTTAGTATATATAAAAAAAATCATCCCGTCAATACAAAAACACAATATCTATTGTTCTTTTTTAAATACCTGAACAAGATATTGTGTTTTACAATAATTATCTTATGTCTACCTGACGCCCCTGTAAATCCCAATATATTGGGGTTTGTCAGATTCTATCGTAAAATTTGACCGTTTCGGTCAGCATTATGTCACCCACAACAGATAGATCATCTTGTGCTCAAAAAAATATTTTCCCTTTTGGCCTTCTCATCATTCGGATATCTGATCACATATTCAGCCATCTTATTCTTTGCCGATTCAAAGTCAAGTTTGTATTCATATGTAACGATCTCATTGAACAGAAGACTCTGCATTACAGCCTCATCACCGGTCGCGATCCCGTTCTGAAAGGCCGTGAGCGCCCCGTCAAGATCACCGCTCTCAAGCTTTACAAGCCCCAGCTCATTGTAGATCTCAGCATCGGTCGGATCAGTTCCCAAATAGGTCTCAAAGAGGGATGCCGCATATCCGTTATCGCCAAGCTTTTTATAGGTCTTCCCCAGATATGCGATAAGGTCGGCATCGGTGTTTTTGTTTCTTGCCTTTTCCAGATAATTCCTGGCATCATCATATTTTTCAAGGTAGTAGGAATAAACGCCCCTGTGGTAATCGCTTATTTTCTGATCGCTCTGAAGAGCCCTGTTCACATATGCCCTGCCGTCCTCTTCATAGCCTGCCGAGGCAAGATCCAGATATATCCTCTTGTACAGGTTGTGATCCGTTTTCTTAAGCTCCACGGCTTTGTCATAATCACTCATGGCCGCCTGCCTGTCACCCTCATACAGGGTCACCCTGCCTCTTAGATAATAAGCATCGGCCGCCTTTTCATCCATACCGATGATGGCAGAATATATATTGTAGGCTTCCTCGTGATTGCCGGCTTTATACTCGGCAAGAGCCAGATAATATGAAATGTCATAGTCAATGTCTCTTACTATGCCGTTTGACTTTTTAAGGGCAGCCTCAAAAGCAACTATCGCATCACTATATCTTTCCTGCCCCATGTAGGCGATGCCCTGCTCCCTGAAATACTCCTTGCTGCCTGACGCGGGGGCTTTTACATTTCCATCTGTCTTACAGCCGCACAAAAGCAGAGAAGACACTACAACACCTACAGTTAAAAGCCTTGCTCCGATCATTCCGCTATTCTTTTTTCCGACAGAATGTTTCAGCATATTTCGGTCAATTCTCCGGGAGTGTAGATTATATGATCAGGCTCTGCCACTGTTCCAAAGCCGTAAGCCGCATAGCAGATTGGAACCCCGGCCTCTTTGCAGGCATCTGCATCCATCTGTGTATCGCCGACATAGAGGGGGGATTTTAGACCGAACCGGTCAATAATGATACGGATATTTCCGGCCTTGAGCACTCCGGTATCACCGGGGCAGATCCCGTCGGTGAAAAAACGGCCCAGTCCTGTCTTTCTGTAGACCAGATCGATATATCCGCTCTGGCAGTTGCTGACCACGAAAAGCTTATGAGTCTTCATAAGTTTCTCCAGAGTTTCCTCAAGTCCATCATATACTATCCCGGCTTCCTTCTCAAGAAACTCAAACTCATATCTGGAGCAGACAGGAAGAAAAGCCTTCCTCTGTTCTAAAGTGGAGTCAGGAACTATATCCTTTATTATATCAAGCATCGGCAGTCCGAATAAACCCTTGAGCCTTTCCGCGCTTACCGTAATATCCGCAAACCCGCTATCCTTAAAAGCCTTATTCCACGCTTTCTCAACTACTTTTGTGGAATCCCACAGGGTGCCGTCCACGTCAAATATTATTCCGTCATATCTCAGTTTTTTGTTCATCTCATTCCTCATCATCTGAATCCATATCTTACCGCAAAGTCTTCTGTGTATATTTCGGCACCTGCCGCATTTAAATGAGACGAATCACCGAAATATTTATTTTCATACTCGGGGATCTCCGTCTCAAAAATCCCTCCATTATAATAAGAAGAAAGCCCGTTAATATACTCAGAATATTGACTTGTATAGTCACCATGTAACGCACCATAGGAGGTCTCATTCATCGGAGGCTGACTGAGTATGATATTTACTGAGTTTTCGCTGCAAAGGTCAAGAATTTTTCTCATGTAAAGATCGATCAGAGGATGGTCTCCATCCATTTTCATCTCCGTATAGCTCGCCTCGTAATTTAAGTCACTGCAGCCATCAAGCGTACCGAAAAGTCCGTGCCCTTTATTTCGTGCTATGGTATCATATTCGCTCCTGTTTGTCTCATATCTTCCGAAAAATTTAGAATTAAGAAGAGCCGGGAGGTAGCTGTCAGGCAGATACAGATAACAGCTTATCAGGTCAAAGAGATCATGCTCACCGTCATAGAAGGCATCAGCCTTAAGCCTGCGCCCTTCAGTGTACAGTTTAATAACATCAGGTATTTTCAGATGATGAAAATACACCGTCCTAGTCCAGAAATTATCCATATAGGAATAATGGAAAGGCGCAAACATTATTATGACCGTATCAGGTACCCCGACATTGTCAAAATGATCCTTAAGCGTATGATACATCTCAATGGCGGTGGCTCCTCCGACGGCCAGATTGACCGTATCATCCGAAAGCTTTTCCGGGATCAGATCGGCCATTGCTCTCGAATCACCGATGATGACAGTATTTATTTCCTGCTGCGTGCCCTTTTCTCCTGCCCCAAAGAGTCCTCTCTGTTCATCTTTGGTATATTTCCACGAAGGATATTCCGTGTCCATATAACCCATCGGAAGCAGAGCCGTATAAAGGATCATTATGAGCACCGGTACAAGGGCAAGCAGACATTTTGCAAGAAAGATCCCTGCTTTTTTCATAAACATACCTCAAAACTTCTGATATAGAAATTCGGTGGTCGACAGATTGAGTGAGAATAATATCATTACAATAAGAAGATAATAAAATCCCCATCTGTAAACTACCGGACTGTTTTCAAAAAGCGTTGCTACAGTACATTTCCTTTTTTCACACATGACATCGGTAAAAATAAGGACAATGACCGCAAATATCACAAAGAGCAGGTTGTTGACTCCGAGACCGAGGCCGGAAAGACTCCCGCCATAAGCAGTGTTACCGTAGTTTGAAAAGATCGATACGAATACATCAAAGGCCTCGGATATGCTCTGTGCCCTGAAAGGGATCCAGGTAAGAGTTACGAGGACGAAGGTAAGTACGATCCCAAAAGCGCCGTTTTCTGCTCCTTTTTCTCCGGGTAAAGGACCCGTTTTCTTTTTCTTCCTTATTATATATCCCACTACCTGGTAAGCTCCGAACAAAAAGCCCCAGAATACAAAGGTCAGATTGGCACCATGCCACAGGCCGCTTAACAGAAAGACTATCATTATATTTAAATAACGCCTTAAATTTCCCTTTCTGTTTCCGCCGAGAGGTATATACAGATAATCCCGAAACCACGATGAAAGCGATATATGCCATCTTCTCCAGAAATCCGCAACACTCTTTGCAAGATAGGGCTGCCTGAAATTAAGCGTTATGTCATAACCCATGATCTTTGCACATCCTACAGCTATAAAGGAATAGCCGGCAAAATCGCAGTAGATCTGGAAAGAATATGCAAATACGGCAACAAGGATCAGATATCCCTTAAATCCTTTATATAAGGAAAAAACATTATCGGTAAGGATCGTAAGTCTCGAGACTATGACAAGCTTAAGGAAATATCCCCACAGCATATACATAAGTCCCTGCCTGCATCTTACAGGATCAAAACCTTTTCTCTTCTCCCTTGCCTGTTTTTCATCTATCTGTATAAGGAAGTTCTTCGATCTTTCTATGGGGCCAGAGAGAATGCATGGGAAAAATGAAACGAACAGCGCATACTTAAGAAAGTTCTTTTCGACCTCCGTCTCGCCCCTGTATCTGTCAATAATATATGTTGTTGATTGAAAAATATAGAAAGATATTCCTGCCGGAAGGAGCGGATCAAAGGAAATACCGGCATTTACGAGCCCCAGGGCAAAGTGTCCGTACTTTAATACGATAAGCGGCAGAAGATTTATTATAGCACCCGATATTGCGACCGCCCTCTTTAGCTTTAGATCTGTTATTTTATCAAGGATGCCACCCGTGGCCCATGTAATAACAGTTGCTATTATTAAAAAGAGGACTACAGAGTCATCCCTGCACAGGTAATAGAAGTAGCTGCAGGCAAGCAGCCACAGGTATCTGTACTTTGCCGGGATAATGAAGTATATAAGTACGACTGTCGGGAAAAAAATCAGGAATTGCAATGAATTGAACAGCATCTCAAACCTCTACTCCACCTCTGCTCTGCTTGTATTCCATACCCGATTATACTATAATTAGCAGGATGATGATAGGGTCAATTGGGAAACTCCGAAGAAAAAGGCCCCGAAGAAGGGCGCCATCATCAAAAAGATCACAGGATAAGAAGATATCTAAAAATCATGACTAATGAATTTAAAGAAGAATTAAAAGAATGGATCATAGCGATCGAGATAGCGGTGGTGCTTGCCGTAGTGCTTAATACGTTTATACTCGTAAATGCCGTGATTCCTTCCGCATCAATGGAGTCAACGATAATGACCGGAGACAGGATCCTCGGAAACAGGCTTGCATACTTAAAGAGCGATCCCGAACGCGGAGACATCGTTATTTTCAAATTCCCCGATGACGAAAAACAGCTGTTCATTAAAAGAGTCATAGGTCTTCCGGGTGATACGCTGGAAATGAAGGATGGAAAGATATATATAAACGGATCTGATACCCCACTTGATGAGCCTTATGTCAAGGTCACGCCTATCGGGGATTACGGGCCGGTGAAAGTTCCTGAGGGCGCATACTTCGTAATGGGCGACAACAGGAACAATTCTGCCGACTCAAGGTACTGGGTCAACACCTTTGTATATAAGGAAAAGATCCTTGGGAAGGCCTTTTTCAGATATTTTAGAAGACCCGGCAGAATAAAATGATAAATATCATAGATTACGTAAACAAATACGGAAACAGGACACTTGATGAGCTTCCATTTGGTGAGGTCGATTCTCTGATACTCTCACAGCTGTCTTATCTGAAATATGACGATATCCTGTTGATAGATGAAACCGTAACCCTCAGGCAGCTTTCAAGAAGGCCCGGCACGGACAGTTTTTTTCTTGACAGAAGATATGAAAAAGTAAACAGGGAGCTGTTTGAAGCAGCCTCTGATAGCATGCGTTACGGAAACATGCAGATAAAAAACTACGTAAACATCGTCGATGCGGACAAAGAGATCCAGTTTTCCGCTATGACTTTCATATTTAAGGACAGGCTTAATTACGTCGCCTTCAGGGGAACGGATGATTCCATCATCGGATGGCGCGAAGATTTTAACATGGTATATGAAAGCCCCGTTCCCGCGCAGCTTCATGCACTCTCCTATTTAAACAACATAATCGACAGACTTTCAGGCCCGATATATGTCGGCGGCCATTCAAAGGGCGGAAATCTCGCCGTCTATTCGTGTGCCAAATTAAGCGATGAACGAAAGCTTAAGATAAAAAGGATTTATTCGCACGACGGTCCGGGCTTTACTAAAGGAACCATAACGGATAAAGAAAAGGTCTACATTAGAAAGCACTTAAGAAAATCCGTTCCCGCTTCATCCATAGTAGGAATGCTGCTTACGGAAACCGACGCCTATGAGGTGGTCGAATGCAAAGGAATGGCTCTCATGCAGCACAATCCATACAACTGGGCGATAAGCGATCACAGATTCAAGCAGGATAAGCTCAGTAAACACGCCCAGAATCAGGATGAATCGATCAACAAGTGGCTTACGGATATGTCGGAGGAAGAGCTCAGGGTATTCGTAAAAACCCTGTTCGATCTCTTTGACAGGGCAGAGGTCACAAACGTCAATGAATTCTATTATGATCTGAAGGGTGTGACCCTGAGGATGATAAAAGCCTCCGAAACGATAGATGAAGATAAAAAACAGCTTATTCATATGTTTATGAAAAAGCTGCTGCTTTCCGGCAGGAAAGTTCCTTTCGAAGGAACGATAAGTGAATTTGTACGACTTAAGAAAGATTTTTCCGATACGGTAAAAAACCTCCAGGACAGGATAAACGGGGATCAGGAGCAGAAAGCTATAAAAGCTTCAGGGAAACAAGCCAGATCAAAAAAAGATGTCCGGGGTATACCAGATAAAACAGGTACTTAGTCTTAAAGCCTCTTTTTCCGTTATAGAGCATAAGCGGTATTATCGAGAAAAAGGCCGTGGGTTCATAATCAAAGATCGCTTCTCCTGCAAAAAGCGCTACAGGTCTTATCATCCTGAACAGAAACATCAGCGTGACCGCAAAGACGCCCTTATAGCTGTAATCCGTCTTCATGAGATAGAGAAGCTGCATGCTGCCGCATGTCGCCGCCGCGAATATGAGCATCTTTAGGAAAATATTATAGTCAGACTTAAGCACACACTTATCCACCACGTGGACCACAACCAGACAGACAAAGAGCGTAAAGCAGACATTCTGATAACCCCAGTAAATGGGCTGTCTGTGCAGAGCCAGATCAAAAAAAGGCTCGGAAACAAGAGCCGTCACCAGAATAGAAGCCTCATATTTGTAGATATTCTTCGTATGTACATATCCCTCGACAAGCAAAAAACAGAAGATCGGGAAAGCGATCCTGCCGACTTTTCTCATGATATCATGCAGATTGAGAAGAAATGCAAGTCTCTCATAAGGGATGTTTCCGACATTCTGCTCTATATACGGCATAACGAGCATTGCCGCAGAATGATCTATTATCATCAGTACATATGCGATCATCTTAAGAGTGGAGCCTGAAAGTCCGTGTTTTTCAACAAAAGTATTCCACTTAACAACTAATCTGTCCATTTATTATCCATATCAAAATAACTAAAAATTTATTTGTTTTGCCATAGTTTTTTTGCATGACTAATATAATATTATATGATATAATCTTTCAAGTAGTTTTTTACACATGGAGGAATATAATAATGAGGAAAACAAGAATACTCTTTCTCCTTACAGTAACTGCTTGCCTGGTACTTGCAGGCTGCGATAAGGACAAAAAGAAGGCGGAAACAAAGCCTGATTCGGCTTTTTCCGATCCCGTAATACAGGTTATAACCGATGACAGTGCAAAGCCTACAGAGGCAGCACCCGTTGAGACTGCAGTTGAGGAAGAGACAAGAGAAGGAATGTATCGTTCCGAACTTACCAATGAGTGGATCGACGAATCAATAAAGGATCAGAGACCCATCGCTGCAATGGTCGACAACGAGAAGACAGCATTGCCGCACTATGGTCTGACCAAAGCGGACATCGTGTATGAGATGACCAATTCAACAGCCAACGAAGGTGTAACCCGTTTCATGGTACTCGTAAAAGACTGGGAGAGCATCACACAGCTTGGTTCCATCCGAAGCGTAAGACCTACCAATCTTCAGATAATCCCCGAGTGGAACGCAGTTATCTGCCATGACGGTGGCCCCTTCTACATTGATGACTATCTTGCAAAGGATTATGTAGAGAACTTCTCAGGTACCTTCTCAAGAGTAGACAACGGAAAATCAAGGGAGTTCACGGAGTACATCTGCACCGGAGATCTTGACAAGAACTTTGACAGCAAGGGATACAGCAGGACCTACAACGACTACTATCCCGGACCGCATTACCAGTTCGCATCGGAGTCAAACAAGGTCGATCTTTCGGCAAACTCCAATTCTATGACAGCTACTCATATCCAGCTGCCCTATAAGCACAACAAGCCTTATCTTGACTATGACGAGGCATCAGGAACCTACAAGTATTCAGAGTACGGTTCACCTCATGTAGATCCGGGCAACAACAACGAGCAGCTCTCATTTACAAATCTACTGATACAGAACTGCAGATATGTAAAATTCGATGAGAACGGATATATGATGTTCCATTCGATAGACTTTAACAGAGACGGATATTACATCACAGGCGGAAAGGCCATCCCGATCACCTGGTCAAAAGAGGATGAGCTGACACCCACAAGATATTACGACACAGACGGAAACATGATCACACTTAATACCGGAATGACCTATGTAGCACTTGTTCCCGATGATCTGTGGAGCGGACTTGATATCCAGTAAATTCCGAAAGAAAAAATTGCATTTAAGCTAAGAGAGTATAAAATATCCCTGCAGCGTCAAGCTGCAGGGATATTTTATACTCTCTTTACTAATGCGGTACCGCACTGATTTTTTAATTCTCCTCAGTGCTTTTCACCTCCCCTGTTACAGGCTCCTTGGTCCATTCAGGCTTTACGTCGAGCTTTCTGTTGATCGCATAGAAGATAAGCGAGAAGATCAGGATGAAGATCGATATGAACTGGGAGGTCGACAGTGCGCCGACAGCACCTCTCTCATCGTTTCTTAGCATTTCAACAAGGAATCTTCCTATTGAATAAGCAAAGAAGTAAGTGGCTCCTATATCTCCGCTTCTCTTAAACTTTTTATAAAAGGCGATAAGCAGAAGACCGAGTGCAAAATCAAACGACGCAGAGATAAGCTGCGTAGGAATGAGCGGAACTCCTGCGGGTGCAAGCGAACCCTGCGGGAAGATCACATGGAACCACGAATCGGTCTCTCTTCCGTAGCAGCATCCGGCCATGAAGCAGCCGAGTCTTCCAAAGCCCTGATTGATGGCAACACACGGAACCAGCAGGTCTATATAATCAAGAAATGAAAGCTTGTTGATTTTACAGTAGGTAAAAATAGCGATAACGCCGGTAATGATGCCTCCGTATACCACAAAGCCCTCAGAGCCTATAACCCTCATCGGTGCCTCAAGCAGCGTCTTAAACTCCACTATCATGTACATGAGCTTTCCGCCAAGGAAACCGATTATCAGCGTAAATATCGCAATATTACTGTAATGATCCGGCGAAAGGTTTATTTTTTTTGCCCTGTAACAGCCGATAAAAACAGCGGCAAGAAAACCCAAGCCTATCAGAAGGCCGTAACTGTGAACCGTGAATTTTCCTATTGAAAAAAGGTCAATTTTCATAATAAAACACCCATCCTATCTCATTAATCTGTAGAGATCCCTGATCTCGCTTCCCGATGCAAGTCCCTCGGAAAAAGCCGTTGCTGAACCTGCGGCAATGCCCATGATAAACGCATCTTCAAGATCATGATTCTCGATATAGCCGGCTATGAAGCCTGCAACCATGCTGTCACCCGCACCGACCGAATTCTTGACATAACCTCCCGGCGCCTGTCTGTGGTACACCTTTCCGTCCTCAGTCACCAGGATGGCTCCTTCGCTTGCAAGCGAGACGAGCACGTTTCTTGCCCCGTTTATCTGAAGACGTCTGGCCGCCTCCTCGATCCTGAACGTATCAGACGGTGAAAACTCTTCGTTAAAAAGCTCCGAAAGCTCCACGTGATTGGGCTTTATCAGGAAAGGTCTGTAGGGAAGTATGTTAAACAGCGATTCTCCCTGAGTATCCACTATAACCTTGGTTGAATTATCACTTAATCTTTCGATTATCATGGCAGGCAGGTTTCTGTCGATGTTTTCGGGTACATTGCCCGCAAGCACCAGCATATCCTTAGGCCCGATCCTTTCAATCTTCTCATACAGAGCATTTATATCCGACGCATCTATTCTCGGAGATGCCGCGTTTATCTCGCTCTCAACATCTGATTTGAGCTTTATGTTTATCCTCGAGCGGCCGGATCTTAAATGAACAAAGTCCGTATTAATCCCCATGCGCTTAAGACCGTCATCGATCTCTCTTCCGGTAAAACCGGCCACAAAGCCAAGAGCGGTGTTCTCTATCCCGAGACCCAAAAGGACCTGCGAGACATTTACTCCCTTGCCGCCGTAATAGATGTCATCGTGTCTTACCCTGTTTATCCTGCCGCTTTCAAATTCATTGTCCAGATATACCACATAATCAATGGACGGGCTGAACGTCAGCGTATAGATCATTTTATTCTCCCTCTTTTCTGACCCGAAAGCCTTTATAAATATCCAAGATCGATCTGTGACTTTTGATCCCTATATCATCTACATGGTAAAATTATCAACTATCGCCTTAAGCTGCTCTACGCACTGGTGGCTCTCTTCCACTAGTCCGTTGGTCTCGCTCGTCTTCGTGACCATATCCGTTGTCTTTCCGGCAATATCCGTAACACCCAGAGTGGATTCTCCAACCGTTGAATTGATGCCCGAAAGAGCATCCGATATCTTAGAGATCGAATCGGCGAGATTGTCGATCGATAAGTGTATATCACCCATGCTCTCCTTAAACTGCTCGGCATCTGAGCTGTACTGCTCGGAAACATCGGCAAATTCCGCATAATCCCTAAGAACCGTCTCCTCAAGGAAGCCCGAGGTCTCCTCGATACAGGCTGTCATGTTCGCCACGGCAGCATTTACTTCACCGACTATGCCGTTGATATCGGCAACTGTCTTGGAAGTCTGGTCAGCCAGGTTTCCGATCTCTGTAGCAACGACCGCAAAGCCTTTTCCGGCCTCTCCCGCTCTTGCCGCCTCGATCGATGCATTAAGTGCAAGCAGTCCGGTCTGAGAAGATATCGCCATGATATTCTCTGTCAGCTCATTTATCCTGTTAACAGCCTTGGAACCTTCGATCGCTCTCTCTGATTTTTCCTTTACCGAATCGTAGGTTTCCCTGGTCTTTCTGGTAGCTTCCCTGGTCTTTTCCTTAAGTCCTGCGGCCCTCGTCATAACCTCTTCTGACATGTTTTCACCTTCCTTGGAAAGTGAGAGGATATCCTTGGCACCGGTCTGCATGTATCCGATATTTGCATAGATGCTCTCAGCTGTTGCGGCTGTCTGCTGCATTCCGGCAGCAAGCTGTTCGGTCGTGGCCGAATTGTCGGTACACATGCTGTTTACGACATTTGTAACATCCTGAAGCATGTTGACGTTATCATCTATGCGGCCGCTCGCATCGTCAATGCTTCTTACCATATCCCTTAGGTTGCTCCTCATTCCGGATACGGCTCTTGCCATCACGCCGGTCTCATCCTTCCTGTTGCGTAACTTTTCGGTCTTTGAGCCGCCGCTCTTAAAGTTAAAAGATGCCGTATTTTCGATTATATTTGTGATCTCCTTTATCGGCCTTGTAAACAGGGTGCTTACCAGATAGGCCACTATTATGCAGATAAGCGAGATCACTATGGCAACGATTATCGCCTTGTTATTTGCGGCATAGATGGATTTAAAAGCATCATCCTCGTCAGCTGTTACAACAAGTATCGCCTTGGAATCCTCAGTTTCAAGGAGAGTATAGCCTGCGCACTTGTTTTTCCCCTTGTATTCATAGAAGACGCCGTCGCTCTTTTTGGGTGAGCCGCCTGACTTAATGGTATCCACAAGGCCGCTTACAAGCGGATTCTCCACCGGAGATCCGATCTTTTCGGCTGTCGGATGATAAAGCATCGTGCCTGAATATCCCTCAACAAGGTATGCGTAAGAGCTTGAAAGCCCTTCTGCCTTGACCTGTGACAGGGTATCCGTAAGAAGCGTCGAACTGGTCTCGCCTTCAGCCCTTGCAAGCTGGGCATCGAGAGTCTCTCCAGCGGAAACCGCAAGAGACGTCAGTTCATTAAGCGTCGTCTGCCTCATGACATCCTTAAGCTCTCCCGTCACGATAACCAGTACTGCAGCAACAGCAACTATCAGAGCCACTGCTACGAGTGCGATGATCTTTGTGCTTAAGGAGCTGAAAAAAGGAACTTTATTGCCTGAAG
>JAILPG010000163.1 GCA_024699595.1 Lachnospiraceae bacterium | reverse complement strand
CAGCTCCTTAATAAGGCTTTGGAGACCGCCTTTTGATCCTTCATCAATTGTAAAAGAATTTTCGATCTCACTGACCCTTATGCCTGTTTCAGTATTCTGAAGCTTCCTAAGTAACTCCTCCGTAAACATGTTTCTCTTAAGGGAATACCCTATGCCGTCGCCTGCAAGGATCAGCTCATTTTCTTTTTCAATGATCCTTACCCTGTCATTTAGCGTGATCAGCATATCCTCGCAAAGATCTGCTTTTGCATTTCTTTCAAATATCCCCTTAAGCAGGGCCCCGATATCATCCTTTTCGGTAAACCGTACCGACTCCGATACCAATACCCCTTCCGGGTATTTTTCATCCGGAATATGAGGCTGCATAAAAGTCATGGTCTTTTCACAGAGATTAATCTTTACCCCGCTCAGACAGCTGATACTGTATCTGATCTGATGTCTGTCCCCGTATACTGAGGATCCGTCTTTAGTACCTAACAGCCTGCCCGATGCCGAAATACCGTTTACGGATTCGGGATTATTCATTATAAGCTCCACTCCCTCAAGCTCCTGTGGAGAAAAAGCCTCCATGATCTTCTTAAACTGTGAAAGCGTACGGATGGTGAACCGAAGCCTTGCCCCATTTACAAGCCTTTCTCTTCCGATAGAGTCCATCAGACGCCTGGTCCTTTCGATATCCCTCTCAGGCACAGCTGTTGTAGTCTGTGGGAAACAGGGAAAACGTTCCATCACATCCCCTAAGAAGGCTTCATAATCAGGATTATCAAGGGGTTCGGTAGCATAATACAGAGGTGCCTGGTCAGTTATATCCCCGATAACCTCTTTAGAAGCCTCAAGCAGATCAAGCCACAGTTTCCTGCCCTCCTTATAGGAATAATCCATACTCCATTTCCTGGCATTCAGTCCGCAAAATGGACAGTGAACCTTACAGCCTTCACTTAACTCAAAGCCAAGCGGAAAATAGCGGATATTCGTATGTGCCCGGAAGATAGCGGATTCAAGCCTTGCGCGGTTCAGAGTTCTTTGAACAAATCCTGCTATCCGGAGATCTCTGTATCTGTCAGCACTGACCATTTTTACCGCCTGATCACTGACTGTACCTATCCTTTTTGTAAACTCTCTGATATATGGCTGATCCCGGTCTGTCTGCGTATTTCGAAACAGAATGTACTCGATCACCTCAAGGATCAGCTTGCCATCGCAGTCAGGCAGTCCAAGCTCAGTAACCGCAGCTGAAGGCTCTTCCCTTATCAGGGCACGGTATTTCGGATCTGCCTGATAATACTCATATGCTCTCTTAAATTGAGAATACTGTCTGTCTTCCATATAATATATCTATGCTTTTTCCTGTATGTCCGTCCCTGATCCAGGATCCTTCTGTACGGCTTTTGTACTATCTGCGGCTTTCCGTGCCTTTTGGGCACGCATCTTTTCTTCATAATACAGCTCGAGCAGCTTTTCCAGATTGCCCTTAAAATATGTGCAGGAGCTCTGCTTGAACTCCGAATGCAGATTGTTCTGTCTGACCCTGTGACAGCCTCCGTTACAGATTGGGAAATAGAAACACTCCTTGCACTCGGGATCATCGAGATAACTGCAGCCTGTCATACCCTCTGCTATCAGTCCGAGATTCCAGTTATCAAAGCGGTAGATGCTTCCTGTCACCCGTTCTTTGTTTCCCACATCATCCCAGCATTTGTATACCTCTCCGTCAGGACCTATCACAAAGGAATTCCGCTTTGTAAGCACACAGCCCGGGGTCTGAAAACGCGGAAAGACACTAAGAGGTGCAAAATGATATTTTTCCAGGATCTCTGAGAGGAATTCCCCCTGCATTACCGGATCAAAGAAGCAGCCTCTGTCCGGATGTGCATCCCCATGAACAAATCCGGGATAGACGGTCACCTTTTTTCCGAATACCTTCGGATACCTGTCTCTAATCATTTTATATACATCAACAAATTCTTCTTCGTTCCTGCCGTCTACATTTACTCTTATGAGCACCCTTCCCTTATAATCCGACTTTAAGACCAGATCTATGTTATCAAGGATCCTGTCATAAGTAGGGCCGCCTCCTGCAAGACATCTTCTTGAATCATGCGTTTCCTTTCGTCCGTCAAGAGTTATCTGAATGGTGTTTATATTCAGATCATTTAAATGCTTTATCTTTTCCTCCGTAAGCAGGTAACCGTTTGTTATAAGGATGGCCGAATATTTCTTTCCCATATCCCCTAACCGTTTATTAATGCTTAACATCCTGTCAAAGGCAAGTAAGGGCTCACCGCCAAACCATACAAGCCCTAACGCATTTGCCTGATAACTCTTTATAAAGGCTATCAGGCGGTCTTCGGTTTCCTGCGTCATAGCGTGTCCCTTATGATTTGCTTCGAAGCAATAGGAACAGTCGAAGTTGCAGCCCGTAGTCACGGCGATCGTAAGGGACAGGCTCCTGTCGCCATACAGTGAGGATAAGTGTCTCATCTTCAGTATGTTATAGGTTTCCTCA
>JAILPG010000137.1 GCA_024699595.1 Lachnospiraceae bacterium | reverse complement strand
ATCATGTATAATACAAAATGTATTTAGAATTTACCATAATGTTATGGAGGGTATATGTTCAACAAAGGTGATGTGGTAGTAGCAAAAGACGGATATCTTGATAAAGGTGAAACATTGCAGGATACAGCAGGTATCGTGCTTGACCACAACCCGGAGAATGATTATCTCGTTCTCGGAACATTGCATCCAGAGAAATATGCCATAGCCCCGACTTTTTCAATGCGAGGCTGTTTTTATCGCTTGATCACGGAACAGGAGCGTCTGGCATGGGGTATAGTATAAATATCACATATTATAGGAATGGAGGGATTGATGCGTAATGGCACGGCCAAGTAAGGAGTACGAAGTATTCAGCGGCAGGATATACAAGGAATCCGCTGAAAAGCTGAACCAGATCAATAAGGAAACCGGTCTGCCGAAGACTGCTATCGTCGAAAAGGCGATAGATATGTACTACGAGCATTATAAAAAGACAGGGAAGGTTAATTAAACGTTGATAAATGTATATTGCCGTGATCTTATTCGAATGGAGGTAAAATTATGGGCAAACAGAAAGAGAACACAGTAGTTTCATTATTTGCAGGAGCTGGCGGATTAGA
The DNA here is from genome assembly GCA_024699595.1 of Lachnospiraceae bacterium. The sequence continues at coordinate 2,413 of JAILPG010000137.1, read as the reverse complement.
TATGGGATTCGCCAATCAAGGTTTTAAGGTTTTATGGGCAAATGATTTCAATCATGATGCTTGTGAAACACATAAGTTATGGTCTTCTGCTACTGTCGTGGAAGGTGATATCGGCTCTGTTGATTTTTCGACGATTCCTGATGCAGATGTTATTCTTGGCGGGTTTCCCTGTCAGGGATTTAGCCTTGCAGGACCAAGGAAAATAGATGATAGCCGCAATTCATTGTATAGATATTTCGTTAAGCTCGTTGAAGAGAAACAGCCCAAGATCTTTGTGGCAGAAAATGTCAAAGGTATTTTGACATTAGGGGATGGTCAAATCATTGATGCTATCGTCCATGATTTTGCAAGCAAAGGTTACAAGGTTACGTACAGGCTTGTAAACGCTGCTGATTATGGCGTGCCACAGGACAGACTGCGTGTCATCATAACGGGGATAAGGAACGATATCAATGATGATTTCTCGATGCCTGCACCCGCATCTGATCGGGTTACTTTGAAAGATGCATTGAGCGGTCTTCCGAAACCTCGTAAAGATGAAATATGCGAGGCTCCATATTCTTCCAGATATATGAGCCGTAATCGTAAACGCGGATGGGACGAAGTATCGTTTACTATCCCTGCAATGGCAAAGCAGGTTGCTCTGTATCCCGGCTCCCCTGATATGGTTAAGATCCATCAGGATTTATGGGAATTTGGCAAAGGAACTACAAGGCGTCTGAGTTATAAAGAAGCGGCTGCTATTCAGACCTTTCCAGAGGATATGAGCTTCTGCGGGGATCTGACCAGCAAATATAAACAGATTGGCAATGCTGTTCCTGTAAAACTCGCAGAAGTAGTAGCAAACGAAGTCAAAAGAATACTGAAGGAGAATTAAGATGGCAGCAAAACATACATTAAATGGGAAAGCGTTTGAATATGCTTGCCTTGTGGCATTTAAGAATAAGCTTGAGGCGATAGATAAACCGGTGACAATAGATGCTGATGATGCTTTTAGGACGGCTAAGTCTAAGTTCGAAGCCTTGGATGAAAGCTCTCAGAACAATTATATGAAAGCTGCAGAGACAGCTGTAAAAATAATCAACCCTCTTGAACCACAGATTGAGTATGGTGAAGGAGCACTCTATCTGTCTATAAATACAGATTCCGTGGCAAAAGGTCCGCAGGGCGATGTCCGTGACGTTATGTGCATTCGGCTGAAGAATAATGAAAATGGATGGGAAGTAGGGTTCTCCTGTAAACACAACCATGAAGGCTTAAAACATCCACGTATTACAGAAGCAAAGGACTTTGGTAAGGCGTGGCTCGGGTATCCCTGCAGTCAGAATTTTATCACGAAAATGGACAATATAATGTCGTCATTAAAAGCGCTTGAAGACAGCGGTACATTATGGCGTGATATAGACGATAAATTCGGCAGGTATTATCGACCTGTATTGGACGCTTTTATAGAGGAAATTCAGCGGTTGTGCAATGTTCATCCTGATGCTCCCGAAAGATTTCTGAAATATTTCTTCGGAGCAGACGATTTTTATAAGATTATTGCAAAAGAAAGCAAAAAACAGACGACCGTTGAAGGGTTTAATATGAATGGTACGTTAAATAAACCAGTTTCAGGGCATAAGCCTATAGCAAAGATTGCGCAGCTGCACATGCCTACCAAACTCTATGATGTCAGTTATAAAAAGAAAAGGGATGGCAAGCTGTCAGATACAACCATTGTAATGACGTTTGATGAAGGTTGGGCTATCAGTATGAGGCTTCATAACAAAGATGATGTTATTAAGCTCACGGGTCTTTCTTTTGAAGTGGAGCTCGTAGGATTAGCCAACGGAATGTATTCTGATACCCGTTCATGGGATTCATAATAAACACCATATAAACAGAACGACATATCTTCTCCCCGACCAAAGTTTGAAGATATGCCGTCCACAGCACCCCACCCGAAGATGGAACAGCCTTATTATAAGTTCTGTATGTCCTTCGGTCAATGGGAATTCATTGATACGGAGGACTTTTTATGAATGTATTGTCGCTATTTGATGGTATTTCCTGCGGTCATGTAGCGCTTATGAAGGGGGGGTACAGCGTAGACTCCTACTTCGCAAGCGAGATTGACGAGAATGCCATCAAGGTCACACAGAACAACTTTCCTGAGACAAAACAGCTTGGAGACGTACAGCAGGTTCATGCTACGGAGCTTCCGAAAATAGACCTGTTGATAGGCGGAAGCCCCTGCCAGGGATTCTCCAATGCCGGAAAACGTAAGAATTTTGATGATCCCCGTAGCCGTCTGTTCTGGGAATATGTGCGTATCCTTGAGGAGACACAGCCAAGATACTTCCTTTTGGAAAACGTGGTCATGAAGCAGGAATGGCAGGATGTGATATCCGAGGCTGTCGGTGTACAGCCT
>JAILPG010000136.1 GCA_024699595.1 Lachnospiraceae bacterium | reverse complement strand
TGTTGCTGCTGACGGCAAGCTTACCGAAAGAGAATTTGAATTCGTAAACGGACTTCTGGATGCTGCAGGAAAGCACACAAGCGAAGATGTCCTTATCGATCTTATCCAGTCTGCAGCTAATGATGAGGGTGCATACGAGATCGTGAAGGAAGTAAGGGATCATCTTAATGATGACGGTGTCAACACCCTGTTAAACTTTATAGCGGCAGTATGCTCTATCGACGACAGGATATCAGCCGAAGAAGTGAGTCTGATCAAATCCCTGCTGTAAGTAAGACTCGGATCCTGCGGTCCTTATGGATCGCTTATATCCGGTTTAAAAGGCTAAAAAGGGCGTTCCTTAAAAAAGGGGCGCCTTTTTTGATCCTCTCTTTACTGTCCTTCCGAGCCCGAAAAGCCGTCGATCTTTCCGGAAACCTTTGAAGATTTACCGCAATAAGCACAGGTAAATGAGCCTCTACCGTCATAGCAGTTAAAATGTTCGCAATTGCCGCATAGCACAAGACCTTTCATACTCTGACAATGCGGACAGCCGTTATAATCCGGATGCATGTATAAGTGACCGTCATACTGAAATCCTGCGTCCTTATCCTCATAAAGCTGTTTCGTCTTACCGAGAGGATATGCCCTGGTGATATACCATCCGCCCTGAGCCTCCTTTATGGCTACAGCAAAGTCTTTTTTTGTCTTTTCACATTTTGCATATATAACGCCCGTTTTCATATCCGCCCGATCACCTTTCCTTACTCTCCGTTTCGGCCTGTCTTCTTTCAGTATTCCCTGTATTTATCAAGATATTTGTAAAAATCGCTGTTTTTATCCTTACCCTCATACTGATCTTCATCAGTTTCATTCTGTGAAGAAGGATCATCAGTAAAAGTCTGTCCGTTCCCCTTCATGCTTCTGTAAGCATCAACGACATCGTAGAAGGCACCTTTTCTGCCTTTTGATCTCTCTGTCTTCTCTTCCTCTTCCTCTGTTTCCGCATCCTCCGTTACAGCCGTATCTTCTGAGGGTTCTTCGGTTTCTTCGGTTTCATCCGTGTGTATTATATTATCTTCGGAGGGCTCTGCGTATTCAGGATCCTCCCCTGTCAGTTCTTTATATAATTCTTCGGCTTCGGGAGAAATTACCGTGTTCCTGGCCTCATCGGCCTTTTCCTTATATTTCCTTACCTGGGGCCAGAGTGTTATGATCAGTGCCGCAATGATAACGATTCTGAATATCCTGCCTCTTGCCCTTGCTTTTTTCCTTTCAAGTTCCCTGAGCCTGTCGAATGCTTTTCTTCTTGCGTCTTCTTCAAGCTTATCCTTTTCTCTTCTTTCGGCCTCTTTTCTCTTTCTCTCTTCTTCCTCTCTTGTCCTTCTTTCGGCCTCTTTCCTCTTTCTGTCTTCTTCTTCCTTTAACCTTCTTTCAGACTCAGCTTTCTTCTTTCTTTCTTCTTCCTTTTTCTTACTGTATGCATCCGCATACGTATCAGATTCCGTCTTCTTTTTCGCAGGCTTTACCTTTACTGGCTCGGGTGCTTTATAGCTCTCCCTTACGGGAGCTTCCGGCTTATCTCTTCCGCAGGCCATGCAGCTGTCAAAGGATTCATCATTATATGTATCACAGACCGGACATCTCCAGCTCATATCACTCCTCTGTTTTTACCTGATCAACTGTTCTTAACGGCCATCTTCTGTATAAGCACCATCTCAACACGTATAAACTGCTCGGAATTATCGGCTCTCTTAAACCTGTATCCCTTTACTCCCTGAAATACGGCCTGCTGTACGGATACAAAGCCTTTTTCCTTTATTTTATCCTCATCAAACACTATATGATGCTCGGGCCAGGGTTCGGAACATTTTACTGTTGTACAGGTATCCTCTGTTTTATCCTCTTTTTTTACAGGATCCTTAAGGGAACCCTCCGGCTCCTTTATTACCGGCGTTTCTGTTTCAGGCTCTTTTTTTGATGCAGTATCCTTATCCGCTTTCCTGTCTGAATCCGAGGGATAAGCATATTTCATGGCAAGAGCCATATCTTTTTTGACAAAGGTATTGGTATAGTCGGGGCGATAGAACTCGTATCCTTTTATATCGCCCATCGTCTTTTTTGCGATCCCGCAAAAGCCCCTGCTCTTGATCCTTTCTATGTCAAAGACGATATGATCTTCCGGCCAGGGCTCCTCAAATACGACATCCTCCTCTTTAAGACGCTTAAGAACATCCAGGGCTGTCGGTCTTTTATCAGGATCTATATCAAGCATATCCTGTATCAGTTCCCTGTATTTGCGTCCGGTTATCTTAGGGCTTATCACAAGCTTTGCCCCGTTATTAAGAGCTGCCCAGCTGTATATCCTCTTTCCCTTTTCAGCTCTTTTACGAAGCTTTTCAGGCATATCCGTTATCCCGGGAAGTTCTCCGCTTAGATAAAAATGAAAGATGAGTCCCAGCGAGAAGATATCCGACTTATACGTAAGCTTTTTTCCGGCCTCCGCTCTTTCATCATCATCCTCTATATCCGCATAGACTCCCAGCTCCGGCGAATAGTAATTGATATCGCCCACGATCTCTTCGGGCTTTTCGTCCACAGGATAGCTTGAATCAAAGTCTATTAGCTTTGCGACATGATTTCCCGCGCTGTTTTTTACCAAAAGCACATTTTTAAGCTTCAGATCGCTGTGGATAATGCCCTGCTTGTGTACGCTTGCAAGGGCGCCTGCTGCCGTCTGCATCAGAAGCTTTTTGACATCGATCGAAAGACCCTTAAGTCTTTCCTCAAGTTCATCATCACCGACCACTCCCTCGACATACTCCGCAGCCTCCATATAGTGATTGTCAGCCACAAATTCCTCTGAGGGGATCACAATGTTTCCGCCCGGACCGGTAATCGCGCGGATCTTTGAATTAACTGTCTTTCTGACCTTAAGAAATCTTTCAAAGAGCTCTTCGTTATGCTTAAAAGTCTTTCTGTCAAGCGTATCATCATGAGCGGAGTCATCGTTATTAAAAGGCTTTACCGGTGTCTGGTATTTCTTCAGAAAATAGGTTTTGCCTCCCTTTGTGGCAAGTGCCGTCTCACCGCACTGACTGGCCTTCCATTCGCCCTTTATGGTATATCCGTTTATCGTCATCTGCCTGCCTCCGATCTCCGGTCTTTACATCAATTTTTAAAGCCGCTAAAACGGTCATCACTCCGTCTCTTCAGATTCATCCATATACTTTGAATGATCATGTTCATAGTTTTCAAACAGGGCCTGCTGAAGATCTGCCTTGAGCTTTAAGATCTTCTCCTCCTCCGTCACTGTAGGATCATCTTTTTCCATTTCTACATCTTTTATCTGTTCTGTTAAAAGTTCAGCATGGTAATCATTTAAAAGAAGCCCTTCACACTTTGAGAGATATTTATCATCAAGCTCCTTAAGTCTTATCTGTGCACTCTTTTTTACTTCCGTAAAATCCTCATAGCCAAACATCTTCATGGCTATGGTACTCGAATCATCATGTCTTCCGTATTCCTTAAAGAATTCAGTAAGCTTATCGCCTGCGGAATCCGTGAAATCAGAGGAGATAAACGTATCAAGCAGCAGCTTTTCAAAAGCCATCGGCGACAGAAAAGCCGCACTGTCAAAGCAGCCGTCGCTTGCATTAAACAGGATGCAGGGCTTTTTAAACTCAAAATAGCTTACATTTATAGAAAAATCCGTATCTTCATTGGCACGGATATAATTAGTCATTCCCCCGTCGGGGCCCTCTTCATCGGGTATCAGCTGGCAAAGACCTTCTGTTTCATTCCACAGATAAGGTCTTGAATCACCCGCTGTCAGATATACTGCCCTTACAGAGTCATCCGTTTCGGAAAAAAGGGTCATGCACAGTGTGGTCCCAAGAAGTGCCAGCCCGGAATAGGCCGATTCATATGTGAGATTGACTTTATTTGCGATATGTATAAGCTTTTCCCTTAAGGATCCCGCATATATCTTTCCTGCAGTCTCAAGACTCTTTTTCCTGTCAACCCGGGTCTTTTCGGACAGGGCTTTTATCCATTTGTCCGTAAAGCCTTCTCTTGGTGAATAAACGGTCTCCGCAAGGAGAATGGCAGAAACAAGTCTTGAAGCAAAGTATCCGCTCTTTTTTATGTTGTTGACATTATCCGTATAGCAGTCCTTTACGGCATACAGCTCAAGAAAAGAATCCTTCACATATCTGTCAAAGGAAGGATCGAAGCCGCCGTTTATCAGATCCCCGAATAAAAGCTCAGTGATCTTTTCCCTGTCAAACAGACCGGGATCTATATTCTGATGTCTGATGGCAGCAGCCCCTCCGAGTCCATCGCATACGATCATTGCCTTATCATTCACAAAAGGGAGAGCATCCTCTCCCTTATATACGATCGTCCCGTCAGGGCGTTCTTTAATCGCCTGTCTGTAAACCGTCAGTTCCATATTGTTGTCCCGTAAAAATTCCGGATCAGAAGGATCCTACCATGAGATCGATCGCAGACTGGATGTCCACATCGGAAAGACCTGTTCCTGCAGGTGAAAAAGCGGGCCAGTAACGATTCCATGCCTGCATGTCGGTCCAGGGCTCTGCATTGGGAACAAAGGCAACAAGTCTTCCTGCCTTGGGCTGATACTTGCCTGAGAAGGTCTGGGTGGTTCCTTCCCACCATGAGCTGAGCTCTGCGAGATTTTCGGGCATTCCTGCGGGATAGTTCTCACAGGCTTCCCTTTCCCTGAGCGGAAGTGCGGGAGCATCTGAGAATACTAAAATGGCATGTCTTCTCTTTGCACCTGCGGTAGTCCAGTCTGACTTAAGCGCAAGAGCAATGGCCTCAAGAGCATTCTCCGGAGCATCTCCGCCGCCGTCTGCCTCTATGCTGTTTACAAATGCCCTGAAATCATCGGTCTGATCCGGAAGCGTAAAGAATTCAGTCTCCGTCATCGCATTTTTATCGGCACCGAAGTCCCTGAATACGATAACCTTGATCCTAAGCTGCTCTACTTCCTTGTCATTCTCCTCCATGGCATCGGCAAAACGCTGATAAAATGAGATTGCGTTTTCCTTTACCTCGTCAATTATAGGAGACATACTGCCTGTTCCGTCGATACACATTACGATGTCAACGCAATATTCACCCATTCCCTGTCCAGCCATTATTCTTCCTCCTTGCCTTGTTCTCTTTATTTACGTATTTATCTAAAACCTGTTACTTATTGCCTCGTGCTCATAATTATATCAGATATCGCCCTTATTTCCTACTGGCTCCTGAACTCATTAACCTTATCCTTGGTTACCTTCTTGTACGGCAGCCATATATATGTTCCGTTCTCAAGCTCAAATCCATCAAGGGACGCACCGGTCGCAAGCGCATAGGAAAGACCCGTGATCGCTTCGGCCTGTCCCTCCTTGTCGTTATAAACCGTAGCCTTCATCGTGCCTTTTTCTATCGCGTCAAGCCCCTGGGCTATACCATCTATGCCAAAGATAGCGGGCCATTCCTCATTTGGGATGCCCATCTCCTCATATGCGCTCATGACGCCAAGCGCCATTGCGTCGTTATTTGAGATGATAAGCTCCGGCCTGGTACCCGATTCAAGTATCGATTTCATCTTGGCTCTGGCCTGGTCACCGCTCCAGTTGGCTATGGCAGAGGTAACTCTTTCAAGGGATATCCCGGCCCCCTCTATTGTGTTTATCGAGTATTCCGTACGTATTATCGCATCCTGATGTCCGGCTTCACCCTCCATCAGAATGTACTGGAATATACCGTCTCCGTTAACGTCAGCCTCCGGATGATCCCTGCAGTAATCAGCCACAAGCTCACCCTCCATGACGCCTGACTGCACCGCATCGGCACCTACATAATAGAATCCGCTGCTCCTCAGCAGATCCTCACTTACAGGCTCACGGTTAAAAAATACGACCGGGATCTCGTTTTCCTGGGCCAGATCGATGATATATGATGTATCCGTCCTGTCCACAGGATTTACACACAGCACATCACAGCCATGGTTTATCATGTTTTTCACCTGATTATTCTGTGAAAACTGGCTGCCCTGGCCGTAGTAGACCTCGGTGTATACAGTAACGCCCGTTTCTTTACCTATGTCGGCATAATCCTCATCAATGAGCTCTATAAGCTCTGAGATGAAATTATCATACTGATCGTAGGCCGCTATCCCGATCTTTACTTCCTTTTTTAAAGCCTCATCCTCACTCCTGCAGCCTGACAGGAGCAATGACAAAAGCAGGCTCTGCAAAAGGACATATGCACAGAGCAGACGGATGACTCGTCTACTGCACGACCGGGAACAAGACCTTCTGGTATTCTTCATCATACATATTCTCCCTGTTTACAGCATAAACCTCACTGACCGTTTTCTGGACTATGTTTCCGTGCTTTAGCTGCGAATAAGCCGCTTCGACACACAGATATCCTCTGTTGAATTCATTGGTAAGACACAGAAACGTTACCACACCCATATCCAGATAGTAGATCGACTTTTCCGAATAGCCGGCTCCATAAAGCTTCACTGTCTGCTCTAGCCCGTTATCCGTGATATAATCAATCGCTTTCTGGGTCTCGTAACTGCCCATTGCGATCATCACATCCACCGGATTTGAATCAAGCATCTCATACAGTCCGTCCTCATCCTTACCGTCGATATTTATGTTATAGCAGACCGCATCGCTTAAGTCCTCATGCAACAGTAAACTGTCCGTTCTCTCCTTTACGGCCTCTTTACTGGTATAACCGGTTATTATCCCGATCTTTAAGCCTTTTAAGCTCCCTCCGTTATCTGACAGTACGGCATTGTATAGACACTCCCCGACGGCTTTGTTGTCCTCATCGACTCTTGAATAGCGGTTTTCCGGGATCACATCGGAATTAAGCAGTACAACGGGACAGCTTCCGGAGTTTGATGACAGAAATTCCTCATATCCCTCAGACGCCACCGGTTCAAATATTATCGCATCCGCTCCGCCATCCGCTTCTTTTTTCAGGATATTAAGCTCATCCGTGATCGATCTGAACCTGTCGGTATTTATGTAGGTTATCTCAATGTCATTATCAAGCGCCGCCTGATCCATTCCCTGTTTCACGGCCGTGTAGCAGTCATTGCCGGAGTCTGAGAGCACTACGGAAAGCCTTATGGTCTCGCGCTTTCTGTCCGCAAAGAGTATCATGTAAGCCGATACTCCAAATATCACTAACAGGACAATAACCCATAGCCAGATATACCGTGATCTCCTATTCTGCATGAGACTCACCTCCGTTACCGGATTCTCCGGCCTTTTTCCCTGAAAGATTATCCTGCTCTGTTCTGTAAGGTATATGTATGGTGACCGTAGTCCCGAAATCCGGCACGCTCTCAACTATCAGACCGTATTCCTTTCCGAACCGTAACTTTATCCTGTTATGAACATTTATGAGTCCGACACCCGAGCCGTGCCTCGGAACATGATCATTGTCAAGAAGCACGTTCTTTACGGCATCTTCCGTCATCCCGAGGCCGTTATCCTTAACTGAGATATATACATCCCCGTCTTTTTTATAGCCCCTTACAGTGATCTCGCCGTCTCCGTCCATGGCCTCCATGCCGTAATATATAGCATTTTCAAGGATCGGCTGTAAGACAAGCTTTACTATGGTTCCGTCAAGTATATCCTTATCAATGTCAAAACTTACGCTGAATTTGTCCTTATAGCGCACATTCTGGATGTTCATGTAGTTCTGTGCATGTTTTATCTCATCCTCTATCCTGATCATCGTCCTGCCGCGGCTTAGGCTTATCCTGAAGAGCGTGGCAAGAGAGGTGACCATGAATACCGCATCATCGTATCTCTCGCCCTCGATCATCCATACGATGGAATCAAGGGTGTTATACAGAAAATGAGGATTGATCTGGGATTGAAGTGCATCAAGCTCGCTCCTTCTCTTTTCCTCCTGTTCCCTGACTACGGCATCGGTGGCGGCCCTTAGCTCCTCCACCACATTTTTAAGTGTGGTCCCGAGGTATTCAACGTCTCTGTTTCCGCCTATATAGATATCGGGATTAAGCGTTCCGTCTGCCTCGACCCTTACGGAATCGGTAAGTCTTAAAAGCGGCATTGAGATATATCTTGCGATAAGCCTGCTTAAGAGAAGCATTGTAAGTATTCCGGTTATCACTATGCAGACTGCAAAGTACCTCGTCTGCCTCTGGCTCATGGTGGCTGTAGTCACAGGCTGTACGCAGATTATCTTCCAGCCGGTATAGCTCACCGTCCCCACGGATACGATATGTTTCTCCCCGTTAAACTTCTCAATATGCGAACCGTCCTTATATGAAGCGTTAACTATATTGTTTTCAAGAAGTAGTTCGGAATTGATAAGGCTCTGCCTCGGATGGTAGATGATCTTGCCCTCTTTATCCGTAAGATAGATATACCCTGACTTTCTCTCCTCATTTACCCTGTCAAAGATCTGCTCTATACCGTTATAGTTCATATCGATGACAAGGACGCCGAGACCGGTCCGCCCGTTTCTCGTAAGCTCCACCGCACGGGATAGGGAAACGACCCAGTAATATCTGTAGGAATCTGTATTTATGAACAGGTTCTGCACATGTGGCATGGAAAAATGGAAATTCTCCATCTCCACAAACGGAGCCTTGAACCAGGACTGATCCGTCACATCAATATCCTTTTTAAGAGTCGCGGAGGGAACGGCACATACCAGTCCTCCGTCTCTTGTAAAACAGGCGATATTTACGAGCTTGTCCTTGTTGGATTCATATAACAGATTGAGCTTATCTTCGGGGGATCCGTCTGCAAGATCGGTCTCCTTAAGCACCGTGTAATATGCCGTATCGGAAACCATACGCATGTTTCTGAGATAGGCTTCGAGATTGATCGAGGTCTGGTTTATCAGCTGTTCCGTATCCTTGATCGTCGTTTCCTTGGCCCTGTTATCAAAAAGTGTATATAAGAGAATCGAAAAAAGAGTGATGCACACGACTGAAACCACGGAAAAAGAGATCGCGGTCGTGGTCTGAATAGTCTGGTGCCTTATAAAATCGCTTATTTTCCTTTTTAGCCTGTGTTCTCCTGTCATTTCTGTTCCTAACTGCCTGATGACAGATTCTGCTTGTATTTTACGGGAGATACTCCGAACTGCTTTTTAAACACATAGCTGAAATAATTGGGATCTGCATATCCCACCATATCAGCTATCTCATAGGTCTTGCCATCCGTTGTCTCAAGAAGCTCCACAGCTTTCTCCATCCTGTATTCCGTAAGATAATTGATGAAGGTCTTTCCCGTTGTCTTTTTAAATACAGTGGAAAAATAGGCAGCGGATACATTGAGTGCACTGCATACCATCTCTATGGAGATATCCTTGTCGGCATAGTTGGCTTTTACAAAATCCTCGGCCTTTGTTACAAATGACAGTGAGGCGCTGTTTCTTCTGTCAGATACCATGTCCTGGAGCTTTAAACAGCTGTTTGACAGAAAGCTCCTTAATGAATCCGTACTCTCAAGCCTCTGGATTATGGTCGTAAGATCCGACCCCTCCTCAAACACGGCACCGGGATCAATATGATAATCCCTCATAAAATCCATGAGCGCCACAAGGATCCTCATGGTCAGGGTCCTGTATTCGGAAAGCGGCATGTGGCTTTCCTCGATCCCGCTCACGAAAGACTCTATCACATACTTAAGCTCATCACTTTCCGGTCTCCGCATGTGCTTTACTATTCGTCTTATCGACTCATCTGCCGTATTATCCAGGCCGCTTACGCTGTCAACATCTATTTCAGCTATATTGATCGCCCTCATGTCCCCGTAGGAAAAACGGTAGGAAGCAGCGGTCCTGGCACCCCTGTAGGATACCCTTAATGATGATGGTTTAGTGCAGACGGTTCCGATCCCCGCAGTGACCTTTACCTTATCGGTCCTGTAAGCAAGCTTGCATATCCTGTCCATCATATCGGTAAAATCATTGATGCTTTCCTCATCCGAAAGCTCAGTGATCACCACTATGTCACCTCTGTACATAAGGACTTTGGATTCCTGTTTTCCCCTAAGCTGTTCCTCCACAAGCTGTTTTATGGAAAGAGTCAGCATGAAAGGAGTGACATCGGGCTCTACTCCGTCTTCTCCCCTGTAGCTTATCTTCAGTACACTTACTACAAATCTTCCGCCTTTTAACTCTACCTGATAATCGGGCGCATATTTTTCAATATCCTCCTCCTTTAACCGCCCCTCCAAAAGAGATATGTAGAAGCTCTCCCTGAGGATTGGAAGGCTCTTTAAATAATGCTCCTTGAGCATTTTAACGCTTCGGCGTTCATCATTTTCCTTATCAAGTATTTCCCTTATCCTCGTAAATACCCTTGTAAGCTCGCTAACATTTATCGGCTTTAAAAGGTATTCCTCAGCCTCCATCCTTACGGCTTCCTTGGCATATTCAAATTCGTCAAAGCCGGAGAGAATGATGACCTTTATGTTCGGATACTGCCCCTTAAGCTTTTTTCCGAGGGTCAGTCCGTCCATGTAAGGCATCTTGATATCGGTCATGACCACGTCAGGACACATTTCCTGCGCCATTTCCAGAGCTTCGATCCCGTTGTTTGCAAAGCCGGCGATCTCAAAGCCCATGGAAGCCCAGTCTACTTTTTTCATCATTATCTGAAAGACCAGCTCTTCATCATCTACTAACAGTACGGAGTATTTATTCAATGGTTTATCCCCCAAATTTGATCAGTCTTTCCTTAGAGCTTTCCGTATTTGTCGTTAGCTTTTTTCCATAATACGGTAAACAGGATGAATACTGCCGTTACCTCAACAAGGGCCGCAAAAGAATTATAAAATAACAGTACGCACATGATAAGAGCGCCTGCTGCCATAAGTAACATAAGCTGCCCCGCCTTTACGGCAAATTTCTCTCCATCCTTGAAGATCACGTTCTCGTTCTTTGCCTTAAGAGACTGCGGATCCTTTGTAATTATAAGCTTCAGACCATAGACTGTGCATATCGCAAACGCAAGCAAAGGTATCCATGTAAGATCCACTATCTGCTGAAAAGTCATTTCTCCCATATTTCAAAACTCCATCTCTAACCCGGCCTTTAACTGGGTAAGCCTATCGTTTAAAACTTCCTTCATGATACCGTATGCCCGGTCTTTCGTGCAATGTCCGGTACATACATATTCAATTCCTGTATCTAAGATGTTTTCCGCCACGGTCTTTATCTCATCGTTACTCTTGTTGAACAGATGAAATCCGCCTATCAGACCGTAGATCTTTTTATCTGGGAAGGTGCTTTTTACCTCGTTAATGATGTTTACCGCGCCCCCGTGCGAGCAGCTGTTTAGTATGACAAGACCCTTGTCGGTATCAAGGACAAGACTCTGCTCATGGGAAAAATCATCCGGCTTCCAGCCCTCTTTTGTGCGGACAAACATAAGCTCGCGTTCTCCGATCTTATAAAGGTCAGGAGTCTTGTGGGGAATGAGATATGCCCCGTCACAGAGCTCATAGTCGCCTGATACATATTCTATCCTGTCAGGGTAACTGCCCGTAACATGCCTTGGAATACCTATGTATTTTTTGAACGTGATAAATTTTAGGAAGGTTTTTCTTGCATAACAGTTTTCACCCGTGGATTCCCTTAAATAGAACTTTGCCTTATCATTTTCCTTAAAAAACTCGGGCATTCCGTTAGCATGATCATAGTGTGCATGGCTTAATACCGCATAGTCCACGTCTTTGATATCAAGGCCGAGCATTTTCATGTTCTTTGCAAACAGATCAGAAGCACCTGCATCCAAAAGGATCTTTTTATCCCCGTATTCACAGAGGATACACAGACCCCACTCGCCCTGCAAGCCTTTATCAGGTTTGTTGTCTACGATAACCGTAAGCTTTGTTTTCATATATTTCCCCGTTTCTTCTTTTGTATATTTTTACTGTTATGATGACTGCGCCTTACTAAAAGCAGGCGGCTTTTGACCACGGCTACATTATATCAGATTTAGCTGGTGTTTATTATCGCCATGCCGGCTTATGCTGAAAATCCCGCAATGCCCCTATATGCACTGCGGGATTTTCCGTAACTTTCCCTGTCATTGACAGGATCCTCATATGCGGTTTATTACTTCTTAACCACGTACTTTCTGATATCAAGCGAGATAGCTATGAAGATGATGATACCGATCGCTATGTACTGGGCATTTGCATCAACGCCGAGGAACTGAAGTGATGCTTTTAAGAGCTCGAATACGGCTACTCCGACGATAGCGGATGATACCTTACCACGTCCGCCGGTAACGGATACGCCTCCGATGGTACATGCTGCGATCGCTTCCATCTCATAACCGAGTCCCAAGTTAACGGATGCACCGCCCGCCTTTGCTCCGAGCATGAAGCCTGCAAGACCGTACATAGCTGCTGCCTTCATGTAGATAAGTACTAAAGTTGTACGTACGGGAACACCGGCAACCTCTGCTGCAAGCGGATTTCCGCCTATAGCATACATATATTTGCCGTGTCTTGTCATATTAAAGATAAACCAGGTAACCGCCGCCACTATAACGGCTATCCATATCAGATAATTGATGCCAAGGAACCTTCCGTTTGAAACATTGGTGTATTTCTGTACATAACCTCCAAGCGGAGTAGCCTGAGTATAGATCAGGTTGGCACCGTATACTATTTCCATCATCGCAAGGGTCGCAATGAAAGGCGGGACATTTAAATATGCTATAAAGCATCCCGTTACCGTTCCGCAGAGAGCACAGATCCCCATTACCACAAGGAGTGCCACAAACAGATTTAACGGCTCCTTGTCCGGATAGAACTTTCCGGCATAATCGATCCTCTGTAAGAGAGTACCTGCCACACAGCCTCCGAGACCTATAAGTCGTCCTGCCGACAGATCGCAGCCTGCGGTGATAACACAGCCCGCTATTCCGAGTGCGATGACCAGTCTGTAGCTCATGTTGAGCAGAATGTTATTGGCGTTATTTACAGTAAGGAAATTCTTTCTTGTGATACCAGTAACGATCACAAGGATGAACATGATGATGATAACGCCGTTGTTGATCAGAAAATCCTGGATCTTCTTCGATTTTGCATTAGACATTTTTTATCCTCCTAAAACTGCGTAGCAAATTTCATGATATTTTCCTGAGTCATTTCTTCTCTGTCTGAGATCTCTCCTGTCAGCTTTCCGTTGCACATCACACAGATCCTGTCTGACATACCGATAAGCTCTGACATTTCCGATGAGACCATTATTATCGCCTTGCCCTGCTTTGCAAGGTCTTCTATGATCTCATAGATCTCATGCTTGGCACCTACGTCGATACCTCTCGTAGGCTCATCCATGATAAGAACCTCAGGGTCATTTGCAAGCCATCTTGATACTATTACCTTCTGCTGGTTACCGCCCGACAGATTGGCAATAAGGGTCTTCATGCTGGGGGTCTTGATCCTGAGCTTCTTGATGCTCTCCTCAACCACCGTATTGATCGACTTATGATCCAGTACCATGCCTGCTTTCAGGTTTTTATTGTAAATGGATACTCCGACATTATCCTTGACTGACAGACATCCGAAGATTCCGTTTCCACGTCTGTCTTCGGTTATCAGTCCGAGTCCGGCGTTCATCGCTTCTTTCGGGGAATTGACTTTCTTTCTCTCACCCTTTATATAGAGTTCGCCTTTTGTGATGTTCCTGATACCGAAGATACCTTCCATAAGCTCGGTCCTCTGGGCGCCTACCAGACCTCCGAAGCCTAATATCTCGCCCTTTCTTACGTTAAAGCTTATGTCACGGAAGGATTTCTCATGAATGGATGTGTAATCCTTTACCTCCATGATCACGTCTCCGATCTCATGTTCATGCTTGGGATAAACGTTTGTAAGCTCACGACCTACCATCTTGGTGATGATATCATCGATCGTAAGCTCTGCTGCCGGCCATGTGCCGACATAAGTTCCGTCTCTCATGATCGTTACGTCATCGGCGATCCTCTTTATCTCATCCATCTTGTGTGAGATATAGATCATGGATACGCCCTTGTCCCTCAGATCGTTCATGATACGGAACAGAGTCTCAACTTCGTTATCCGAAAGTGATGAGGTGGGCTCATCAAGGATAACGACCTTGGCCTGTTGTGATACTGCCTTGGCTATCTCTACCGACTGCATCTGTCCTACCGACAGAGATCCGAGTAGGGCTTTTTCATCAAAGTCCATCTTAACCTCGTCAAGCCAGTACCTTGTGTCTTCATACATTTTTTTATGATTTATTATCTTAAAGGGTCCGAACTTATATACTGGGAAACGTCCCTCGTACATATTCTCGGCAACAGTCCTTGCCGGTATCGGCTGCAGTTCCTGATGAACCATGGCAATACCGTATTTCTTGGCATCATTGGGACTGTTTATCTCTACTTTTTCACCGTCTATATAGATCTCACCCGCATCCATCTTATAAATACCGAACAGGCATTTCATAAGAGTGGATTTGCCGGCACCGTTCTCACCCATAAGCGCATGTACGGTACCCGGGCGGATGGATAACTGAACATCGTCAAGTGCCCTGACGCCTGGGAATACTTTGAGTACACCCTTTAATTCCAGCTTGTAATCAGCCATCCTGTTCCTCCTGTACTTTACTGTTTATATCATTTCAGGGTTTTTTGTCCTTCACCTCAAAAGGCGTGGGGTGAAAACCACCCCACACCCGTTTGAATTAAAGTCTGTCTGATCGATTACTTAAGGCTGTCAAGAGTAGCCTGAGCGTTCTCGGTAGTAACCTTTACATAATCACAGCCAATGTAATATTCATTAGCATTTCCGTTGATGTAGTTGATAGCTGCATCAGCTGCACCGTGTGACTGTGCGATATGATCGTTGAATACGGTACCTGTGATGGTTCCTGCGATAACGTCCTCAACAACCTCTGTAAGAGCGTCAACACCTACAAGATAGATGTCCTTGCCAACTGTACGTCCGGCTGTTTGGATTGCCTGTAATGCACCAAGTGCCATTGCATCGTTGTTACAGAAAACAACTTCGATGTCATTGCCGTGGTTTGCAAGAGCGTTAGCAACGATCTGCTGGCCTTGTGCCTGATCCCAGTTACCAACCTGATCATCAAGTTCGTTTACTTCCATGCCTGCATCTGTAAGAGCCTTAACTGAGAACTCTGTACGATACTGAGCATCAATGTTCTCGGGATCACCCTCAACCATGATGTAATCAACCTTGCCGTTCCCGTTGAAGTCGATTGCGTCAAGACCAAGATCAGCTATGATCTGTCCCTGCATTGTTCCTGACTGACGAGCGTCACATCCAACGTAGCAAACGTTCCAGTTGTTATCCTGCCATCTCTGCTCCTCTGCTGCATCGGGCTCACGATTGATGTAAACAAGGGGAATACCTGCGTTTACAACCATGTCTGTGATGGTCTCAGCTGATGAAGAGTTAACCGGATTGATTATAAGAACGTCAACACCGTCGGTAATGAAGTTCTGGATCTGGTTGGTCTGTGTAGCTTGGTCATTAGCTCCGTCCTGAATGGAGATGTTCTCTTTTGAGAAGCCCTGAGCAATGAGATAATTCTCAAGCTCTGTTCTGAACAGTGTCATGAAGTTATCAGCGAACTGATAGATACATATTCCAACCTTTGCATTTGCAAGATCGCCTGAAGCTGCATCTGCTGCTGTGTCTGCAACATCAGAAGCGGTATCGGTTGCTTCTGTCTTTTCCGGCTCAGAAGTCGGAGCGGTTGCTGTTGTTCCTGCGCAGCCAACAAGTGCTGCTGTCATAGCTGCTGCTAAAAGCATACTTAAGATTTTTTTCTTCATTTTCTTCCTCCCTAAAATGATTTACGAGGGTGCACCCTGCACCGTCTGAATCGGATTATAGCAGGGGGACTTTGCAAAGAGAATTAAAAATACTTCTCTCTATCTATAAAATTCTTCTGTATACTTTGATCTATGATTTTTGTTGTCTGAAAATACTACATTCTGTGAAAAAGCTGATATAATTAAATCTGTATTACGGAAGCAATTCGTATCAAAAAAATTGACAGGAGGATATCGGTCATAATGCAGGACGGTTTATTATCAGGGCAGGGGATCATCTGGTGGGTGATCTTTCTTATCATCGGAGCCTGTGTATTCTTTTACGGCATCATATATGTGATCAAAAAAGGGCTTAGCAAGGAGGTGCTTGCAAAGGCTTCGGTCATCGAGTTTATCGCAAATGTCTTTTTTTTCTTTCCAGTGGAGCTTTACAATGACGTTCCTAAGACTCCCGCGTTCCTGCACTTTTTGGAAAGCCTGTTTACAGCCATATTAAGGACCATAAATATCTATTTTAACGCCAATTATGAAAGATGGGATATCTGTGAAAGCGTTCCCGCCTTATCAGGAATATTCCGTACCTTTATGGTACTTGCAAACATCATCCTTCTGATCTTTGTAGTAGGTGCTATAATCCAGTTCTTTGAGGGTCCGGTACAGATGATCCGCCTGTTTTTCCTAAAAGACAAGAATATGTATCTGTTCCCCGACTGTAACGAAAAGACGGTTTCGATAGCAAAAAGCCTTCCGAAAGATAACAGTCAGGTCGTTTTCTTTACCAGAGAAGACGAACTTCCGACAGTATTTAAAGAAGATATAAAGTCAATAGAAGGTATCTGCATAAACAGCCTGATAACGGAGGAGCTTTCAAAGCTCACCGGAAAAAACAGACGTATCGAGATCTTTCTGTTTGCTGATGAAGAAGAAAACAACCTGTCCCTGCTTACGGACATCTGCGGGATTTATAAAGATCAGCCTGACATACCCGTAAGGATCTATGTAGAGCTTTCAAAGACACCGTGGAACCTGTATGATGACTTCTTATTACAGCATAATTCCGCAAACGGAGAAAAGCTCGTAGTCAATTTCCTGCGTACCGAAGAGAACTTTGCCTACAACAATCTGCTTAAGAACTCGATCTTTGAAAATGCTCAGACCGTGACCGACAAAGAGTCCGGAGAGGAATACAAAAAGATCGGCTTTGTGCTTGCGGGCATGAACGAAAGAAATCTGGAAATGCTAAAGGCAGTCCTTCACCTGTCACAGATGCCCGGATATAAACCTTTCATATTCGTACTGGATGAAGGACATAACTGGGACAGGATCCTTAAGGATATACCTGAGATACATAAGGATGATACCATAGGCGATGCTCTCTATAAGATCAATTATTTTGAAGATGTTGATTTTGAAACCTCCAAAATGGAGGATTATCTTGACAGCTATCTACCAGACTTTAACTTTGCTTTTATCAATGCAGGGGATGATCTGTTAAACATCAATCTTGCACTCAGGCTTAAGGCTTACTGTATAAGAAACGGCAGATCGCCGATGCCGAAGATCCAGGTAAATGTAAAGGATACAAGAAGTTCTGCATATTTTAACAGCAATCTTACCAAGGATCTGTTCATGGTCGGAGATCTGAATAAGACATATGATTACGGTTTCATAACCATGTCCGATATCGAGAAGGGCACGATAGCGATCCACAAGGTACGCTATCCCGAAGGAGATCCTACCTGGATATCCTACTGTAACAGCGAGTATAACCGCCATTCCGTATATGCAAGAACATTAAGCTTTAAATACAAGGTTGATATCATAGATAAGTTTTATGGCGGAAATTATTCGATCACCTCTGCGGACAGGACATGGAAATTATATGAGCACATGCGCTGGAACGTATACACAAGGACTCTTGGCTACGTAAAGGCGGATGACAGTCTGCTTGATGAAAATGGAAACTTGAGCAAAGATATCAGAAGTACCGCAAAGGTGCATAACGACCTCATCCTCTTTGACGATCTTCCAAAGAAAGAGCAGGAAAAAGATGCTCTTACACTGACCCCCGAGATCGTAAAGATCTTAAAATCTATCTGATACAGGCAATAAAGTGGACCCCCGTCCCGGGGGTCCGTTTTCATTCTCCTTCGTCTAGTGAGGCATCTTCATCATCATAGTCGTATTCATCGTCCTCATCATAATCGATATAGGGCGTGATGCTTGAGACAAACATATCCTCAAAGGTTTCAAAGCTGTCTATCAGGGTAAGAGTAAGGTTATCGAGCGTAAGATACATATCCTCCGATCTGTCATAAACATATATATCATCATCAAAACGGCCGAGATA
The DNA here is from genome assembly GCA_024699595.1 of Lachnospiraceae bacterium. The sequence continues at coordinate 1,149 of JAILPG010000136.1, read as the reverse complement.
GAGTCTGTTGTCCATCCCGAACTTATCTTCCCTGATCTTTTGGTTCATGCTGATAAGATCGGGAAGCACATAGCCTGACTTTTTTACCGTTACCCGAAAGACTCCGAAGAACTCAAATCCGTTCCAGGCCACTCCGTCTGCAACCTCCAGAAACTCTATATAGTCGGGCGGAATAAACCCAAACCCCAGTTCCGCCAGATCCTCGTTGCATCTTTGTATCTCTTCGCCTTTTGCCGGCTTTACTATAAGGGCTTCCGTTTCATAAATACTGTCAAATATATCCGTTATCCTCTCTGTGTCCATAGCTCCTCCTTATTATAATTCGCACCATTTTTGCAGGTAGTCATATGCTCTCTCCGTTGCCCCAAATGGCGATTCTTCAAACCCAAGCTCTATCTTCTGAGCTTCCAGATCCTTACAGATCTCGACATATTTTTCGTCAGGAACATATTCGTACAGTGTCATATAAAAATGTACTGTCAGCTGGTTGTTAACCGCAACGTACAGCTTCTTATCCCCGGTCTTTGCTGCAATATCCATTATCATTTTAAAGTTTTCTATCTGTAAAAAGATGTCATCCGGGGGAATATCCCTGTCATAGGCCATATCCGGACCTCCAAGGTCTTTTATCGCATTCTTTAAGAGCCACAGCGCGATCCTGTACTCACCGTATTCATACATGAACTTAGAGTAGGCCATATAAAATTTCTGTCTGTAGGTCTTTCTGAAATCCTCCATTTCATACAGAGACAGCATGGCAGAGGTATCTTCCATACCTTCAAGGGCTTCACGAACGAACCTTTCCGTATCAGGCTTTTTCTTATTTGTTCCCTGTCTTCCGTTTATCAGAGCCCGGTAGCTTTCCTGCTTTTCCTTTTTTGAATCAAAGAACCTGTAGTTTGCCCAGAATGATATCCATTCGACAATGGCTGATTCAAGGTAATAGAGATAATCGATCTGACCGGCATTCTTTGCTTTATCTGCATCCTTTATATTCCAGTCTATAAGCTCACTGACAGACTCACTGCTTATTCTGACAGCCGCTCTTATCAGTCCGTCGTTTTTTATTTCGAGCTTGTTAAAATACTCCGAACATTCACAGATCAGTCTGCATAAATCCCAGGACGAACTGTAATACCCATAGGTATT
>JAILPG010000101.1 GCA_024699595.1 Lachnospiraceae bacterium | reverse complement strand
TATGATCATGCTATGAGTGAAAAAGCAGACTACATTTTCCAGACCGACTCCGACGGACAGACACTGCCATCGGAATTTGCTGATTTCTGGAAGATAAGGGCAGAGCATGACATGGTGATCGGAAACAGGGCAGGCAGGCAGGACGGATCGTCAAGAGTCTTTGTCACCAAGACCTTAAAGGCCGTGATACGGCTCTGCTTCCACGTAAGCGTTACGGATGCAAACACTCCCTTCAGGCTCATGAAGGCGGAGACGCTTAAGAAGTACAGGCATTACATCCCAGACGGCTTCAACCTCTCAAACGTGCTTATTTCCGTTATCTATGCAAAAAAGAAGCTGTCGGTCAAGTATCTTCCCATCACTTTCAGGCCCAGACAGGGCGGTAAAAACTCGATAAACATGAAAAGCATTTTCAAGATCGGAAGGCAGGCGCTGTCTGATTTTGTACAGATCAACAAAACCCTGAAAGAGTGATTTTTTCCTTGTGACTTTGCCCCATTTTTGCTATAATTGATGAAATATTTATGATAAAGGGATCAAAAGTCATATATCTGTATATCATAAATAAAGCTTACCGAGGAGGCCTCCCATGAACGAATCCTATGTAGAATGCCTGGTTGCAAGAAAGACCGGGCCGCTCAATGTATTTCTTAAGGGTTTGCTCTTTGCGGTTGTGGCAATATGCATTATACTGGGACTCTTCAGCGGCAGCATGATAATCATGATCCTTGCGATCGCTGTCGGAGTCGGAGCATATTTCCTGCTTCCCATGCTTGATATCGAATACGAATATCTGTATCTCGACAGAGAGATAACCATAGATAAGATCATGTCTAAACAGCGTCGTAAGCGCGTAGCGGTCTACGACATAGGTAAGATGGAGCTTTTAGCTCCGGAGAATTCCCACGAGTTTGATTCATACAGGGCACGAAACGTCAAGGTCTACGATTACGGCTCAAATATGCCTGATCACAAGGCTTATCTCATGGCTTATCATGATGAAAAAGAGGAGTGTCTGGTAAAATTCGAACCTAACGAGGAAATGCTCAAATGCATCAAACAGGTGGCAATCCGCAAAGTAAAAGATTATTGACAGGATCTGACGGTTAGGCTAAGAGAGCAGATATGGGAAACAGATAGGTTTTCCTGCAGAAAGTTTATGCAGGATGTTAGCAAAGGTATGGGTAAAACAGTGAAAAGGAGGAAGTGCCAATGGGACAGATAGTTTCTGAAGGAATCACCTTCGATGATGTATTGTTAGTACCATCTTATTCAAATGTTGTTGGTAACCAGGTTGACGTTTCGACTTATCTGACTAAATCGATAAAGCTAAACATCCCGATGATGAGTGCAGGAATGGATACGGTTACCGAGCATCGTATGGCCATCGCCATAGCAAGACAGGGCGGAATTGGCATTATCCACAAAAACATGAGCATAGAGGAACAGGCCGAGGAGGTCGACAAGGTAAAAAGGTCGGAAAACGGCGTCATCACCGACCCCATCTTTTTATCTCCCGATCATACCTTAAGAGATGCCGACGATCTGATGGCAAAGTTCCGTATTTCCGGCGTTCCCGTAGTAGAGGGGACCAATCACAAGCTTGTGGGTATCATCACGAACAGAGATCTGAAGTTTGAGACTGATTACAGCAAGCGCATCAAAGAGGTAATGACCTCTGAAAATCTCATTACCGCCAAGGAGGGCATCACCCTCGATGAAGCTAAGCTCATCCTTGCAAAGGCAAGGAAGGAAAAGCTTCCGATAGTAGACGATAATTACTGCCTCAAGGGGCTTATTACGATAAAAGATATAGAAAAGACGATCAAATATCCGCTTTCGGCCAAGGATTCCATGGGAAGGCTCCTATGTGGAGCAGGCGTCGGCATCACCGCAAATGTGCTGGAAAGATGCGAGGCGCTTGTGGAGGCCAAGGTGGATGTTGTTGTACTTGACAGTGCACACGGGCATTCGGAGAATGTCCTTAAATGTGCGAGGATGATCAAGGAAAAATTCCCCGATCTGCAGCTTATCGGCGGAAACGTTGCCACAGGTGAGGGCACCAAGGCTCTTATCGAGGCAGGCTGTGATGCCGTAAAGGTCGGCATCGGTCCCGGTTCCATCTGTACGACCCGTATCGTTGCAGGCATCGGCGTACCGCAGATCTCAGCCATCATGGATGCCTATGCTGTTGCCAAGGATTACGGCATTCCCATTATCGCTGACGGCGGCATCAAGTATTCGGGTGATATGACCAAGGCGATCGCAGCAGGCGCAAATGTGTGCATGATGGGTTCGATCTTTGCAGGCTGTGATGAATCACCCGGAACCTTTGAGCTCTATCAGGGCCGTAAATACAAGGTTTACCGCGGAATGGGCTCTATCGCCGCCATGGAGAACGGCTCCAAGGACCGTTACTTCCAGGATGATGCGAAAAAGCTCGTGCCCGAAGGCGTTGAAGGCCGTGTGGCTTACAAGGGTACCGTTGAGGATACGATCTTCCAGCTTATCGGAGGCATCAGATCCGGTATGGGTTACTGCGGCTGTTCGACCATAGAGGAGCTTAAGGAGAACGGCAGATTTGTAAAGATCTCCGCTGCATCCTTAAAGGAGTCTCATCCTCATGACATCCAGATCACCAAAGAGGCTCCGAACTATTCGTCCGACGGGAACTAAGTTATGTTTAGATACATTGCAATTGAATTAAAAACGGCGCTTACGAGAAAGATGACAAGGTATTACATCATAGGCATCCTTGCCCTGTGTCTGCTTGCAAACCTTGCCGTTGTGGGCTTTCGTATGGTGTACGGCACCAATGAGGGCACCTTTGCGTACAATATAATCGAATATGCCACCTGGTGCTTTGTGATACCTTACTATACCTGCATCATCATCGCGGATATCGCGTTCGGAAAGCCCTATCCCAACCCGCATATTAAGGACGGCCACACGGCATCACTTAACAGGACACAGATATATCTCGGAAAAGTCATCGCTTCGGTCCTGCTTGCGATCATCTTTGCGATCGCGGCCTGCGCCCTTTTGATATTCATAACGGTACTGTTCCATTTATCGGACGGCACCATCAAGCTTTACAATATCACCGATTTCTTCGGAAAAATGGTCTACGCGATCCCTCTATGGATGGCTGGCATCGGGATAGCCAATATGTTCTTATTCATGTTTGAAGACAGGAAAAAAGCATACATCGGCTATTTTCTGTTAACTCTCGTTTTGGAAAGAGGTATCATGCTGCTTGCGGCTGAGCCTCTTGAGATAGAGTTTTTCAAGTCTTTAAGGAGACTTACGGTAACACAGAATTTTTCCCTGATCCCCTATCCTGCGGATCCTGCAAGGAATATCCCGCTTACGATAGCCGTCGGGATCATATACTTTGTGGTCTCAACGGTGATCGGAGCGGTCGTTTACAATAAAAAAGAATTCAAGTAAGAAAATGAGATATCGCATTTCCGGTGCGGTAATAAATGTGTGTAATAAACGGGACACATTGATAACACGTAAGACACAAAGGGTTTTACAAAGGGAGAGTATAAGAGTTGGAAGACAATCTGAACACCAATCAGATAAACATCGATCGTGACTGGCTACAGAAGATCCAGGATTTCTATACGGATATCTCGGGCCTGTTTATGTTTGCCATTGACAGAAACGGCAAGCAGATAACAGATATCTCCGGAAGGGATATGAGGGAGACAGGCAGGATCGCTGAGCTTTTGGATAAGAATCAGGTCGAGGATCTCTTTAAGCGCGTGATGTACACAAAGCTTGAGGAGCAGATCATTGAAAACACCGAATTTTCGAATCTCAAGCTTGCCGCGGTTGCCATAAAGGTCGGCACCGAGGCTGTCATCTGCTTTATCGTGGCGGCTGTCTATTATGAGGAGAACGGGGAAAACGCGATCCTCAACATCCGCTCCACTGTCGACGAGCAGCTCTTTTTCGGAGGGCTTGATTACTTAAGAGAGGTCTTTGACAAGATCTATGCGGGTTCCATCATGGAGATGAACGCCCACGCCATGGTGGAGAGAGAGCACTCGGATGAGAGCAGGCTGCAGAATGCGCTGTCTCTTTCCGAATCGATGAACGGGATCGTGCAGTTCCTTGATTCCGATGATTCCTATGAAAACATCTGCGAAAGCATTGTAAAAAAGGCCGCTGAGGCCACTCATATCTCGCATGCCTATGTGCTGCAGCCCAACAAGGCCGCTAATGCGATCGATGTTTTGGGCAAATACAGATCGGAGAGCGCAGATCCCGCGATCGAGCGGGTCAATCCCGCCGACATCCTTAAATATTCTGCGGTCATCGGTGACAAACCGATGGTGGTTTCTTCAAGGACAGAGATCGACTATGATTTCAGGCTCTGGATCGGAACGCTTGGCATCATTGGTTTTGTGGTGCTTCCTATTTTCCGCGCAAGGCCTTCTAGGGTTGTGAGCAACTATCTTATTTTTGCAGACAATGACCCTTCCAAGGTATGGACGAGAGAAGACATCAAGTTCTTCGGCGAGGCAGCAAAGGTCTTACAGAGTATTTTTGACAGACATCTGCACAAGCTTTCGATAGTGGCTTCCTACAGCTCGCTCACCTTCGTTCTTAACAACGTGGGCAGCGCGATCTACGTAAAAGACATAGTTTCCGGCAACATCCTCTTTAAGAACAAGAGCTTTGAGAGCATGTTTGCAAGGGAGATAGAAAACGGAAGCCTTGACAGGATGTTTGGCCCCTCCAATCCGGATGAGACCAGACTTGCCGCCTATTTCGAGGTCCAGTCCGACGATTCCAAGCACTGGTATGATGTGAACCGTACACCGATGGACTGGGTGGACGGCCGCAAGGTAATTCTTTTTTCCATATTTGACATCACCGATAAGAAGGTTTACCAGGAAAAAATAGAGCAGCAGGCAAACAACGACTATCTGACGGGCCTTTACAACCGCATGAGCTGCGAAAAGGACTTAAACGTCCACATCACGCAGTGCAAGAGGGACGGGAAAAAGGGCTGCCTTCTGTATCTTGATCTTGATGATTTCAAGCATATCAACGACGGTCTCGGGCATCAGTACGGCGATGTCCTGTTAAAGACGATATCCAACAAGCTCAACAAGATAGAGGGTATTAAGGATTCCTGCTACCGTATGGGCGGCGATGAGTTTATCGCGATCATCTCAAGCGAGTATTACGACAACAAAGATGAGATCCTTGAGACGGTCAGGGTTATGTTCAATACGCCGTGGTTCTTAAAGGGCGGGGATTATTACTGTACCTCGAGTATCGGCGTGGTTGATTTCCCCGAGGATGAGGATACCGTGCAGGAGATCATCAGGAAGGCCGATATTGCGATGTACGAGAGCAAGCGTGCGGGCAAGAACAGGACTTCACATTACAAGTCAGATGCAGACAATGCCGCAAGCCACAGGCTTGACATGGAAAAGAGCATGCGTGATGCGGCATCGGATGCCATTAAGGAATTTGAGGTTTATTACCAGCCCATCATAGACACCGCAAAGGGCAATATCTGTACGGGTGCGGAGGCTCTGCTCAGATGGAACTCGGCTTCACTTGGCTTTGTGACACCGGGCGATTTTATCCCTCTTGCAGAATATCTCGGACTCATCAATCCGATCGGAAACCACGTGCTCAGGCAGGCCTGCCTTGACTGCAAGCGCTGGAACGAATCGGGCCATCCGTATTATAAGGTCAATGTTAACCTTTCGGTGGTACAGCTTTTGCAGAATGACATCGTGGAGACCGTTGCAAGGACAGTTAAGGAGACCGGCATCAATCCAAGGAACCTTACTCTTGAGGTTACCGAATCGCTTGCCATAAACGATCTTGAGCGCATGAAGAAGATCCTAAATGCGATCAAGGGCCTCGGCTGCAGGATAGCTCTCGATGACTTCGGTACAGGTTATTCGTCGCTCAATCATATAAGAGAGCTGCCGATCGATGTTATCAAGGTGGATCAGACCTTCGTTACAGACCTTGCAACCGATCCTTATGCGCAGTCCTTCATCCGCATGGTGGGCGAGCTTGCGGATGCCCTTAAGGTAAAGATCTGCGTCGAGGGTATCGAGACCGAGGAGCAGAAGGCTATCCTTGACGATATGAACGTCAGGATGATACAGGGCTTCTATTTTGACAGACCCATGAGGCGCAGCGCCTTTGAGGATAAATATGTAACCAACTGTATTGATGCGATGGATCATCCGGACATGGATTAAAGGAGAAAAAATATGCGTGCACTTATTAGCGTTTCTGATAAGACAGGTATCACGGAGCTTGCAAGGGAGCTAGAGAAGCTTGGTATCGAGATCATCTCAACCGGCGGTACCTACAAGAAATTAAAGGAAGAGGGCATAAATGCGATAGAGATATCAGAGCTTACGGGCTTTCCCGAGTGTCTTGACGGCCGTGTAAAGACCCTGCATCCCAAGGTGCATGCGGGTATCCTTGCTATGAGAGCCAACAAGGATCATATGGCGCAGCTCAAGGAGCTTGGCGTTGATACGATCGATCTTGTGATCGTAAACCTCTATCCCTTCAAGGCTACGATCCTTAAGGACGGGGTTACGAGGGTTGAGGCTGTTGAAAACATCGATATCGGCGGACCCACGATGCTTCGCTCTGCCGCAAAGAATTATCAGGACGTTGCGGTCGTTACCGATCCTGCAGATTACGAAAAGGTGCTTTCGGAGCTTAAGGAAAACGGCGCGGTTTCGCTTGATACCAAGTTCTACCTGATGCAGAAGGTGTTCATGCACACGGCAAACTATGACGCCATGATCTGCGATTACATAAGAAAAGAAAGAAATGACCACGATCTGCCTGCAACCCTGACTCTCACTTATGAGAAGGTGCAGGATATGAGATACGGCGAGAATCCGCACCAGAAGGCTGCTTTTTACCGTGAGATCGGAAAGCGCAAGGGCTCGCTAGCGGATGCCGTGCAGCTTAACGGAAAAGAGCTTTCTTTCAACAATATCAACGATACTAACGGCGCGCTTGAGCTTCTCAAGGAATTCGAGGATCCGACGGTCGTTGCCTGCAAGCACGGAAATCCCTGCGGCGTGGGCTCTGTAGCTGTTGCTGGCATGGGTTCCCTTGCAGGAAAAACAGGTTCCGAGGCAGAGGGTATCGACTCTGCGGCAACAGAAGAGGAGGCGATCCTTAAGGCCTGGAACAAAGCTTTTGAAGCCGACAAGGTATCGATCTACGGCGGCATCTGCGTGGTAAACAGGAAGGTGACGCTTGAGCTTGCAAATGCGATGAAGCCGGTATTTTTGGAGGTGCTTGCGGCCCCTGCATTTGACGATGAGGCACTTGCTCTTCTTAAGGAAAAAAAGAACCTAAGGATCCTGCTTCTTGAGGATATCTCGGTTCCGCAGGATGAGAATGCGCTCGATCTAAAGAAGGTTAACGGCGGAATAATCGTGCAGACCATTGACTCGAAGCTCTATGACGAGGCGGAGCTTAAGGTCGTTACGAAGACCAAACCCACCGAGGCTCAGCTTAATGATATGAGATTCGGAATGAGGATCGTAAAATATGCCAAGTCTAACGGCATCGTGGTCGTAAAGAACACGCAGTCGGTAGGTATAGGGCCCGGGCAGGTCAACCGTGTATGGGCAGCAAAACAGTGCTTCGACCATGCAAAGGAGCTTATCAACGAGGATGCGCTTAAGGGCGCGGTGATTGCATCTGATGCATTTTTCCCGTTTGCGGATACGGTTGAGGCAGCGCACGAGGCCGGCATCACAGCGATCATTCAGCCGGGCGGCTCCATCAGGGATCAGGAATCCATAGACAAGTGCGATGAATACGGCATCGCCATGGTATTTACGGGGATGAGACATTTCAGACACTAAGGGGGAAAAATAATGAAAAAAAGGGCCGTGATCATCATAGCGATCGAACTGATCCTTATGATGGTTTCGGCTTTTTTATTGTATAAAAGGCCTTATTTTGAGCTATCCGTCCCGATATGGCAGGCAACGCCCGACCTCGGAGAGGTAAGGGATAATGCGCTTTTCTTTGACTTTGATGCGGCTGAGCAGGTCGAGTCCACGGACCAGATGATCCCCTGGCACCTGAAGCTTTCGATCCCGAAGGGTTATTATAACGTGGCGATAAGCTACAGGTCGGATGCAGCATCGAAGATAAGCCTGTATTCACCATCGGATCCCGGGGCTGTCAAATGCGATGAGATAGCGCTTGACCACATCTACAATCCCAGATCTGTAAAGATGCGCGTTACCCGCGATGTCGACGATCTTGATATCTACATGAAATACTGCGGTTTTCAGACCTTCATGATAGACGGGATCTTCATACAGAACAGTAACCGCGATATTCCTGCGGTTTTGTGCATCATCTTCTTTTTCATGATCTGTCTTGATGTGGTGCTGTATCTGTATTTTAAGGGGATCACACCAAAGACAAGTGAGACGTACAGGGCGGTGCTCATCTTAACGGGCTTTGCGCTTTTGGTGTCGATCCCTCTGTTTTTTGACCATCTGACGCTTTATGATGATTTTGCTTTTTCCTATATAAAGATCGAGGGCATTC
>JAILPG010000083.1 GCA_024699595.1 Lachnospiraceae bacterium | reverse complement strand
CATGATCCCCTTTCATGGTTAGTTTATCAGAGCGGATAATCCCCGCTGTAACGATCAGCAGTTGATGCTTATGAGTGTATCCACTGCATCATCGCAGCTTTTGTTACTTGCCGCCGCAAAGATTCGCTCTATCTCTTCCTTAGGAAATTTCGGGAAACAGGCGATCAGCCCGTCCAGATCCATCCCCGTAAAGCACATGTTCTCTACTGCCCTGCAATCCTGCTCGTTCATCTCATCCCCCCTCATATACATTTATTTTTCTACCGTACCGGTATCACTTAAGAAACGGTGCATCCGCATCATAATCAGATATCTCCGTGACCGGTATCGGGAGTTTAAGTCCTATCTTCTCTTCTTTATGATTCAGTTTCTTTGAATAACCATCATCACCGCTCTTATCTATAAAGAACAGCTCCATCGTATCGTCCTGCGTACTGATAAAAGCATGCCCTATCCCGGCAGGAACATAGACTGCCAGGAAGTTATCCTCTGTAAGCTCCAAAGCCTCCCATTTAAGATACGTTTCCGACTCTTTCCTCAGATCTATAACATAATCTGTTCCACGGCCTTTGATCACCGTAACTAGCTTTGACATCGGAGAGTCCACATCTCTGTAATGGATGCCAAAGAAGGTACCCTTATGCGGCATGCTGTAGAGCCTTGTTTCCTTTACCTTAAAGCCGTCAATCCCGTCATAGGCATATGTCAGCAAGCCACGCGCATCCATGCGTGACTTAAGCTTATAGATCCTTACGATGCCGAATATCTCTTTTATAAGTTCCATATGACCGGTGACGTTATTTTAACAGCTTTGAGAATTCGAGAGCCTTGCCGACATCTCCATCAACCTTCAGCTTGCCGGTACCGAATGCCAGAACGGGATCCAGCTTGCCATCAAGCAGCTTGTTGAAGTCTGTCAGGCTCATGGTAACAGCACAGTTCCTGTCATGATAATCATAAGGTTCCACACTTACCTTATGATCTTTGATCTCCACATAGAACACACCGCTGTTCTTGCCGGTGATGTTCACTTGCACTGCAAGGAATTCCTTATCGGACACATCCTTACCTGCAGCGATCTTTCTTACCTTTTCTATCAATTCATCAAATGTCATTTTATTGTCCCTCCTGTTTTTCTAACACCCTTTTCTCCCGCTCCTGTGGTCTTCAATAGAGCAGGCGTTAGGTGTACCATATTCAATCAGACCTGCATCTGCCGGATCCACGGACACTCTGCCGTCTTCAAACACAAACGCCGGGATTCCTACATCACCTATCTCTTTACAATGATCAAAAACGGGATCCTTATCCCTGAGCCGTGTAAAAGCGCTCATGTTCCTTATGTTCTCGGCTATATTGATGTACTCAAACTCACTCTCACGCCCTATGATCTGTTCATGAACATAATCACAATAGGGGCAGGTGGGCATCCCATATATCTTTATCATTTTTATACCTCCCAAAAATTATATCACTGTTGATCTAATCCGTCAGATAACCCTTTTCACGCAATCTTTCCCTGAGGCGTTCAATAGTATCCTCCTGTGTATCCTTTATATAAAAGGATGCATCATCAGCAAAATCTATCTCAAGCCAATACGTTTTGCAGATTGCCCTGGGAATAAACTCATCATATATATTGTTATAGGATACCCAAAGAACATCCAGTTCATCTTCTGTGAGACTGTCTGTTGAGATCTCCGATACCAATATATCATTATACTGAAAATGGCTGTATGTGGTATCCTCCATGCTGCCAAGTTCAGGGTATTTTTTCAGAAGATCACGGGCAATATAATAATCATGATCCGTATCAAAACGGTAATACTCTTTAGCAAACTCTCCAGCAAACATGCCCTCATTCCAGACTTTTTTTGATTCACTGGCAACGCCGCACTCTATGCCGTTTATCACTGCAGGCCATATACGGTACTTGCAGTAATTTTCTTCTGTATCCGTATATTCCTCTCCGACAGTAGCCTGAGGATCAAGGCTCTTCGCATATTCCACCATTTCATCATAAGTATGATGCTGTTCGCTGTATCCTTCCGGCGGGTTATATCTCAGGCAGCCTGTTAAATACGAGCATAACACTATACATAAGATACTTTTTATGAGCTTTTTGCTTTTACTTCTCATGCTTTTCCCCCGCTGCCATCTCCTTAAGCTTTGCATCAAATTCAGGGAACGAATTCCGCAATATGACAGGTCTTCCTGATTTGTTAAGGAAACAGTGCGTGGATCTTCCCCGAAAAACAATCTTCCGGTCTTTTACATCAAGCATTATGTAGCTCAGGATAAGTTTTGCTCCCGTATATTCCTCTACTTCTACCGTGATCTCTACCGTATCTCCAAATGTAGTCGCCTTTTTATATTCACATTCTATCCCGATCACAGCAGATATAACTCCATCCTCTTCCAGCTTTCTGTATCCCATGCCTGCCTGATCAAGATAATCTATCCTGGCCTCTTCCATCCACCTGATATAATTGGAATGATGTGTGATCCCCATTTTATCAGTTTCATAATAGTTTACTTTACGAACATACTTTTCCATTTTATCTCATCCTTTGATCATGATCAGCGATCCCCCAATACGGTGCTGTCAATGCCCAGACACGCTTATGATTTTACCATATACAAGACCTTAAGTAAAACAATATAGCTTATGATAATAAAGAAAAGGGGGCTGTCGCTTTTAGATGATAAAAAGCATTTAGTGCGACAGCCCCATCAGTGTTTCTAAGATATGTTTAAACTACAATATTACAAAAATTGATGTGGAAATTCTCACTATGCTTTTGATTCATAATACCCCCTTATTGTTTTTCTAAAAAGGACTGCCATCAATACTCCTACGCATAATGCCAGAAGATGAAGGATCATCGATCCTACTCCTGTTACTCCGGCTACATTCGGGCTTACCGCAAATAGAAATGTAAAAATCGCAATGGGCATTAAGAGGTAAAAAGTCACTTGCTTAAACAATTTCCCAAACCCGAATTTCTTGCCTAATGAAATAATAATATACATCCCGACAGGCATATATGAAAAAACACTCCGGAAGCTCCGGCACTTATAAAAGAATCGTCATTGGAACTTATCGCTATTGCAAAAATACATGCAATATCTACAATCCAAGCTACCAACGATAAGAGAAAAAACTTAGTACTGCCCAAGATCTTTTCACACAAAATGCCAAAGGGAAGTAGCAAAAGCAGATTGAATAACACATGCCCTATTGCAAGTGCCATCGGATCGTACGGGAAGTCGGGTGGTAGTAAATCTGTGGCAATTCCGTGCAGAAAAACATAACTGATCAACTGCCATGGATATTTCACCGGATAGGTAAAGGCGAATGTAATGTAAGTTGATGGGTTTAACTGCGATATGATCGTTATAGCCAAACACAGCACTGCGATTGTTACAGATACAAGCGGAAATTTCTTTTCCAAATAAATGCCATGGTTATTTCTCCTCCTGAGCCCGGTTGGAATGTATGATCTTATGCACCAGACCGACAGATATAGATTCCATCTTTGCTATCTGCCGTATAGATATCCCGTTTGAATACAGAGATTTTATCCTTTGCTTACTCTCATCATCTGTCTTTGGCTGCTTTATCAGTCCGTGTTCACTGCATATATCCATAAATATACCATAGAGCACA
>JAILPG010000081.1 GCA_024699595.1 Lachnospiraceae bacterium | reverse complement strand
GCAGATGAAAAACTGTTATCAATTGATGAGGTATTTAAAGAAGAGAACGGTGAGGCTGATTATCTTGAAGAGACTGTAAAGCGGCAGATCTGCGTTTTAAAAAGAATATTGCAGGCCGGATATGAACTTCGGAGTGACCCTAAATGGATGTATAAGCAGATTATAGAATATGGCTTGAATTGTTTTCAGGCGGAGTGGTATACATTTGATCCCTCGATCAGATGGGATATATATGGTCTGCTCCAGATCCCGGAAGAATTTGCGGATTTCTGTGCCTCTTTAAGCCGTTTCAAATTTGATACAGCGATAGAAATAGGGGTATACAGGGGAAGAAGTTCATATTTTATGTGTGCTGTTATGGCGGCAACAAATCCGGATATAAAGTATACCATGGTAGATATCTACGATCAGCTTGATCATTTTGAGGAGTATAAAAAGCTGCTGCCGCAATTGCAGAAGGCCGTGCCGGATACATCTGATGACTTCAGCGGACAGGGATTTGATTTTGTATTCATCGACGCCGATCATTCATATGACGGTTCTATCAGGGATTTTGATAATGTAGGCAGATGGTCGAAGCATATGACAGCATTTCATGATATCTATGCACATGAATACGATGGAGAGAACGGTGGTACTGTTCGCATGTGGAAAGAAGTCTGTGAAAGGACCCAGGGAAAAATGCATCGTATATTCTCAAAATATCCGGATAAATGGATGGGGATAGGGTGCGTATATGATCCGGATCAGGAATAAAAAGAGCAGCGGAATTGATAGTTAACTGGGCTTCTTATATCATGAAACGGAGACGCCGATCACATGTGGCACCGGGATGATGAGAGCCAAAATGAGCATAGTTGTAGGATAGAGCAGTCTGTAAAGTGAGGAGTTCATGATATGATCGACAATTTAACAAAACTCAGAACCATCCAGCTCGGATTATTACACGAATTCATCCGTGTTTGCGAAGAGCACGGTCTTAAGTGGTATGCCTTTTACGGAACGCTCCTGGGAGCCATAAGAGATGAAGGCTTCCTGCCCTGGGATGATGATGTGGATGTGGCGATGCCGGTGGAAGATTATAGGAAGCTGTGTATGAACAAAAAGTGGTTTGGGGAAGGATATTTCCTTCAGACCCCGCTTGATGAAGGACTTTCAAATATCGCAAAGCTCAGAAAAGAAGGCACAACGGCTTTTCGTAAAAACTTCCTGGATGCGCTCAGGACAGGCGGACATATGGGGATTCCGATCGATATCATACCGCTTAATGAGATCCCGGGGGCCGGATGCTACAGCACACCGACACTTGGCTCTGTAGAAAAAAAAGAAGCGGTATATCTGAAGGAGTGGTTTGAACCTGCCGGTACCGTGCAATTTGAGGGCCTTACACTGAAGGCTCCGGCCAAACCGCGAAAGATCCTGACTGAAGTCTACGATGAATGGGCATGGCCGCTCGGTGCACAGGAGGCAAGGCCTGCGCATTGGTTCTATGATACGGATACGGATTACAAAGTATACGTGAAGCGCTATACCGGTATGCTTGACGGAATAGACGGGAAAAAGATATTCCTTTTCGGTGCGGCAGACAGCCTGCGTATCTGGCTGGAGAGATTTAACAGAAGAGAACAGGTGGTATGCACCTTTGACAACTCTTCGGCAAAGTGGGGTAAGCAAACCTTCGGTGTTGATGTAAAGGATCCGGCGGAACTGCCGGCTATGCTGGACGAAAACAGCCGCGTGATAATCGTAAGCCTCTGGCATCAGGAGATAGGAAAACAGCTGGAGAAGATGGGAATAAAAGATTACTACGTGTACCTTGATTTCTATTATGATGAGAAAGTCGGGAACAAAGTAGTACGAAGAGAAGAAGCGAGTAGTGGAAATACCACGAT
The DNA here is from genome assembly GCA_024699595.1 of Lachnospiraceae bacterium. Next base: position 608 of record JAILPG010000081.1, on the reverse strand, counting down.
TCCGAGGTGGGAGTTTTAGGATAATGGCAAAAAAAAAGAAGATCGTAACATACGGCTTGCGTTACAGTGATTATGCAAAACAGCGGGATCTTTTTGCGCTGAGGAATAACGGAGATATAGAGATAATCGCTGAGACAGGATTTAATGCAGAGGATCCCGAGATCTTTTTCAAACGGATGACGTTAGATGAAGCCTTAGCCTGTGCACCGGATATGATCATAGACTGTTCGGGAAGACCGGAAGAGAGCAGTGCGGCTTTCCGGGATCGCGGGATAAAGCCGGAAGATATCTCCGTACTGACCGGAGATCATTATGAGAAGATAAAAGAAGGGCAGCTTGAAATACTTAAGGAAGTTGTCAAAGCATCGGATGAGCAGATATGCGACCGGACCTGGTTACGTTCTAAGCTTAATGCATATGGCTTTTTCCCTTTCTTTAAGCTTGCGAAGGAGCCTGAGCCCGGGGTGGTATGGAGTACCAGAGGGATACTGCAGGTGCCGGAGGAGTTTACGGATCTGTGTTTGCGCATAGCAAGACTAACAGTTGAAAATGCGATAGAGATAGGGGTGGCAAGAGGAGCGAGCTCCTATATTCTTGCTGCGCTTTTA